>NZ_ATZH01000010.1 GCF_000428105.1 Bacteroides pyogenes DSM 20611 = JCM 6294 | reverse complement strand
TATACGACAGAAGAAGTTTTACCGGACAGCAATAATAAAAAATCCATGAAATCTTAATATGTTAAATCCCCCAAAAATAGAAACTGGGTCCTTTTTCTTCTTTCTCTAAATTAAAATGTTTCACCTATGTTTTACCGAAGACAAACAAAAAACGCTGTAAATTATTTATTTACAACGTTCTGTGACTTTCTTCAAAGTGGTGCCACCAGGAATCGAACCGGGGACACAAGGATTTTCAGTCCTTTGCTCTACCAACTGAGCTATGGCACCTTTTTGTTTGCGGGTGCAAAGGTAATGAAAATTTTGGAATCTACAAGTAGATTATAAATAAAAACTGCTGATAAAAAGAAAGTAATATAGTTTTCATTATATTATTGATTGTTTTATTACTTTTTTCTCAAAGCGTTCCACCCTTGAGCTCTTAACTCAAATTCCTGCCCATCACGCGTGACCAATGCGCATCCTAATTCGGGTTTGGTGATATGTCCGATCAAACGGATCCCTTCTATCTGAGAAACTTTATCATAATCAGCAATAGATACAGTAAATACAAGTTCATAGTCTTCACCGCCGTTCATTGCACAGGTGGTTAAATTCATATTAAACTCTTCAGCCATGACCGCTGTTTGATAGTCAATCGGAATATGCTCCTCATATATACGGCAACCTGCATTGCTTTGCTTGCAAATATGAAGAAGCTCTGATGATAAACCGTCGGATATATCCATCATCGAGCTTGGAATAATATTAGCTGCAGCAAGCTTTTCAATGATGTCTTTACGGGCTTCAGGTTTTAGTTGGCGTTCAAGCAAATATTCTTTGCCGGAAAAATCCGGTTGAATATCTTTTTCACCTTTAAGAACAGTCTTTTCGCGCTCTAAAAGTTGCAATCCCATATATGCAGCTCCCAAATCTCCACTGACACAGATAAGATCAGTCTCTTTAGCTCCATTCCGATAAACGACTTTATTTTTATCGGCTTCTCCAATACAGGTAATGCTTATGGCAAGTCCTGTTAAAGACGAACTGGTATCTCCTCCCACGATATCCACATGGTATTGTTGACAAGCCAGACGCACTCCGGCATAAAACTCTTCGATATCTTCTACGCAAAAACGTTTAGAAAGGGCAAGAGATATTGTAATTTGTCTTGGTGTGCCATTCATGGCATAAATATCAGAGAAGTTCACTACTGCAGACTTATATCCTAAATGCTTCAGAGGAACATAGGTCAAGTCGAAGTGTACACCTTCCATAAGGAGGTCTGTAGTTACTAATATTTGTTTCTCCGAGGGGTAAGAAAGAACCGCCGCATCATCGCCTATTCCGTATTTACTGGATTCGTTTTCCAATTTGATCCCCTTGGTGAGGTGGGCAATCAAGCCAAACTCACCGAGGGTTGATATTTCCGTTCTCATAAACAAGCATTAATGTTAAGCACGGTTAATGAGTTCGCGCATGATAGTCGTCATCTTGGGTTGAGCTGCATCTGCTGCTTTTTGTACCTCTTCGTGAGTTACTTCTACGATCTTTCCCTCTACACCCAAATCGGTAATAACGGAAACACCAAAAACCTTAATCCCGCAATGATTGGCTACAATTACTTCGGGCACGGTAGACATGCCAACTGCATCAGCTCCCCAAATATGAAACATCTTGTATTCCGCAGGAGTTTCAAACGTCGGACCTTGCGTACCAAGGTAAACCCCATGCTGCACTTTAATTCCTTTTTCGCGGGCAATCGCATCTGCTTTACGAATCAGTTCTTTGTTATACGCTTCACTCATATCCGGGAATCGCGGTCCATAAGAAATGTTTTTGCCTCGCAGAGGATGTTCGGGGAAGTAGTTGATGTGGTCGGTTATAATCATCAAGTCACCGATTCCAAAATTAGGATTAGTTCCTCCACTGGCATTTGAAACAAACAAAGTCTTGATACCGAGTTCACGCATTACACGCACCGGGAAAGTCACTTCTTTCATAGAATAACCTTCGTAATAGTGGAAACGCCCCTGCATAGCCATAATTTCTTTGTTGCCTAGTTTCCCGAAAATTAGTTTTCCACTGTGCCCTTCGACAGTAGATAACGGGAAATTAGGGATATCCGAGTAGCTTATTTCATACTTCTCGGTAATTTCACTTGCCAAACTTCCAAGTCCTGTTCCAAGTATGATTGCTGTTTCAGGACAAGTGCGCATCTTTTCTTTCAGATAAGATGCGGTCTCTTGAATTTTCTCTAACATAATTAATGATATGTTGGTTAAATTTATTTTGTAGATTTTGCAATATTTCAACTTCAATGGGGATAATATAGATGAAGGGTTTTAGACCTTCGTCTAATGTCTGATTCATAATCAAGCGACTGATATCTTTTTCTGTGGTAACAATCAACCGTTCCTTGCTATTTAACTTTTGAAACTGTTTTTTTATAAAATGCAGATCGCGATGAGTAAATTGATGGTGATCATCAAAAGAAATCATTTCTACTTTGGCGGAATGTTTATCCAACTTTTCCTTAATGTCTGTAGGAAAGGCGATACCAGTGACCAATACAACTTCTGTATTACTCAAAGCGGATAAAGGAATAAATCCATTTCCTCCACGTATACCCTGTGCGTCCGGGAATGCAGGTTCCAAATCCCCATAGCGGAACGATGAGAAATAGAGTTGCTGATATGGATAAAGAGCTATTCGCTTGGTAATAATGTTATAATCAATTGGTTTGATATTTTCCGGACACTTGGTGACAATAACTATTTGTGCCCGATTTTTGCCATCTACAGGTTCGCGAAGTCGTCCGGCCGGAAGTAAAGTGTCATCGCAGAATAAACGGTTGTAGTCAGTTAGCAATATATTTAGTCCCGGTTTGACATAGCGGTGTTGAAAAGCATCGTCAAGTAAAATAACATCTACTGTTGGTTCTTTCAAAGCCAGTAACTTTTCGATACCGTGACACCGGTCTTCATCAACAGCCATTACGATAGACGGATATTTAGCATACATTTGATAAGGTTCGTCACCAATGGTATGTGCAGTACTTTCTGCGGTAGCCTTTATATATCCCTTGGTTTTACGCTTGTACCCCCGGCTCAAAACCGCTATGTGATACTTTTTATGAAGAAGCTTTATCAGATATTCGGTGTGAGGCGTTTTGCCCGTGCCCCCTATAGCCAGATTGCCGATGCAAATAATTGGAGCGTCAAAACTCTTTGATTGGAGAAATCCCCAATCGAAGAATTTATTCCTTATTCTAATCACTGCTCCGTAAAGCCACGAAACAGGGTAGAGCCACTTGTGTATCTTGGTAAAGTGTTCGTCCATCTATTAATTTTATTTCATGTTCAGTTCAAAAGGGATTCGTGCCTGAATCGCCGATTTCTCTTTCAGGTTTTTCAATAACCCGAATGATTGATAATACTCTCCTAGTTTGCTGTTCAGCAGCTGAGATTCTATATAATTGGTCGGTGCGCTTTCGAATAAAGAAGAAAAAAAGTCTTTCTTTTTCGGGTAAGATATAATGGTATATCTATCTATTCCGGCTTTGGATACAGCAATCTCCAATGCTTTATCTATTCCTCCAAGCTCGTCAACCAAACCCAGTTTTTGTGCTGTTTCTCCTGTCCATATACGCCCTTCAGCTATCTTTTCAATTGCTCCTTTGGTCATACCGCGCCCTTCTGCGCATCGGGCAATAAAAGTGTCGTATCCTTGAGATACTGTCATTTGAATGAGAGCTTTCTCGTCCTCATTAAAGGGGCGCATTATATTGCCTATATCAGAATATTTGTTGGTTTTTACCACATCGTAAGTAATGCCTATCTTCTCGCTCAACTCCTTTATGTTGGGAATCATTCCGAAGATGCCGATAGAGCCGGTTAAGGTAGTCGGTTCGGCAACAATTGTGTCGGCTATGCAAGAGATATAATACCCTCCTGATGCGGCATAATCTCCCATTGACACAATGACTGGTTTGGTAGCTTTCAACTCTTTTACCGCATGCCATATTTGTTCGGATGCAAAGGCGCTTCCACCTGGTGAGTTGACGCGCAGTACAACGGCTTTTATATCTTCATTTTCTTTCAGTCTGCGAAGATCGCGAATCATTTTATTTCCTACTATACCTTCATTGGTTGCACCGGATATCGGATTGTCTGTGATCTCTCCGGAAGCATAGTAAACAGCCACAATATTGCCACTTCTATCTTTAGGGAGATTCTTTTTTACATTAATCATATCATTTAATCCAAGTATTGGTAAAGAGGCTTTTTCATCTATTCGCATCATTTTTTTTAGATAGTTACGGACATCGTTGCGATAAATCAATGCATCTGCTAATCCTGCGCTTATCGTTTCTTCTGCCGGATAAAACATCAACATCCGGTCGGCATAAGCATTAAGAGAATCAACGGAGATATTCCGGGATGCAGACACGTCCTTTGTGATTTGTTTCCACACGGAATTAATAAACTCGGTTACTTGTTCGCGATTGGCTGTACTCATTTCTGTAGAGATAAATGGTTCTACGGCAGATTTGTAAGTACCGACCTTGAATATCTGCATTTCTACTCCCACTTTTTTCAGCAGATCTTTATAGAATAAAGGGGTAGAGGAAATGCCGCGCCATTCAATGACTCCTTTAGGGTTTAGCAAAACTTTATCTGCTACGCTTGAAAGATAATAAAGCTTTTGTGAATATGTGTCGCTGTAAGCAATTACAAATTTACCGCTTTCTTTAAAGTCAAGCAGTGCGTTTCGTATTTCTTGCAAAGAAGCGTACGAAGTACTTAGGTAAGAGGCTTGCAGGTATATACCTTTAATGTTCTTGTTTTCTTTTGCCTTTTTGATTGAGGCAAGGATGTCATCCAATCCGTAGGTTTCGGTATCCTCTTTAATCAACTTGGACAGTATGTCTATAGGATTTTCTTGAGTACGTTCGACTAGTGTTCCTCTCATATTGAGCATCATTACCGAGTTCTCTTTCACTGTCGTTTCGTTGTCTGATGCCGATACGATACCGAACAATGTGATAATGCCGATAATAAATAATAGAATAGTCGACAAAATGATTCCGGTTACAGTGGCAAGCGTAAATTTAAAGAAATCTTTCATAATACCTTTCGTTTTTTATAGCCAACTAACTTTTAAGCTAACAAAGATAAATAATTGAGTTGATATTTCCCCAATAAGTCGCACGTTTTTTTGTTTTGTCACATTGAAATACAAGTTTGTTAGTTGGTTATGCCAAAAAAGCTTTTTATCTTTGCCTTGCGTATTTTTTTAATAATTCTTTATCATGAAAAGAAAATCTCTTTTTCCAGTTGTAGTTCTGGCTGTTCTTTTTTTATATACATCTTGTTTTAAACCAGAAAAGATAGAAATAAAAGATTATACCCGGTATGTAAATACGTTTATAGGCGCTGCTGATAACGGACACACATTTCCGGGAGCTTGCTATCCTTTCGGAATGATACAAACTAGTCCGGTAACAGGTGCAGTGGGCTGGAGGTATTGTTCGGAATATACGTATCAAGATTCTTTGATTTGGGGATTCACGCAAACTCATCTGAACGGAACCGGCTGTATGGATCTGGGAGACATATTGATCATGCCTGTGACCGGTGTACGTGAACGTTCGTGGGATGCTTATCGCAGCCGTTTTTTGAAAGAAAAAGAGAGTGCGTCCCCGGGATATTATACTGTGGAGCTTATGGATCCTCAGGTAAAGGTAGAGCTAACAGCTTCGGTTCATACGGCTTTCCATCGATATACTTTTCATAAAGCAGATTCGGCTTCTTTGCTAATCGATTTGCAGCACGGACCGGCCTGGACGGAAGAACAATATCATTCTCAGGTGAATAGTTGCGAGATGGCTTGGAAAGACGCTTATACATTGACCGGACATGTGAATAATACGGTGTGGGTGAATCAGGATTACTTCTTCGTGATGAAATTTAACCGTCCCGTTGTCGACTCTCTTTATTTGCCAATGGGGGAAGCAGAACAAGGGAAGCGGATTATCGCAAGCTTTGATCTAAAACCGGGCGAAGAGCTTTTGATGAAGGTCTCCCTTTCTACAACGAGTGTGGAGGGGGCGAAGAAAAATATGGAAGCAGAAATTCCTGCCTGGGATTTTGAAGGAGTAAAGGGAATTGTTCATGACGAATGGAATAGTTATTTGAGTCGTATTGAAGTTGAAGGAACAGATGATGAAAAAGTGAATTTTTATACTTGCTTTTATCATACGCTGATTCAACCGAATCAAATATCTGATATAGACGGATATTATCGCAATGCGGCAGATTCTATAGTTAAGGCGGGTGCTGGTGTGTTTTATTCTACATTCTCTTTGTGGGATACATACCGTGCGGCCCATCCATTCTACACTTTGATGGTTCCCGAACATGTGGATGGCTTTGTCAATTCGCTTATAGAGCAAGGAGAGGTACAAGGCTTTTTACCTATTTGGGCTTTGTGGGGTAAGGAGAACTTCTGTATGATTGGTAACCATGGAGTTTCTGTGATTGCGGAAGCCTACCGAAAAGGTTTTCGGGGATTTGATGCTGAAAGAGCTTTTGAAATGGTAAAACGGACTCAGACAGTTTCTCATCCGTTGAAGTCCGACTGGGAGGTGTATACGGAGTATGGCTACTTCCCTACAGATTTGACTAAAGCAGAATCGGTATCTTCTACATTGGAGTCAGTTTATGATGATTATGCAGCTGCTGATATGGCAAGTCGCCTTGGGAAAAAGAAAGATGCCGCTTATTTTGCAAAACGGGCGGATTATTATAAGAATCTTTTCGACCGAGAAACTAACTTCATGCGTCCGCGTAAAGCTGATGGAACTTGGAAGTCTCCTTTCAACCCAAGTGAAGTCGGACATGCGGAAAGTAGCGGAGGGGACTATACGGAAGGAAACGCTTGGCAATATACATGGCACGTACAGCACGACGTTCCGGGACTGATTTCTCTTTTCGGTGGTGAAGAGGCTTTTTTGAATAAATTGGATTCTGTGTTTACGGTAAAGCTGGAGACTTCGCAGGCCGATGTGACAGGATTAATCGGTCAGTATGCCCATGGCAACGAACCCAGTCATCATGTGGCCTATCTTTATACTTTAGCTGGCCGTCCGGAGCGTACTCAGGAATTAGTGCGCGAAATTTTCACAACTCAATATCGAAATGAACCCGACGGACTTTGTGGCAATGACGATTGCGGACAAATGTCTGCCTGGTATATGTTTACTGCAATGGGATTCTACCCTGTCGATCCCGTTAGTGGCGAGTATGTGTTTGGCGCTCCGCAATTGCCGAAAATAATGTTACATCTTCCCGGGAATAAAACATTTACTGTTATTGCCGAGAATTTTTCTGCTGAGCATAAATATGTGGACTCTATATTTTTGAATGGTAAAAAATATGAGAAAAAGAGTATTTCTCATGAGGAAATCCTTAAGGGTGGCGAGTTGCTCTTTAAGATGAGGTAGCTTTTTTATCATAATAGCTAGATCCCCTTTAAAAAATATGGCTCAACAGAATAGTTGAGTAGAATATCTTTTTAGTCAGAATTATACAACACCAATAAAGAATATTAGAGAAGTTTTAAATGTCACGAATTCGGTCGTGTTCATTCTATCTTCTCTTTTTCATCCCTTACCCGATATATGAGGTTGAAGGGCTCTCTCCTTTAAGTCGAAGAAATCGTTTTCTATCGACGGTAAGATTGCCTTGATAGTTCCAAATCCTATACCGGATTGTCAGACTGTTGCCTGATTGAGCATGAACAGTTCGACGGCAATATTCACTTTCAGCTTTTCTGCGGTTCTTTTGATTCATTCTTCTTATCCGATAACCAATTATAAAATTGTGAGTCTATCAGTCAAGAAGTGGCAGAAAAGTTGAAAGTGGAATTGCTTTAGGTTATACTTGCACGGAGTATTGGCACTTTTATTCCGAGGTTTAAGGCCGCTTCTTAAGTTCTCTTTTTTCTTTCAGCTCTCTGTATCTTTCAATGGCGTGTCTGCGACTCATCAGAATCTGCCAGCGATATACCCAGAAAGTGCTAAGAAAATAAAAGCCGGCTTGGATCCATAAGGCTTTATATTCAAAAGAAACCTCGCTCAGTGTGGCTCCCATATTGTTGACTCGTACAAATCCGTTGATGCCGAATGTAGACGGAAATATGTAAGAAACATACCTCCAGAATGCCGGAATAGCGGAACCGGGCCATGAAATGCCCGAGATAAACAACAACGGAACTGAAGTGAACACGAAAAGCAACATGCAGGTTTCGCGGTTGCGGATAGCGATGGAGGCTGTCATCGCAAAGAAAATACACGCTGCTAAGTATGGAAGCGTAAACAAAATCAGCGTCCCGGGTTGCCCGATTTGGTTGAGACTGAAGATTCTCGGCACCACACAAAGCACATAGACAGAAACCAGGGAGTATACCAGAAAATAACTAAGCCCTTTGCCCAATACGATTCGCAGCGTTCCGTTATAATGTCGGTTGATGGGCACAAGATCGCGGAAGCGGTTGTGTTCGCGAGCTGTTCCGGCAGAAAGCCCGATTCCCAGAAGCAGAGTTTGTTGGATAATCAGTATCAATACGGCCGGAATAAGGAAAGCTGCAAACCCTGTCGTAGGGTTGAACATGGCTATATCTTCATATTCTATCGGATAAGTTGTAATCTCGTCTTGTCGGTCGGTAGTATTTCCGCTACGCGAAATCTTGATATCCTTGTTCATATCAAGAGAAACCGTCGTATTGGCTATAAGCATCGATTTGTAATATAACAAGCCGCTCATGTCGCAGTAAATGTGCACCTGAGATTGCTCTCCTTTCACCAATTTGTCGTTGAAATCGACAGGAATATATATGATACCGTAAGCCTTCCGCTCTTTCAGCATCTGTTGTGCCTCTTTCATGTCGGCGCAATAGGAGACAATGTCCACATCGGGGGTGGCATCGATATTTTGAAGATATTCTCGGCTGAATGATGAACGGGAATCGTCGACTACTACTGCGGGCACTTCGCGTACAACTTCATTGTTGTATATGAAGGCATATAGCAACGGATATCCTAGAGGAACGAGTATGAAGAATATCAGTACCCCCTGGTCTCGGAAAGTGGTTTGAAACTCCCGTTTCCAGATATAAAACAGGTCGTTGATACCCTCGGCTATCTTGTCTTTCAATTTTATATCTTTCATTTACGGTATGTATTTGTAATAAATCAATGCTTCTTTCAACCGATGTACTACAAAGAAAGGAAGCATCATGAATATTAACAGGGCTGTGTAGTTGGCCCACGAGTATGCCATGCTGTATCCGTTGAGTGCCTGATCGACATAAATGAGAAAGTAATGACGCAATGGAAACAAGTTGCTTAACGCCTGCAAGATCGGGTGCATCGCCATCACCGGAAATGTAAATCCCGAGATGGAAAAAGAGATTACTCCCCATAATGAAGCGAAACTCAACCCAAGACGTAGCGTGGGCAATATTCCTATCATAAGCACTCCGCAACATTGCGAAGCCAGCACGAGGCAAAGGGTGGCGAGCAACATAGGAATGATTCCGCTGTTGCACGGGAAATGCAGAAAACCGTATAGGTACACATTATAGAATGCTCCCATAATGAAAAAGACAACCGTATGCGGTATTAGTTTCCCTGCCAATGCGATGTAAATGGAATTGTTGCTCATTCGTAGCCATTCGCGTGCTGTCCGATTTTTAATTTCCACGCCAATGGAATAAACTGTTACCATGAATATGAGTAGCATCAGTACACCGGGTAACAAAGTGTTACATAAGTACACCGAGTAGTTCAACCACGGATTGTTCAGCGGATGTGTGTCGATGACGATCGGTTGCAGAAATCCCATAGCTTGATCTTCTGTAGCTCCTTTGGCATAAAGCATGCTTCTGGATGCTGCCCCGGAAATCAATTCTCCCATCATCTTCATGTCTCTGAACAGCAAAGAGCCGGCAATAAGATAGGAATAATTGGTGTAGAAAGAGACCTTAGGTTGTCTCTGGCTCTGAGCGTCTGCCGAGAGTCCTTCGGGAATATAGAAGAAACCGTATATCTTTCCTTTTTGCAATGCGATGCGAGCATCTGCTATATTGCTGTAATGGTCAACTATTTCTGTTTGAGTGAATGAGTCCAGATTGCGAATGATGTTGCGGGAATTAGCAGACCTGTCCATGTCAACCACACCTGCCGGCAGACCTTCGGGAAGTCCGGAACTCATCAAAGTAGTAAAGAATACATAGCAAAATAGAGGCGAGATTACCATGCTGAAAAGGTATAGAGGCCGTGACACCAGACGACGGCACTCTCGCAGCATGACTTGCCACAAAGCGATGTATTTCTTTTCTTTTTCTTTCATATATTATTTGTTAATGATAACCGACATACCCGGACGAAGATTTTCTATTTTCTCCATCGGAGAAGCTTTCACTTTGAATGTTTTCAGGTCGAACTGCCCGGTTGTCTTGGTGGCTTTCCAGGCAGCGTAGGTGCCTAAATCTTGCAGATAATATACTTTTAGTTTGATGGTTTTATTTTCCAATGCCGGAACGATGGCTTCGAATTCTGCTCCCATTGTCAGGTTTTTCAGCAGATCCTCGCGTACATTAAATGTGGCCCACATATCATCCAATTCGGCAATATTCATGATGGGGGCCCCCGTACCTACCAACTCACCTACTTTGGGGAATATTTCAGATACTTCACCTGCAGTCTGGGCAATCAGATATGTTTCTTTGATATACGATTCTACTTCAGCTACGGCCCCTTTTGCACGGTTAACCAACGCCTCAGCAGCCATTTTATCTTCTCGTTCGGCACCGTTTTTTGCCATTGTATATTGCGATTTAGCGGCTTTTTCCGTGGCGATTGCAGCGTCTCGCTGCGCCGTCACTTCATCCAGTTTTTGTGCCGGCATCACACCTTGTTCGTGCAAATTCTTGATGCGGGTGTACGATTTCTCGGCAATGATAACACCTGCCTGAGCTTTTTGCCACATTTCGTAGGCCGCTTGTATCTGTTCCTGTCGGGTTCCTTTAATAGCTTTTTCATTCTGAGCCCGTGCGGCAGCTTCAGCTGCGCGTGCTTGCTCCATCTTAGCCATAACATCGGGTGCTTCCAATATTGCCAAAGTATCTCCGGCATTTACTTTCTGTCCTTCTTTTACACGAAACTCCAAGATACGTCCCGGTACTTTGCTCGAAACACGATACTCGGTAGCCTCAGCCTGCCCTTGAATGATTTCGGGGCCTTTGCGAAGCATGAAAAAACCAACGACTGCAACGATTGCGATAACTCCCAATAAAGTAAGGAATGCAAGTAGCATATTACTGTTTTGTGATTTTGTAGGTGTCATATTTTAGCTTTTTAATTTTTATTTTTTTATCGACAAGCGGGCGAGTTGACTATGTGCGCGGTCTGTAGTCCTTTTGCCGGTCTTGTCTTGGATTTTTATATTATTTAAGTGTCCCAAGCGCTTTCTTCAAGTAGATTTCCGTCAGCTTCACATCGATTTGAGAATCGATTTTCTCCGATTGCGCTGACAGCCAAGCCGTTTGTGCTTCGAGTACGTTACTTGTGGCAATCACTCCTTCTTTGAAGCCGAGCGTGGCATACCTCAGATTTTCTTCCGCTTTTTCCATATTCTTGGTTGCCATCACTAATTTCTTTCCGGCTTCATTCACCTTGAATGCTGCTTGATTTACCTGCAGCTCGATTTTCTCTTTCGCATCCTGCAGCCGATATTCGGCAATACGGGCTTCCGCTTTAGCGGTTCTGGTCTTATAAGTCCCTTCCCCCCAATGCCAAATGGGGACTTGCAGCATGACTCCCACATTCCACATTCCTTTGAACTTGTTTTCGAATCCGTTAAACATCGAAGGGTTAGTAACTGCGTAGTTACCAATGAGAGCAAGAGAAGGAAGATGTTCCGCACGCGTTACGTTTACTTTCTGGCGGTATATGTTTGTTGCCAGTTCCAGACTGCGTACTTCCGGGCGGTTAGCATAAACTGCTTCCATGTCGAAATAAGTATCTGGTGTAAGTACGGGCAGATTGTCCATCTCTTCGTCTGCCAAACGGATAGGGGTACTCAGATCGATTCCGCAAAGCTGGCACAGCAGCATTCGAGCAAGGCTTAGCCCATCTTCAACTTTGGTGAGTGTCATTTCTGCCTCGTTGACTTTTACTCGTACCGATAATCCGTCGGCTTTCGTTGCTACTCCTTCGGCAATCATTTTTTCTACATCGCTGTCGAGCTGTTGCAAAAGTTTCAGATAACCTTCGGCTAATTTCTTTTTGTTGGCGAGCGATATCACCTGCCAATAGGCCTGGTCGGTGCTCAATATTACTTCTTGCATGCCCGAATGATGTTGTTGGCGCGCTAGCTCTTCCGCATATTGGGTGATTTTGTTGTAGGCACGTATTTTCCCTCCCATATAGATGGGTTGAGTAAGGGTGAGTGCGCCGGCATATACGTTTCGGGTATCTGTGCGGAACGCGTCGATTATTGAGTTCCCTGCATTGTTGAGGGCAGGAACAAGGGAAGAACCTAACTGTTGCCCCAAATTCCCAAGAGAAGAAATGAGCGGAGCCATCTCCGGATGAGCGATAACTATTGCTTGAGCAGCTTCTTGAAAGGGACCGGCTATACTGTTTGCCATATTGGTCCCCAATCCTGAAAGTGCAGCTTTTTGGTCGTTGTTTAAGATTGAAAACTCTTTCTGATTCCGCATGTAGGCACCTGTGGCCGTGATGTCAGGCAAATAGTTTGTAAATGCGGCCTTTTTCTGATTATATGCGGCTTCTATTTTTTCGTTACTGATCAGCAAATCCTTGTTATTGGCGAGAGCCAATGCACGACAACTATCTAAGTTGAGAACGCTTTGCCCTTTAACCATGGATGCCAAGCAACATATAAAGGTTAGAATCAGTACTTTTTTCATTGTGTATAACGTCTTAAAAATAGGATTACTTAATACTTCTTTTATAAAGAATAATTGCATAAACAACGATGCAAAAGTATCTACTTTATATTGAACTACAAAAAAAATTAGCCTTTTTTAAATAGAGACAAATAGAAACGGATTTTTTATACATATTTCGATTTCCAGATTCTTTCTCAATGCGTTTTGGCTTGGGATAACGATGAATTAATTCCATCCCGGGGTGGACAATCGGGATTAAAGTATCATTTACATTTTAGTCTTTGTTTGTTTGATAAATATCGTT
Organism: Bacteroides pyogenes DSM 20611 = JCM 6294; assembly: GCF_000428105.1. Taxonomy (GTDB): domain Bacteria; phylum Bacteroidota; class Bacteroidia; order Bacteroidales; family Bacteroidaceae; genus Bacteroides; species Bacteroides pyogenes. The sequence goes on along the minus strand of NZ_ATZH01000010.1, from coordinate 111,605 downwards.
TTTCTTTTAAACGAGCATTCGTCTTTCGTTCGGCAGACGAATAAAACACAGACGAAAGACGAATGGGACACGAACGCCGGACGGATAACTTGTATAGTAGAAACAGTAAACTGTAGCACTGAAAAGAATAATGTGTCTTCATGAATCGTGAAAAAAGTTGTTTTTGTTGTCTCGAAGTGATATTATGAAAATGCGGATGAATACGATTCACACTAGCGAAGTTCATTCGTTTTGTGTCAATCTGTGTTCATCCGCATTCTATCATCATATCCGCTACCTTATTATTTATATTAAATATGTAGCCGATAGACTTTTTCTATCTGTATAGGCTTAGAGAGCGCCTACTTCTTTCAAAGCTGCATTTGTAGCATGAACAGCTTTTGCGCTGGCTGCGAATTTCGCTTTTTCGTCAGCGTTTAGTTCTAGCTTTACAATCTTTTCGATGCCGTTTCTGCCAAGGATTACAGGCACACCGATACAAATGTCTGATTCACCGTATTCGCCTTCCAGATATACTGAGCAAGGAATCATCTTTTTCTGGTTGTGAAGGATGGATTCGACAACGAATGCTGCGGCAGCTCCTGGTGCATACCATGCTGAAGTGCCCAGTAATTTGGTTAAAGTTGCACCTCCAACCATAGTGGCACCAGCTACTTCATTCAATTTTTCTTCAGAGAGGAAGTTGCTTACGGGCAAACCTTTGTAAGTAGCGAAGCGAGTCAACGGAATCATGGTTGTATCGCCGTGTCCGCCGATTACCATACCTTCCACTTCGTTAGCGTTGCATCCTAAAGCCTGAGAGAGGAAGTATTTGAAACGAGAGCTGTCAAGAGCGCCACCCATGCCGATAATGCGGTTCTTTGGTAATCCCAGAGCTTTTAATGATAGATAGGTCATGGTGTCCATCGGGTTGGAAACTACAACGAGGATAGCATTGGGAGAATGTTTCAGAATGTTTTGAGCTACTGATTTTACGATACCGGCATTCACGCCGATCAACTCTTCACGAGTCATGCCCGGTTTGCGGGGGATACCTGAAGTGATAACCACTACGTCTGAATTGGCTGTCTGAGCATAATCGTTTGTGCAACCCACCAAGGTCGTGTCGAAGCCCAATAATTGGGCTGTCTGCATCATATCCATTGCTTTACCCTCTGAAACGCCTTCTTTTACGTCCAGCATTACTACTTCGTCTGCTACTTCATTGAAAGCAAGTACATTTGCGCATGTAGCACCTACATTTCCTGCGCCTACTACAGTTACTTTTGACATAATACGATTTTATTTAAAAGTTGATAATTGGTTTTTCTTTTCGTATCCGCAAAATTACAATGTTATTCCCGATTAAAGAAATTTTTCCGTAATAATTTTCGTTAAAGAGGAACTCTTTGTGGGGATACAATGCAAATTGGTCTTTTGCGCATCTGTTTTTTCTTTTTATAGTTTCCATGTGGATGCAAAAAAATATTCTTATTAACAGTCATTTGCCTAAAAAACGCATGTTTGCTTAAGCGCAATTTTTTAGGCAAACGGCTGTTTGGGTCGAGAGTATTTTGTCGGTAGCAAACTTCTTTCCAGCGCGAATAATTTATATTTGCTATTTCTCAGATGTCCGCGGTAGAAATCGGGTAAAAGTTAAAATAAGGTCTTAAAATGTTGCAAAAGTATTTGTTTTTTTGGAATTTGAATGATGGAACATGTGTGAAATGAACTGAAATGCTTACTTTTGCGTCTGTTATCCATATAATTGTTAGATATTGTCGAATATGAATAAAAAGAGCCTTCTGATTGCTGCCGTAGCGTTGCTCGTAATAGCAATGATCGGTATTACATATTTACTGATTACCGAAAAACGCGCGAACCGTGAGTTGGTGGAAGAGTTTGAATTAGATAAGGAAGATCTGGAAAAAGAATACACTCGATTTTCACAGCAATATGACGAACTGAAGATGACGGTTTCGAACGATTCGCTTGCTCAATTGCTGGAACAGGAACAACTCAAGACCCAGCGTCTGCTGGAGGAGCTGCGTACGGTCAAAAGTTCGAATGCTTCTGAAATCCGGCGGCTGAAGAACGAGCTGGCCACGTTGCGTAAGATAATGGTGGGGTATATCAACCAGATCGACTCGTTGAACAAGCTTACCGCACAGCAGAAAGAAGAGATTGCGGAAGTGACCCGGAAATACAACGATGCTTCGCGCCAAATCAGCAACCTTTCGGAAGAAAAAAAGAATCTGGATAAAAAAGTGACGCTTGCGGCGCAGCTGGATGCTACGAATATCCGTGTAGAGGCGCGAAACAAAAGGGGAAAGGTGGCGAAAAGAGTGAAGGATGTGGTGAAAATGGCGGTCAGTTTTACCATTGTAAAGAATATTACGGCGGAGAATGGTGAGCGCACTCTTTATATACGTATTACCAAGCCCGACAACGATGTGTTGACAAAGAGCCCCTCTAATACGTTCCCTTATGAGAATCGCGAGTTGGGATATTCTATAAAAAAATATATAGAATACGATGGTGAAGAGCAGAATATCACTGCCTATTGGGATGTGGAAGAATTCCTGTATGCCGGAAACTACCGGGTAGATATTTTTGAGGGCGGCAACTTGATTGGCTCTCAAAAGTTCGGATTGGAGTAAAAACCGACTTGTCAGTTCCTTCCGTCTGCTCCCCACATCATTTTGCTGCGAAGCGTATCAAAAAAGACATGATTGAAGCGTTTCACTACCTTGATGCTGTAATCTGCTTTCCGGATGGTGAGTCGGGTTGTTTCTTTGCACGACTCGCTTCTTCCATCCACGGCTACGAGGAAATTGTGGCTGCGGCTTTCTACCTCCAATGATAGCTCCCAATCGTCGCGAATGACGATAGGTCGCACGTTGAGGCTGTGCGGAGCCACCGGGGTAATGACTATGGTGTTGGAATGAGGGACGATGATCGGGCCGCCCACGCTCAGTGAATAGGCAGTGGAGCCTGTGGGGGTGGCTATCACTAGCCCATCGGCCTGATAGGTATTCAGGTATGCTCCGTTGATGGCGGTGTGTATGCTGATCATCGAAGAACTGTCTCGCTTGAGCACCGCTATTTCATTCAATGCATAAGGTGATGATTGTAAATGCTTGTCGTTGCAGATGAGTTGCAGCACGCTCCGTTCTTCTATGCTGTATCGGTCGGTATAAATTTCGTCGAATGTTGCTTCCATCTCCTCGGGCGATATGTCTGCCAGAAATCCCAGACGCCCGGTGTTGATTCCTAAAATAGGAATACCTTTTCGTCCCACTCGGCTGGCTGTCTTCAGAAACGTTCCGTCGCCACCGATACTGATAACCATGTCGGCGCTGAAATCTTCTCCGTCGAACAAATTGTCTGCATAAACATTAATGCCCAGTTCTGAAGTTATAAAACGATAAAATTCCCGGCATACATGAATTTCGGCTTGCCTCTCTTTCAGTATTTGGAACAACGTTTCAGCATGCGATGACTTTTTGGCTTGATATGTATTCCCGATAATAGCAAATTTCATAAGCGATTTAGTTATATGTGTTTGCAAATTTGGCATTTTTTCTTGGATTTCTACTTTAAATAACAAAAAAAGAACGGATAATGCGTTTCCCATTATTAGGCAACTAATAATAATATTTGTATTTTTGCACCAAACATTGCGTGTTGAGCTATGACTAAACTGAGTGTAAATATAAATAAGGTCGCTACGCTGAGGAATGCGCGCGGAGGAGATGTGCCGAACGTGGTGAAGGTAGCGCTTGATTGTGAAAGCTTCGGGGCCGATGGTATTACGGTGCATCCGCGACCGGACGAACGCCATATTCGTCGGACGGATGTATATGATTTGCGACCGTTGTTGCGGACCGAATTCAATATTGAAGGTTATCCGGCTCCGGAGTTCATCGAACTGGTCTTACAGGTGAAGCCGCACCAAGTGACGCTGGTTCCCGATGCCCCTTCGCAGATAACCTCTAATTCCGGTTGGGATACGAAATCCAATCTGGATTTTCTGACGGATGTGCTCGATCGTTTCAATAGCGCAGGTATACGCACTTCCGTATTCGTTGCTGCCGATCCGGAAATGGTGGAGTATGCCGCCAAAGCGGGAACCGATCGTGTGGAATTGTATACGGAGCCTTATGCCTCGAAATTTGCGGAAAACCCGGAAGCGGCTGTCGCGCCTTTTATAGAGGCGGCAAAAAAAGCACGCAGTCTCGGCTTGGGGCTGAATGCCGGACACGACTTGAGTCTTGTGAACTTAAATTATTTTTATAAAAACATTCCTTGGCTGGACGAGGTGTCCATCGGGCATGCGTTGATTAGTGACGCGTTGTATTTCGGACTGGAGCGTACCATTAGGGAATATAAAAACTGTTTACAGTAATGAATGCATGGATGTTATTGCTACAGGGAACTGTGAGTATGGCCGACTCTTTGGCAACTGCCAATCCGGTTCTGACTTCGGTCGGTGAACCTGAAATGAATATGCTCGATATGGCAGCTAAAGGAGGTTGGATAATGATTGTGCTCGGTCTACTTTCCTTGATTTGTTTCTATATTCTGTTCGAACGAAATTATATTATCCGTAAGGCAGGAAAAGAAGATCCTATGTTTATGGAACGCATAAAGGATTATATCCATAGTGGGGAGTTGAAAGCGGCTCTTGCTTATTGCCGAAATATGAATACTCCTTCGGCACGTATGATTGAAAAAGGAATTAATCGCTTGGGACGCCCTATTAATGATGTGCAGGTTGCCATTGAGAATGTCGGAAATATCGAAGTAGCTAAATTGGAAAAAGGACTGACCGTAATGGCTACGATTGCAGGAGGTGCTCCGATGATTGGATTTTTAGGTACGGTGACCGGCATGGTTCGTGCTTTTTATAAGATGGCGAATGCCGGAAGCGGGAATGTGGATATCACATTGCTCTCGGGAGGCATCTACGAGGCAATGATTACAACGGTGGGTGGTTTGATTGTCGGAATTATTGCCATGTTTGCCTACAACTATCTGGTTATGCTGGTAGGCCGCGTGGTGAATAAGATGGAGTTGCGCACCATGGAGTTTATGGATTTGCTTAACGAACCGGCGCAGAAAAAGTGAAAATCCCGGACAGGATTTCCGGATCGGGCGAGCTGATAAAGATAATTCCTTATCGCTTTATCCGATTGCCGGACGCTGGAGTAGAGCTTGTCGGTTATTTGTCACTCATTAAAAACTAACCAAGTGGGACTAAAAAGAAGAAATAAAATATCGCCCAATTTCAGTATGGCTTCCATGACGGATGTCATTTTTCTGTTGCTGATCTTTTTTATGATTACCTCTACGGCGGTCTCTCCTAATGCCATTAAAGTGCTTTTGCCGCAGGGGAAACAGCAAACTTCGGCAAGGCCGCTGACGAGAGTCGTTATTGATAAAGACCTGAATTATTATGCCGGTTTCGGCAATGAAACGGAAAAACAACTGACGTTGGATGAATTGACTCCGTTCTTACAGCGTTGCGCTGAAAAAGAACCGGAAATGTATGTGGCGCTGTATGCCGACGAAGCAGTGCCTTATCGTGAAATTGTGAGGATACTCAATATTGCCAATGAGAATCATTTCAAGATGGTGCTGGCTACACGCCCGCCCGGGAAGAAATAAAAGAATGCAGATATAAAGGCAGGAGCACAGATTGGACAAAAGGAATTTCTTTTGCTTGTCTTGTGACTCTGTAGGCTAAAAATGACGAAAAAATGGACAGAAGAAAAAAGAGTGAATATATCGGCGCGCTGGGTACACTGTTGGTGCACATGGCGGTGATTGCTCTTTTGCTTCTGATAGGATTTACTGTTCCTCCGCAGGATGAGGAGATGGGCGGAGTGCCTGTTATGTTGGGAAATATAGAAGAAGCGAGTGGATTAGACGACCCTTCTTTGGTTGATGTGGACCTATTGCCAAAGGAGTCCGTCAATGCCCCGGATGAGGGACGAACACTTCCTTCAGAAGAAGATTTGCTGACACAGACTGAAGAGGAAACCGTTGCTTTGAAACCGAAGCCGACAAAAAACAAAGAGACTGTAAAGCCCAAAGAACCGGCAAAGAAACCGGAGAAAACCGAGGCTGAAAAAGCGGCGGAAGCCAAGCGGATGGCTGAAGAAAAGGCTGAACGTGAACGGAAAGCAGCAGAAGAGCAGGCGCGAAAGAAAGTGGCAGGCGCTTTCGGGAAAGGGGCTCAGATGGAAGGGAATAAAGGAACTTCCAGTCAGGGATCCGGAACCGAAGGTAGTAAGGGGGGCGACTCTTCTGTCGGATCGAAGACCGGCAGTGGCGGTTACGGCACGTTTAACCTCGGAGGCCGTTCTTTGGGTACGGGTAGCCTGCCCAAGCCTGTTTATAATGTGCAGGAAGAAGGACGGGTGGTAGTGAATATTACGGTGAATCCTGCAGGACAAGTAATTGCAACCGGTATCAACCCTCAAACGAATACGGTAAGCTCCGCTTTGCGCAAAGCGGCGGAAGATGCTGCAAAAAAAGCACGCTTTAATGAGATAGACGGGATGAACAATCAAACCGGAACCATTACATATTATTTCAATTTGCGATAAAAGAAGAGCTATCTTCCCGTTTTATTGTTTTAAGAGTTGGGAGTTGAACGTTGAAGTGACTGTGTGGCTGTAATCATTCAAAACACGAACAGGTATGAGAAATCATTCGTTTTTTCGATGATAACGAATCTGTTCTTTTAGAAAGGGATTTTATAAAAGACCGAATTTATTGTTTTACTAAATTATAAAAAGTGCGCAACCGGCTTGAGGTTTTTGCTTGTCGGTAATGAGCACACAAGGAGGCTTATGGGAACTGTATATGTTTTTTTTGCGGATGGCTTTGAGGAAATAGAAGCCTTGACTGCTGTCGATGTGTTGAGACGAGCCGGATTGAATGTGAAAATCGTATCTGTTACTCCGGACGAAATTGTGGTAGGCGCTCATGATGTGTCTTTACTATGTGATGTGAATTTTGATAATTGTGACTTTCGTGATGCGGAGCTTCTTTTGTTGCCGGGCGGTATGCCAGGAGCGGCTACGCTTGGAGAACACAAGAAATTATGTGAACTTTTAAAGGATTTTGCTTCGAAGAACAAACCTCTTGCCGCTATCTGTGCCGCTCCTATGGTGTTTGGTAAGTTGGGACTGCTGAAAGGGAAGAAAGCAACTTGTTATCCGGGATTTGAAATCTATTTGGAAGGGGCCGAGTACCTGAAACAACCGGTTGTCTGTGACGGAAACATAGTAACAGGTAGAGGACCGGGAGCTGCTATGGACTTCGCCTTGGCTATTGTAGCCCTGCTGATGGGACAAACCAAAGTGGACGAACTGAAGGCCGCTATGTGCGTGAAAGATTAGAGTTGGCTTATGAAACAGTATGCTATCATTGTCGCCGGCGGGAGGGGGCTAAGAATGGGGAGCGAGCTTCCCAAACAGTTTTTACCTGTCGGCGGAAAGCCTGTTTTAATGCATACCATCAAGGCTTTTTGCCATTATGATGCGTCGCTTCAAATCATTCTTGTACTTCCGAAAGAGCAACATAACGTTTGGAAGAAACTTTGTCGTGAATATGCTTTTGAAGTGGAGCATCAGCTGGCTGATGGAGGAGAAACACGTTTTCATTCGGTTAAGAACGGATTGGAGTTTGTGCAGGAGCCGGGCTTAGTGGCGGTACATGACGGAGTTCGCCCCTTTGTATCGTTGGAAGTGATTCGCCGTTGCTATGATTTAGCTGCTAAACGAAAGGCGGTGATTCCGGTAGTAGATGTGTTCGAGACCCTTCGTGTGGTTACGAAAGACGGAAGCCGGACGGTAAACCGAGCCGAGTATAAATTGGTGCAAACTCCGCAAGTATTTGATACGGAACTTCTAAAGCAAGCGTACAGGCAGGACTTTAATCCGCTTTTTACAGATGATGCTTCTGTTGTGGAAGCGATGAATATACCCGTTTTTCTCACTGAAGGCAATCGGGAAAATATAAAAATAACGACTCCTTTTGATTTGAAAATAGGAGATGCCTTTCTAAATGTTTGATTTAAGCACACGCGATATCAAGTTTATCTCCGGTGTAGGTCCTCAGAAAGCAGCAGTGCTAAGCAAAGAGTTGGGAATATACTCCTTGCGCGATTTGATTTATTATTTCCCTTATAAATATGTCGACCGGAGCCGCATCTATTACATTCATGAAATAGATGGGAATATGCCTTATATCCAGTTAAAGGGTAAAATTGTAGGATTTGAGACGTTCGGAGAAGGACGTCGCCGTCGCCTTGTTGCTCACTTTTCCGATGGTACGGGAGTTGTTGAACTGGTATGGTTTCAGGGAGTGAAATATGTGCTTAATAAGTACAAACTTCACGAGGAATATATCGTTTTCGGGAAACCCACTTTGTTTAATGGCAGAATCAATGTCGCTCATCCGGATGTCGATAAACCTGATGACGGACAATTGTTTTCTTCGGGTTTACAGCCTTATTACAGCACTACGGAGAAAATGAAACGGAGTTTTCTTAATTCCCATGCCATTGAAAAGATGATGAGAACTGTCGTTCAGCAAATGCAAGAACCGCTACCCGAGACCCTTCCTCTTCAGATTTTGACAAAAAATCATTTGATGTCGTTGACGGAGGCGCTTAAAAACATTCATTTCCCGGGCAATCCCGATCTGTTGCGCAGAGCACAGTATCGTTTGAAATTCGAAGAACTTTTTTATGTACAGTTGAATATTCTTCGATATGCGAAAGATCGTCAAAGAAAGTATCGCGGCTATATTTTTGAAAAAGTAGGCGATGTTTTTAATACGTTTTATGCAAAAAATCTCCCATTCGAATTGACCGGAGCTCAAAAGAGGGTATTAAAAGAAATCCGAAACGATGTAGGCAGCGGCAGGCAAATGAACAGGTTATTGCAGGGTGACGTGGGAAGTGGGAAAACATTGGTTGCTTTAATGAGTATGCTGTTGGCAATAGATAATGATTATCAGGCTTGTATGATGGCACCTACCGAGATATTGGCCAATCAGCATTATGAAACAATTAAGAGTCTTCTTTTCGGTATGGATGTACGTGTGGAGCTATTAACGGGTTCTGTGAAAGGGAAAAAGAGAGAAGCAGTATTAAAAGGGTTATTGACCGGTGAGGTGAACATTTTAATAGGTACTCATGCCGTAATCGAAGAAGCTGTTCACTTTTTTTCGTTGGGGCTGGTTATTATCGATGAACAGCATCGTTTCGGTGTGGAGCAACGTGCTCGTCTTTGGAGTAAGAATATTCAGCCTCCACATGTGCTTGTCATGACAGCCACTCCCATTCCGCGAACACTTGCCATGACTTTGTATGGAGATTTGGATGTTTCTGTTATCGACGAACTTCCGCCGGGGCGAAAGCCGATAACTACAATTCATCAATTTGATAATCGGCGAGAGAGCCTTTATCGTTCGGTTCGGAAGCAGATTGAAGAGGGGCGCCAAATATATATTGTATATCCTTTAATAAAAGAGAGCGAAAAAATTGATTTGAAAAATTTGGAAGAAGGGTATTTGCATATTCGAGAGGAATTTCCGGAATATACTGTGTGTAAAGTGCATGGCAAGATGAAAACAGCCGAGAAAGACAAGCAAATGCAATTGTTTGTTTCGGGGGAAGCGCAAATAATGGTAGCTACTACGGTCATCGAAGTAGGGGTGAATGTGCCTAACGCTTCGGTCATGGTTATAGAGAACGCCGAGCGGTTCGGGCTTTCCCAATTACATCAGCTGCGCGGACGGGTAGGGCGTGGCGCAGAGCAATCTTACTGTATCCTTGTGACAAACTATAAACTGACTGAAGATACCCGGAAACGGTTGGAGATTATGGTGCGTACTAATGATGGGTTTGAGATCGCCGAAGCCGATTTGAAGTTGAGAGGCCCCGGTGATCTGGAAGGTACCCAACAAAGCGGCATCGCTTTCGATTTGAAGATTGCCGATATTGCGCGCGACGCCCAACTGTTACAATATGTCCGTTCGATAGCGGAGGATATTGTGGAGCATGATCCCGGAGCACAACGTCCGGAGAACGAAATCTTGTGGAAACAGCTTAAGTCGCTTAGAAAAACAAATGTTAATTGGGCGGCAATTAGTTGAAATTCGGTTAAACAGATAGCTGGTTTTTACGGATGTGCTGAAAAACATATTTTAGCCCTATATCCCCTGTTTATAGTATCTTGCAGGTATATGAAAGGCTTATTATCTAGCCTTCTATTTGAAAAATAGTTAATAAATTAGTGCTGGTTTCATCAGAAAATATTACCTTTGGGGGAATTTTTTAGTGAATGTATTCGTTTAACCATCTAAAAAGTCACATAATATGCTTGAAAAAACACTGGTCATTTTGAAGCCGTGCACCCTTCAACGGGGACTGGTTGGAGAGATTACTCGCCGCTTCGAACGTAAAGGTTTGCGGTTGGCCGGTATGAAAATGATGCATCTGACAGATGAACTGTTAAGCGAACATTATGCGCATTTGAGTGCCAAACCCTTTTTTCAACGAGTAAAAGATGCCATGATGGCAGCTCCTGTCATCGTTTGTTGTTATGAAGGTGTAGATGCTGTTCAAACCGTGCGTACACTGACCGGGCCGACGAACGGACGTTTTGCTGCGCCCGGAACAATCCGTGGAGATTATAGCATGAGCTTTCAGGAAAATATTGTTCATGCTTCCGATTCACCGGAAACGGCAGCCATCGAATTAAAGAGATTTTTTAAACCGGAAGAACTATTTGAATATAAGCAGGCGACTTTTGACTACTTATATGCGAATGATGAATATTAATCGAACAATCGACAAAGACGAATGAATTTCAGTTGTATTATTAAGACAGGACTTACTGCTGTAGCGGCTATGATTAGCTTGAGTTCTTTCTCTCAAGATCTGATTGCGCGTCAGGCTCCCATTGATAAAAAATTAAAAGTTGTAGACTCTTTGGCATTACAAAGGCAAATCCGTATCGAGCAGTCGGAATATCCCGCCTTGGATCTTTATCCGAATTGGAACAATCAATACGTACATGCTTATGGGAAAGAAGCCATTATTCCTGAGACTTACAATATTGATCTGACAGGTTTCTGCATGCCCACTCCGAGTACGAAGATTACTTCGCCTTTCGGGCCTCGTTGGAGGAGAATGCACAACGGTTTAGATTTGAAAGTAAATGTCGGAGATACGATTGTTTCTGCTTTTGACGGAAAGGTACGCATTGTAAAGTATGAACGCAGAGGATATGGGAAATACGTTGTAATCCGACATGATAATGGTTTGGAAACCGTATATGGGCATTTATCGAAGCAATTGGTTGAAGAGAACCAGTTGGTGAAAGCCGGCGAAGCGATTGGATTGGGTGGAAACACAGGGCGTTCCACAGGTTCGCATCTTCATTTTGAGACTCGCTTTTTGGGTATTGCTATCAATCCCGCTTATATGTTCGATTTTCCAAAACAAGATGTGGTAGCCGATTCATATACGTTCCGCAAGACAAGAGGAATGGAGCGCCACCGTGCGGGCTCCCACGATAGTGGAGACGTTGATGGAGCTATCCGTTATCATAAAGTGAAGAGCGGGGATACACTCTCACGTATAGCCAAGCTACGTGGGGTCTCTGTGAGCAAGCTTTGTAAGTTGAACCGGATAAAGCCGACAACCACTTTACGCATAGGACAGGTATTGCGTTGTTCATAAAGAATTATATCTAAGTTATAGAAGAGGGTACTTTAATATTATTTAGAGTGCCCTCTTGCTGTTTTTACTTAATTATTGTTATCTTTGCGTTCTATTTGGAAGAAAATGAAAGATACCAAGTTACAGTTTGAACATGTCATTGCCTTTTGTCGTGATTTGTTTTCTAAGAAACTACATGATTACGGTCCCGCATGGCGCATTCTGCGTCCGGCTTCCGTAACCGATCAGATTTTTATTAAAGCTAACCGTATCCGCAGTATTGAAACGAAAGGGGTGACCTTGATAGACGAGGGCGCTCGTTCGGAGTTTATAGCTATTGTTAATTATGGAATTATCGGGTTGATTCAACTTGAATTAGGATATGCCGAATCGGCTGATATCGATAATGAAGAGGCCTTGGCTTTGTATGATAAATATTCGCATAAAGCATTGGCGTTAATGCTGGCAAAGAATCATGATTATGATGAGGCATGGCGGAGTATGCGAATCAGTTCTTATACCGACCTGATTCTAATGAAAATATACCGAACTAAGCAGATTGAAAGCCTGTCCGGAGACACATTGGTTTCCGAAGGAATCGACGCCAATTACATGGATATGATCAATTATGCCGTTTTCGGGCTGATTAAAATAGAATTTGAAGGATAAGAATTTACATATTATTCGAAAGACAGGAGCCAATTTGTGCCGCTTTTTTCTATCCGCAGTTTTTATCTTTTCCGGTTTTGTGAAAGCTGTCGATCCTTTAGGCGTGCAGTATAAGATACAGGACTATCTCGCTGCGTTTGGCATACTGTCTTGGTTTCCCTCCTTTTTCCCTTTATTCACCGGCATTGTCTTGTCGGCAATCGAATTTTCCATCGGTGTTTTCTTGTTCTTTGGCGTTCGTAGAACTGTCTCTTCGACGTTGGCATTGATATTCATGGCTTTCATGACTCCGCTGACTTTATATTTGGCTTTTTCCAATCCGGTGGAAGACTGCGGTTGTTTCGGAGATGCATGGAAACTCACAAATTGGGAAACGTTTCTCAAAAACGCTGTGCTGCTTATAGCCGCCATTGTAGTGTTCAGGGAGCGTAAGTCGCTGATTCGTTTTATCACTTTCAAAATGGAATGGTTGGTTTCCTTGTATACGATATTGTTTGTTTTTGCTTTGTCGTTTTATTGTTTGAACCACTTGCCCGTATTGGATTTTCGACCCTATAAGATCGGCCGGAATATACTTCAAGGAATGACCGTTCCCGATGGGGCGCAACCGAGCATATACGAGAATATCTTTATATTGGAGAAGGACGGAGTAAAGAAAGAGTTTACACTGGAGAATTATCCCGACAGCACATGGACATTCGTAGATGCCCGTTCAATTCTTAAAAAGAAAGGTTATGAGCCGCCTATCCGCGATTTCTCTATGATTGAATCGGCTACGGGAAACGATATAACTGAGGATGTGTTGACTGATATGAATTATACATTTCTGCTGATAGCCCATCGTATCGAGATAGCGGATGACAGCAATATCGATTTGATTAATGAGATTTACGACTATTCGATAGAGCATGGTTACAAGTTTTATTGCGTCACTTCTTCATCGGATGAACAGATAGAACAATGGAGAGATAAAACCGGGGCAGAATATCCTTTCTGTCGGGCGGATGATATTACGCTAAGGACGATGATTCGCTCTAATCCGGGACTGATGCTGATAAAGAACGGTGTGATTTTGAACAAGTGGAGCGATGAAGAATTGCCGGACGAGTATGTGCTTACAGACAGGCTGGAGAGTCTTCCCTTGGGAAAGCAGAAGGTTAAGAGCGACCTCCATACTGTAGGGTATGTCTTCTTATGGTTTATCGTACCGCTGCTGTTCGTGTTGGGAGCAGATATTCTGATTATCCGTCGTAAGGATAAGCGGAGGCTTGACAAGCAAAAGACGTAGGAGACGAGTGAGTGAAAAAAGAAAGATAAAAAAGAAGCTATATTAATAACCCTTTAAATAAAAAGAAAAATGAGAAAGAACATTGTTGCAGGAAACTGGAAAATGAACAAAACCCTTCAAGAGGGTATCGCTTTGGCGAAAGAGTTGAATGAAGCATTGGCTAACGAAAAGCCAAACTGCGATGTAGTAATTTGTACTCCGTTTATTCACTTGGCTTCTGTTACTCCGCTGGTAGACGCTGCGAAGATCGGAGTGGGTGCTGAAAACTGTGCGGACAAAGAATCCGGCGCATACACAGGTGAAGTTTCTGCCGCCATGGTTGCTTCTACCGGTGCCAAATATGTGATTTTGGGGCACTCTGAACGTCGTGCATATTATGGTGAAACAGTTGCTATTCTTGAAGAAAAAGTAAAATTGGCTCTGGCAAACGGCCTGACTCCTATCTTCTGTATCGGTGAAGTGCTGGAAGAACGCGAGGCGAACAAGCAGAATGAGGTTGTTGCCGCTCAAATGGCATCTGTATTCTCTTTGTCTGCTGAAGACTTCTCCAAGATTGTTTTGGCTTATGAGCCGGTTTGGGCTATCGGTACAGGTAAGACTGCTACTCCCGAACAAGCACAGGAGATACATGCTTTCATCCGTTCAATCGTTGCCGACAAATACGGTAAAGAAGTTGCCGATAATACCTCGATTCTTTACGGCGGCAGCTGCAAACCTTCCAATGCAAAGGAACTGTTTGCCAATCCTGATGTAGACGGTGGCCTGATTGGCGGCGCGGCTTTGAAGGTCTCCGATTTCAAAGGAATCATCGACGCATTTAACGCATAATTATTTTTATTGCGGATTTCGCAGAATTGCACAGCCTCATATTTCCGTTGTGTGATTCTTCGAAATCCGTTATACTCTTTATTAAACTCCGATGAAGAAACTTTCTTTACTTATTTTATCGTTTGTCTTGATAGGAGCGAGTGCACAGGCGCAAAGCATTATCAAGAGTCTGGAACGTACGGTGCCGGGGCAAGGCAAAGTGACGATCCATCAAGATCCCCGCATCGAAGCGCTGTTGGGTGTGGAACGTTCATCCATCGGCGAGCAGAAAGTAATAAAGACGACCGGATTCAGGATACAGGCTTATGCCGGCAACAATACTCGTGCAGCGAAGAATGACGCTTACGGAGTTGCCGCGCGTGTCAGGCAATATTTCCCGGAATTGGCCGTGTACACTTCTTTCAATCCGCCTCGCTGGATCTGCCGTGTGGGTGACTTCCGCAGTATCGAAGAAGCGGATGCCGTGATGCGAAAGCTCAAAGCGACGGGTGTGTTTAAAGAAGTCTCTATCGTCAGAGATCAAATTAATGTTCCTTTATAATACGATCATGTTTGAAAAAGAAAAGAACTATTCTCCTAATCTGGAGGAACTGAAAAGCCATTATCGCAGTGTCATAACTTTGTTGGGCGAAGATGCCGACCGCGAAGGATTGTTGAAAACACCGGAGCGGGTGGCGAAAGCGATGCTGAATCTTACTCACGGTTATCGTGTAGACCCGCATGAAGTGCTGCTTTCGGCCAAGTTTAAGGAA
The DNA here is from genome assembly GCF_000428105.1 of Bacteroides pyogenes DSM 20611 = JCM 6294. GTDB lineage: Bacteria > Bacteroidota > Bacteroidia > Bacteroidales > Bacteroidaceae > Bacteroides > Bacteroides pyogenes. Next base: position 96,343 of record NZ_ATZH01000010.1, on the reverse strand, counting down.
GAGTACAGCCAGATGGTTATCGTAAAAGATATCGATTTCTTTTCTCTTTGCGAACATCACATGTTGCCGTTTTACGGGAAAGCGCACGTGGCTTATATTCCCAACGGCTATATCACGGGGTTGAGCAAAATAGCCCGTGTGGTAGATATATTCTCTCACCGCCTTCAAGTGCAGGAGCGTATGACGTTGCAGATCAAGCAATGTATTCAGGATACGCTGAATCCGTTGGGTGTAATGGTTGTCGTAGAAGCCAAGCACATGTGCATGCAAATGCGCGGAGTGGAAAAACAGAACTCCATTACTACCACTTCCGATTTTACCGGCGCATTCAATCAGGCGAAAACCCGCGAGGAGTTTATGAACCTGATTCAGCACGGCAGCTTGTGACCTGTTGCCCCATTTTCATCCGGTTGTGCCGATTCGGTTTTTGCCGGCGGGAAAGTTGGTCGAAGCCGCTTTCATTCCCTTACAGAACAAGTCTTTCCGACTTTATTCCGGATCGGGAAGGTTGAAGGTGTCTCCGTCTTCGATGGTTCCCATCCGATATCCTTTTCTCAGCCACGAAGATCGTTGCTTCGATGTTCCGTGGTTGAACGACTCCGGCACTACATACCCGCGCGATTTCATTTGCAACCGGTCGTCTCCGATGGCGTTGGCGGCAATGAGTCCCTCTTCCAGATCGCCTATCTCCATCGAATTGAACATGTCATCGTCATGATGCGCCCATACCCCCGCATAGTAATCGGCCTGAAGTTCGAGGCGCACGCTGATGGCGTTGGCTTTGCTTTGGTTCACTTGCCTCATTTGCGCATGCGCTTTGTCGAGTGTCCCCAGTAGGTATTGTACGTGATGCCCCACTTCATGGGCAATGACGTAAGCATACGCAAAGTCTCCCGATGCTCCGAGCGTCTTTTTCATGTCTCTGAAGAACGAGAGGTCGATGTATAAAGACTGATCCGCCGAGCAGTAGAACGGTCCCGACTGTGCCGAAGCGCTTCCGCAACCGCTGTGGACGGACTCGGTGAATAAAACCATTTTGGGAGGCCGATAGGTCAGTCCTTTTTGTGCGAACACCTTGGTCCATACATCTTCCGTTCCCGCCAGAATTTGTTTGGAGAACTGCGCCAGCGCCTCCTCTTCTTCCGTAGGGACGTATTGCCCTTCTTGCGATACTGCCGATGATCCTTCCTGCAAACCGCTATTGACAATGTCGAGCGGATTGCCTCCCATCAGCCAGATTAAAAGTCCGACAATGATCGTGCCCCCGATACCTAAAGAGGCTTTGCCGACTCTGCGACCTCTGCGGTCGTCTACATTGCTGCTTTCTCGTCTGCCGTCAAGTCTCATATCCTTCCTCCTTTACTTGTTTTTTTTATCTGAAAGTAAAAATACTGTTTTATAAAATATCCTGTTTGTTTTCAAGGGATAAAAAATGTTTTTGCCTAAGAAAAATTTCGCGTTTGATTAAAAAGATTGAGGTTGTATGCTGCACTCTGAACTGCATCCTCAAAGTTTTGTGCTCGGTGGTGTGCAGAGAAAATCACATTTCTTCCAACGCATAATACTGGTAGTCGCGGAGAATCGTACGGAGAAAGTTTTCCGCACTTCCTTCGCGGGGAGTAACGGAGAGGCTGTTCCTTACTTTCTCCGACAGCAGGGCGATGTGTCGTTCGCGGTCTTTTTGCTTCGATTCCAATGTACGGCCGATGAGATTGATCTGTTCCAAAGAGAGATCGGACGATTGGGGATAGACCGGATGATAATTTCGTGCCAGATGCTCGAATTCATCGAGACTGACTTGTATCTTGCGGTAATTCTTTTCCTTGATTACCATTGTTCCGGCAGCCAGGTCGCCTAGCCGCTGATTGTTTTTCGTAAGCAGTATCACTAAAACCCCCAAACCTCCGGTCAGCGGGCCGTCGATCGGCATCAGAAGCCAGCGAAGCAGGTACGCGCTCAGTCCCGGTGTTGAACCGTCTGCCTTCACTACCCGTATTTTCATGACGCGTTTGCCCAAGCTCTGCCCGCGGTTGAATATTTCGCAAAGCAGATGGTAACACAGTGCCGGCAGGTAGATGGCCGCCATGAATATAAACAGGTTCGTGCCCGAAGGAAGAAGCATGCGGAACAGCAAAGCTGTTGTAGAATATACATAAATCACAATAACGAGAAGGTCGATAAATCGGGCGATCAACCGCTCGCCGATACTGGCGGGCGTCTGACTGATGCGCACAAATTGTCCGGTAATGATCGTAGATTCTGCCATTGCTCTATCAAATCTTTTGAAGATTAGGTTGCAAATATATCATAAATCTCTTACTTTTGCTTCCACTTTCGGACAAAACTTCTCCGGGACATTTTACAAACACGTATGAAAGAGGTCACATTTATTCGTCGGAACATCGATAAGTGGAAAGAAAGCGAGAAGAGGCTGGAGGAAGCCAAGTCGCTGTCTCCCGATCGGCTTGCCGACGTATATATGGAGCTCACCGCCGATCTGGCATTTGCCCAAACCCATTTCCCCACTTCGCGCATCACCGTTTATTTGAACAATCTGGCTTCGGCCATGCACAATGAAATATACAGGAGCAAACGCGAGAAGTGGAGCCGGCTCGTCACTTTCTGGACACGGGAAGTGCCCGATATAATGTACGAAGCCCGTAAGGAATTGTTGGTTTCTTTTCTGGTTTTCCTTGCCGCTGTGTTTATCGGCGCGGTTTCGGCATTGAACGATCCCGATTTCGTACGTTTGATTCTGGGCAATCACTACGTGGACATGACGCTCGATAACATTGCCGCAGGAAAGCCGATGGCGGTGTACGGCGGAATGAGCGAAACTCCCATGTTTCTGCAAATCACCCTGAACAATGTGATGGTTTCGTTTTCCTGTTTCGCCATGGGAGTGCTGACGAGTTTCGGCACAGGATATATACTGGTGTCTAACGGAATCATGCTGGGAGCCTTCCAAACCTTTTTCTACCGGCACGACCTGCTTTGGGAATCGGCATTGGCCATCTGGCTGCACGGTACTTTGGAGATTTCCGCCATCATTGTTGCCGGAGCGGCAGGGCTGGCTTTAGGAAACGGATGGTTGTTCCCCGGCAGCTATTCGCGCGGCGAATCTTTTCGCAGGGGCGCAAAGCGCGGAGCGAAGATTGTTGTCGGCACTGTTCCCGTATTTATCGCGGCGGGATTCATCGAAGGCTTTATTACGCGTCACACCCATTTGCCCGATGCGTTGAGGCTCAGTCTGATTTTCGTCTCTTTGGCTTTTGTCATATTCTACTATATTTATTTACCTAACAGGAGAAAACATGGAATCACAAAAAACTAAAATCGCATTGTACGCGAAGCGCTCTTTCGGCGCGAAAATGAATGCTTCTTTCGACTTTATAAAAGAGAACTGGAAACTGTTGTTGAAGTTTACCGTCTACCTCCTTTTACCCGTCTGCCTGGTACAAGCCATCGGTTTGAACGGAATGATGGCGGGAGTCTTCTCCATGGAGAAGATGGCGGCGGAAGGCGCGAATGTGGCGGCGTTGTCGTATCTGATCATCTACTATGCGGTGTACCTGGTGTTCTATTTGATAGGCGCCATTCTCATTGCGTCTTTGGTTTATGCGTTGATGCGTACTTACCGCGAGCGTGAAGAAGGCTTGCAGGGAGTGACGCTCGGGTTCCTGAAGCCTCTGCTGCTGCGCAATGTGAAACGAATGATCGGACTGATACTCCTGTCGGTTGTACTCGTAATCGTTCTTCTGCTGTTTGTGAGCGCTCTTGCGACATTGTCTCTGTACACTTTGATATTCACCTTGCCGTTTATCTTTGCGGTAGTTGTTCCGCTGATGCTGTGGGCACCCGTGTATCTGTTCGAAGAAATCGGACTCATCGCTTCTTTAAAGAAAGCGTTGCGTTTGGGTTTCATGACTTGGGGAGGCGCATTCCTTATCATGTTTGTCATGGGATTGATAGGAAGCATCCTGCAAGGCGTCACCATGCTTCCTTGGTATGTCGCTTCCATTATCAAAGCCGTCTTTGCCATGAGTGATGCCGGTGCCGGCACTGTATCTCCCGCATACAACTTCATGCTTTATCTGCTCGGAGTAGTTCAAGGTTTCGGAACCTATCTCGCGATGATTTTCTCTTTGGTGGGAATCGCTTATCAATACGGGCATGCTTCGGAAACGGCAGACAGCGTAACGGTAGAGAGCGACATCGAAAACTTCGACACCCTTTAACAACACAGCCGGCAGATGCAGATTACTTCCTCCGTCGATACGTTGGTGTGCGATACCGCGCAGATTGCCGTTTGGCAGTCCGACGAGCGGTTTGCCTATCACCGCGAGCTGGTCACTCCCGATATCAATGTCTTTGAGTGGCTTTCCGAGAAATTCTTCGGCTTGCTCCGCAGAGTGTTCGGGAGCCGTTTTGTCGAAGAGTATTCGGCGGTTGTTTTAATCGTGATTGCCATCATCATTCTTGGGTTGCTGGGGTGGCTTGTTTACAGGAAATACCCGGGACTCTTCGTCCGTACCGGCAAAAAAACTCCGGCTTATGCGATAGAGGAAGATACCATCTACGGAGTAGACTTTGAGAAAGCCATCGATGAGGCGCTTTCCCGCCCCGATTACCGCGAGGCCGTGCGGCTGCTTTATTTGCAGACACTGAAGCTGCTCAGCGATGAGGGGCGCATCGACTGGCAACTGTATAAGACGCCTACGCAATATGTGCATGAAGAACGGACGCCTGCCTTTGCCCGGCTCACAAACCATTTCCTGCGGGTGAGGTACGGCAACTTCGATGCGTCGGAACAACTGTTCGACGCGATGCGGACATTGCAGGCGGAGATGAAGGAAGGAGGCGAGAGATGAATGGAAACCGCTGGTTCGTAGGCTTCGTGCTTGTTTTCATTGTTTTGGTATTTGCCTTCCAATACCGGTTGCCGAAGAAGTTTGTCTGGAATCCCACTTTCAGCCGTTACGACGAACAGCCTTTCGGTTGCGCGCTGTTCGACAGCCTGCTTCGCAAATCTCTTCCCTGCGGATACGACGTGTCGAGAAAGACATTTCCGCAATTGGCGCGCGAAGATTCAACGCAACGCCGGGGCGTATTGCTTGTTGCCAACAACCTTTCATTCACGGATACAGACGTCAGAGCACTGCTCGAAATGGCGGAGCAAGGCGATAAGATAATGCTTGCAAGCACTTCGTTCGGCCGTGCCCTCGAAGACACTTTGCGGTTCGCATGCGGCTATTCCCGTTTTATTCCCGCCGTTTTGAAGAAGATGGCCACTTCCTCTGCTTTCGCGAAAGATACCGTTTGCTGGTTGGGAGACTCGGCACGCTATTCCCCACAGGTTTATCTCTTCTATCCTCCTTTCTGCCAGTCGTTCTTCTTGCGTTACGATTCCGCGTCGGTGCAGGAGCCGCTTGCAGTAAAACAAGAGGGGAAACCGATTCGAGGAGGAGCATACGATAAACACGCAACAGGTGTTCCGGTTGCGGCGGACAGCGTGACGGCAGACAGCATAACGGCGGAGAACGTTACAGCGGACCGCGTGACAGCAGACAGCATTATTGCGGAGAGCGTGACGGCGAACCACTCTGTTCGTCACGAAGGGAAGCTTCATTCGTCAGACATTACCGCGGACAGCGTGATGGCGAACCGCATTACGGCGAAGAAAGCGGCAGCGGACCGGGTGACAGCAGACGGCATAACGGCAAACAGCACGGCGGCGACCGATACTGCGGCACGGGCTGCGATTCCCGAAAAAGAAGAAGTTCCGATGCCCGTAGCCTTTGCGCAACCTTGGGGCAAAGGAGAGATTATTCTTGTTTCCACTCCGCTTGTTTTTACCAACTACGGAGTGCTCGACGGGGAGAATGTGAATTACATCTTCCGCCTCCTTTCGCAGATGGGAGATGTCCCGGTGATTCGGTTGGAAAGCTATCTGAAAGAGACTGCCCAAGAGCAGCAGTCGCCTTTCCGCTATTTCCTTTCGCGACAACCGCTCCGATGGGCGTTGTACCTCACTGTGGCGGGAATAGTGCTCTTTATGCTGTTCACCGCCAGAAGGCGGCAGCGTGCCATTCCCGTTATCGAAGAACCGGCGAACCGCTCGTTGGAGTTTACGCAACTCATAGGAACCCTTTATTATCAGCGCAAAAGCCATGCCGATCTGGTGCAAAAGAAGTTCGTCTACTTTGCCGAAGTGTTGCGGCGCGAGATTCAGGCGGATGTCGAAGATGTGGCGGAGGACGAGCGTACGTTCGGCAGAATCGCCTTGAAGACAGGAATGGACGCTGCGGAAATAGCCGCCTTCATACGCGAACTTCGTCCGGTAATCTACGGCGGTCGCGACATTACGGTGGAAGACATGAAGAAGTATATAGATAAAATGAATGAAATAATCGAACACATATAAAGAAGAACTTATGGAAGAACATGCAGAACAACGGGTGGACTTGACACTCTTTTCGGGAAAGATCGGCGAGTTGAAGAAGCAGATCGCCGCTGTCGTTGTGGGACAGGAGCGAACGGTGGACTTGCTGATAACCTGTATACTCGCCGACGGGCACGTGCTGATAGAAGGAGTGCCGGGGGTGGCGAAAACCTTGCTGGCGAAACTCATCGCCCGGCTGATAGACGCACGGTTCAGCCGCGTGCAGTTTACGCCCGACCTGATGCCCAGCGATGTGTTGGGCACGACGGTGTTCAACATGAAGACCAATGATTTCGACTTCCATCCCGGTCCGGTATTCGCCGATGTGGTGCTGGTGGACGAAATCAACCGTGCTCCCGCCAAAACGCAGTCGGCATTGTTCGAAGTGATGGAAGAGCGGCAGGTGAGTATCGACGGGACGACCCGGCGGATGGGCGAGCTTTATACCATCATGGCTACACAGAATCCGGTGGAGCAGGAGGGAACCTACAAACTTCCCGAAGCCCAGCTCGACCGTTTCCTGATGAAAATAACCGTCGACTATCCTTCTTTGGAAGAAGAGGTGAGCATCCTCGAACGCCACCATGCTAATGCTGCTTTGGTGAAACTGAAAGATGTTTCGCCCGTCATCACGCGCGACGAGATACTCGCCCTGCGCGCAATGATGAACCATGTGTTTGTAGACCGCACCTTGTTGCAATACATCGCTCTCATCGTGCAGCAGACACGCACCAGCAAAGCGGTGTTCCTCGGCGCTTCGCCCCGCGCGTCGGTGGCGATGATGCAGTGTGCCAAGGCCTACGCCCTCTTGCAAGGACGAGACTTTGTGACGCCCGAAGACATTAAGTTCGTAGCTCCGTACGTACTTCAGCACCGTCTCATACTTACGGCGGAGGCGGAGATGGAGGGTTATTCGCCGGTGAAAGTCACCCGGCGTTTGATCGATAAGGTGGAAGTGCCGAAATAATTTCGGCCAACTATTACGTTCCGAAGCTGAGCCCTATGGCGACAAAGAACCTCGTATAGTCTTTGTATGTGGAGTTTCTTGAATTATAATGCCTGACTCCGATGCCGATGCTTGGTTTTACTTTCGACTTTCCTAAATGGGCATATACTGAGCCGTCGTAATAGTTATACTTCCAGTCCTGCTTCTTGCGCATATTGTCGCCAAACCCAATGCGGGCATCGATGTTGCACAAATCGTTTTTCAGGAATGTGTAGCCTGCATTGATGCCATAGGCGGCATTGGTATAATGATTTTTTGTCCCGTCGATCTTGAAAAGAGCAATCGTGCTTTCGCCTCGAACGTTCACAAAAAATCTGTCCGTTATATTATACCCGATGTCGCAACTGATTTCATACGGTCTGAACTCTTTGTATAAGACAGAACCCTGAGTGTGGATTTCAACCCTGATGTCTTCTTTCTGAGAAAATCCAACCGTGGCTATGGATAGAAAGCATAATGATAGCAGTAGCCTTCGTTTTTCTCTGCCGGACATCTTGAGTGGTTTCTTTGCGTTCTTTGCTTCACAGGCATTTGAGCCGCAGAAGCTTTGTCTGGTCGTTTCTTGCATCGGTCGTTTGTTTGATGTTATAAATGTTTTTCTTGTATTATGGACAGGCTCGTGTCGAAAGCGAAATTTTTCGCGCTGACATTGAAGAAGCGGTACAGGTGTAAGCAATAGTCTTTTCATAGTTGTAAAACCATAAATAGATTTGCTCTTCAATCTTTCCGCAATCCGCTGCGAGCGTGGCCGATTGATCCTGACGTTGCAATAATAACATGCTTTAAAGGAAGATTGTTCCGGCTCCGGTAAGAAATCTGCCTTTTTCGATAAATAATCTTGTCCGATTCCGGCGTTTTTGTTTTAAACTTCTTTATATTTGCACACACGTTGTGCGCTTGCAAACGTAGGATGTTTCTATAAAAAGTTTTGCCCCTTGTACCTTACCCGTCGTTTCTATATAGCCCTCACGTTCGTTATCCTCCTGCTGGGTAGCGGCTATGCGTTCGCTCCGTTGTTCGTTGCCGGGCAGTGGGCGTTGCTCCTGCTCATCCTGCTTGTGGCGGCGGACGCCTTCCTGCTTTACCGTGTGCGGGGCATACGGGCTTTCCGCAGCTGCGCCGACCGTTTCTCGAACGGCGATGAGAATGAAGTCCGCATCCGCCTGGAAAGCAGTTACCGCCATCCGGTGCGGTTGGAGGTAATCGACGAAATCCCTTTCATCTTTCAGCAGCGCGACCGGCAGATGCGCGTTGCGCTCCGCCGCGAGGGAGAAAAAACGCTTGTCTATTCCCTTCGCCCTACGCGACGGGGTGTCTATTCGTTCGGGCGAATCAGGGTGTTCGCCGCCACGCGGATAGGTTTTCTTTCTCGCCGCTACACCTGTGCAGAGCCTCAGGACATCAAAGTATATCCTTCTTACCGCATGCTTCATCACTACGAACTTCTGGCTATAAGCAACAATCTTACGGAGCTTGGCATCAAGCGCATACGCCGGGTGGGGCATCACACGGAGTTCGAACAGATAAAAGACTATGTGAAGGGAGATGACTACCGCACTATCAACTGGAAAGCCAGCGCGCGCCGCCACCAACTGATGGTGAACGTCTATCAGGACGAACGTTCGCAGCAGATATACAATGTGATAGATAAAGGCAGGGTGATGCAACAGGCTTTCCGGGGCATGACGTTGCTCGATTATGCCATCAATGCTTCGCTGGTGCTTTCGTTCGTGGCGATGAAGAAGGAAGACAAAGCTGGGTTGGCAACCTTCGGCAAGAGCTTCGATTCTTTTGTCCCCGCTTCCAAACAGACGGGGCACATGCAAAGCCTGTTGGAGAGCTTGTACAGCCAGCAGACGGATTTCGGCGAAACCGACTTCTCGTCTCTTTGCGTACACCTGAACAAATACGTGGGCAAGCGCAGCCTGCTGGTGCTTTATACCAATTTCTCGACCATGAGCAGTATGAACCGCCAACTGACTTACCTGCAACAGCTCAATCATCGCCACCGTCTGCTGGTGGTTTTCTTCGAAGATGCCGAACTGAAGGCTTACATCTCCCGTCCTCCGCAGGGCACGGAAGAGTACTACCGCCACGTCATTGCCGAGAAGTTCGTCTTCGAAAAGCGGCTCATCGTGTCCACCCTGAAGCAACAAGGCATTCCGGTGCTGCTCACCACGCCGGAGAATCTTTCGGCGGATGTGATCAACAAGTATCTCGAAATGAAGTCGAGGCAACTGATTTAGGAGTTTAGCGGGGATGAGGCGTACGGTTTGCCGGACCGGAAACCGTTGTCCGGGAGCATTGATTCGCGGGCTGAAACCCTTTGCCTGTGTTTGCGTTGGGTTTTCGTTCGGTGAAACGTTTGTTTTCTTTTCGGCGAATCGTCCGCTTCTTTTCAGCGAATTCTCTGCTTCCCTTCAACGAATTCTCTGTTTCTCTTCGTTGGGCCTTCCGCTTCTCTTCGGTGAAGTTTCTTTGTCCCTTTAACAAATCCTTCGTTTCTTTTCAACGAACCCTCTGCTTCCCTTCGTCGAATCATTTGTTTCCCTTCGGTGAAACTTTTGTTTCCCACCGGGGAAACTTTTGTTTCAATAGCGGGAAACTTTTGTTTCCCCAGTGGGAAACTATTCTTTCCTATTTGACTTACCGCTTTGGCTGTGGTTTAACGTTTCGGATTCACTTTTTCCTTTTTCACTTGTAAGTGGTTTTGATGCCGCTTCCTGCTATTTGCGTTTGGGGCCGACGCCCTTTGAATATCGGTTGAATGTCTTTTACTCTTTGGTTGTCGATTCAGAAAGAAAAGTCGGTCCGACTCATGCAAAACGGTATGGCATGCGGCGGGTGAAACGACGGCGTGGCTTCTTCGGAGGGGTGCCGGGCGGGAATGGGGCTTTTTATGAAATGATGTTCGGAACACTGTGCCGTTCGCAGGCAGAAACAGCGTTGCTTGATGACAAGGCCTCCGTTGACATCAAACAAAGCCTCTGTCACTTCCGAACAGAGCCTCTGTTGCCATCAAATAGAGCCTCCGTTGCTATCGAACAGAACCTCCGTTGCTATCGAACAGAACCTCTGTTGCTATCAAACAGAGCCTCTGTCCCCGTCATTCGGATATAGCCGCCAATAGCACCGAATGTCAGCCTGGCGTGCATGGAACGATATTCCGCAATATCCGGAACCCGGCATCGCCGACGGACTAATGCCCCGATAAGGGGAGACTTCCGGTCGCCTTCAGTGTTTCTACGAAGAAAAAGATTCCCATGCCGATGAGGATACAGCCCAATACGGCGTAGAAGAGCCGCGCCCTGCCTCGTCCCACGTTGCGAACGATGCTTTGCGCGTTTCGCGTGGTGAAGAACCATTCCCAGTTGAACACGGCCGCCATCAGCGAAGTGATTCCCGCCAATACGAATATTCCCTGTACGATGTATTGCCCGATCATAGCTTTATCACTCTGCTGCCGTCTTCCTGTTCCTCTATCGTCACCTTCACGGCGTCGCCGGGCAGCAGTTCCTCCACCAGTTCGGGCCATTCGATGAAGCAGAGCGCGCCGCTGTAGAAGTAATCCTCGTATCCCATGTCGTACACCTCGCTGAGCTTCTTGATGCGGTAGAAGTCGAAATGATAAATCAGCTCCCCCGTTTCGTCCGAGCGATACTCGTTCACAATGGCGAAAGTCGGCGAACTGATAACATCCGATACGCCCAACTCCTCGCACAGCGCCTTGATGAAGGTCGTTTTGCCGGCTCCCATCTTTCCGTATAGGGCAAAGACAGTGCTTTCGCCCATTGCGGCAATAAATTGGCGGGCAGCCTCGCGGATGTTCTCTAATGATTGAATTTTGATTTCCATATCTCTGTGTGTATATATTTATGATAACTTTCTTGTCAGGCAGCTTTTCCCCGTCTTGCAACCGGCATAAATCAAGATGGAGAAGAAGATGATGGAAGCTCCCGAAGGAACTTTCCAGTGGTAAGAGATGAACAGGCCGCCCAGGCAACCAAGGAAGCCGATGGCGATGGACAGCCAGATAATCTTTTTAAAACTGTAAGTGAACAGGTTGGCGGTCATCTGCGGAATGGTGAGCAGCGAGATTGCCAGCACGATGCCTACCATCCGCAGGCACGATACGATGGTGAGGGCGATGAGCATCATCAGCAGGTATTCGAACCGCTCCACGGGAATCTTTTGCGAGCGGGCGAACTCGCGGTCGAAGGCGATGCAGACGATGGGACGGATAAAAAGGCTGAAAAACACCGCCAACACGACGGACAGTATGCCGAGCATCCATAAATCCGCCCGGTTGATGGTGAGAATGTTCCCGAACAGATAGGAGGACAAGTCGGGCGCGAATCCCGGCGAGAGGAAGCTGAAGATGATTCCCACCGCCATGCCGAACGTCCAGAAGACAGCTATTGCCGAATCCTCGCGCATGTCTTTCCGTTTGCTGAGCCATTCCACGCCGAAAGCCGACAAAACGGAAAACACCGCCGCCGAAAGTATGGGTGAAACTCCGGTGAATAAGCCCAAACCCACTCCGCCGAAAGAAGCGTGCGTGATTCCTCCGCTGATGAACACCAGCCGGCGCGTTACGATGTAAGTGCCGATAATGCCGCAGGCAATGCTTGCCAGAAAGCTTCCGAGCAAGGCATGCTGAAAAAATGTATAATGTAGGAGGTCCACTGTCTTTTGTTTTATTTTCGATTTATCAGGTTTGCCGGGCCATGCGGAGCTTTCCTTTTACTCCTTCCAGATTCCTCTGGTTCTTCTTTCTCCGATGATCAGGTACACTTCGTCCTTCAATACGTCGGGAAACTCGATGCCCCGCAGTTGCAGACTTCGTATCCATCCTGCCACTTCCACTTCCTGCATGGTGTAAAGCACATCGCGGAATAGTTCGGCCTCTTCTTCCGTATATTCGTCGCTGAAGCGCCCGACGAATTCATCCAGCTCTTCATCGTCGTAGTACTCTATCTTCTTGCTCACGGCAGCCAGCAGGCTGTCCTTCTCGCAAGTTTCGTGCTGTCCGCAGCATTCCGTATTTACTTCTTTTACCTCCGGCATGCTGTCCAGTTCGCCTTTCTCTATTTTCTTTTGCAGTCTTTCATTGCGTATGATTCCTGCCGTCATGGCCACAATCCCGAGCAACATCAGACCGATGATGAGTATCCACATAATTCTACTAAATCAATTCCCCGCAAAGTTACTTATTAATTTTTAATTAGAAAGAAAAAGATGTGTGCAGAGTGGACGAATCGTTTTGAAGGAATATGGAGGTGGACTTATAGGTCAAAATAAAATCAAGTTTTCGGAAGAAGGAAATGAATACAACAAAGCGTTTGTTTTGTCAGTCTGAGTTCAAGTCTGAAGCGTAAGAGGTTCAGTGTGGTATAATTCTTAAAACATGGAAAGCGTTGTTCAGGGCTGCTTTTCAGGTATTTGCCGAAATCTCTGATATCAAGAGTCGAAACATATGTTTGTAAAAACGGAGAATGTACTTTTGTTTTTCTATACACTCTCCGTTTTGAGAAATCCAAATGAATACTTCTTTTTGTTCTCTTTTTTATTGATTTGCTTTTAAGCTGTTTTCGGCATGTTTCTTTGCTTCAATGTTGTTGAATCGACTCCATCTTGTTTCTGAAAGATTCGTCGCTTCGCTCTTTTGCCTAATGTTTCGGTTTGATATCCAGCTTTACGGGGCAAATCATATTCTCGGGCGATAGTATGGTATTCAGGTCTTTTTCGTCCAGAATATCATGCTCCAATACCAATTCATATACGCCTTTACCGGTTTCCATCGCTTCTTTGGCTATCTTAGTGGAATTTTTGTATCCGATAATCGGGTTAAGCGCGGTAACGATTCCGATACTGTTTTTGATGTAATTGCTGCATACTTGTTCGTTGGCCTCGATTCCTTCGATGCATAGTGTACGCAGTGTGTCGAATCCGTTGGCCATGAGATCGAGCGATTCGAAACAACATTGCGCCATCACCGGTTCCATTGCGTTCAGCTCCATTTGAGCCGCATCGCCTGCTATCGTTACGGTGAGGTCGTTCCCGATTACTTTGTAGCAAATCTGATTCATAACTTCCGGAATTACAGGATTCACTTTACCCGGCATGATGGAAGAACCCGGTTGCATGGCGGGCAGGTTGATTTCGTTCAATCCTGCTCGCGGTCCGCTGCTCAACAACCGCAGGTCGTTGCATATCTTGTTCATCTTAACAGCAATCCGCTTCAACTCGGAACTGTATCCTATCATTGATGACGTGTCGCTGGTGGCACCTACAAGGTCGCGTGCCAGCTTCACTTTCCATCCTGTTACTTGGCACAGCGCTTCGATTACGTAAGGCGCGTATTGAGGTTCCGCGCAAATGCCCGTACCGATGGCTGTGGCTCCCATATTCACTTCGAGTAACTCTTCCGAAGCATGGTCGAGATTGTCCAGTTCAATCTCCAATATGGAAGCGAATCCGTCAAAAGTTTGTCCCAATGTCATGGGGACGGCGTCTTGCAGTTGGGTGCGTCCCATTTTCAGTACATGGGCGAATTCTTTTCCTTTGGCTTTTAGCGCGTCGATCAGTTCGATGAAGTGTGCGCGGAATTTCAAATGAGAGGCGTAAAGTCCCAGATGAATGGCTGTCGGATAAGCATCGTTTGTAGATTGCTCTCCGTTCACGTGATCGTTGGGAGACAGGTATTGGAATTCGCCGGGATGGTGCCCCATGATCTGCAATGCCCGATTGCAAATCACTTCATTGGCATTCATGTTGGTTGTTGTTCCTGCCCCTCCTTGAATCATGTCGATGGGGAAATGTTCATGATGTTTTCCTTCCAACAATTCGTGGCAAGCTTCTACAATGCCCCTTTTTTGCTCATCGTTGATGATGCCCAAACGGTGGTTGGCGATAGCTGCGGCTTCTTTTGTCCAAGCCAACCCTTGAATGAATAAAGGATAATCGCTTAGTTTGAAGTTACTGATGCGGAAGTTTTCGATTCCACGTAATGTTTGAACACCATACAGTTTGTCGGAAGGTATCCGGCGTTCGCCGATCAAATCGCTTTCGATACGAAAGTCATCATTTTTGTTTTTCATGTCTGTAATTCTTTGAAGGTTATTTCCATGCCACAAAGCTACTCTTTCGAGTTGGATATTCCAAGTAAGTAGCTGCTTTTTGTATCATTTTGTCATTAAAAGAAAAAGGCGCCCAAGAGTGGAAGCCTCTCAAACGCCTTATTTCTTATTGGTAGCGGGACCCGGGATTGAACCGGGGACCTCATGATTATGAATCATGCGCTCTAACCGGCTGAGCTATCCCGCCATCATTTCTTGATTGCGGGTGCAAAGATAGATGTTTTTCGATAACCTCCAAAATTATACGATTGTTTTTTTTGAAGTTTTTTCTTTAATGTCTTTCTTTTTCGTTATCAAATGCCGACTCCATGTCTGAAAAACGGAAAATAAGCAATAAAGTATATGCTTTATGCTGTGTATTCAGAAAAAAGTCTTTATATTGGCACGCACAAAACAAATAAAATCTGCTATGAAAAAAGAAAAGATTCATTTGGAGTACCTTTTGAACGCGACATCCAAAAACATCTTATGGGGAGCTATCAGTACGCCCACCGGCTTGGAAAACTGGTTTGCCGATAAAGTGGTTTCCGATGATAAGAATGTCGAATTCCATTGGGGTAAAACTGAACATCGGTTGGCTGAGATAGTAGCGATCCGCTCTTTTTCATTCATTCGTTTTCGTTGGCAAGACGATGCGGATGGACGGGATTATTTTGAAATGAAAATGAATTATAACGAGCTTACAGGCGACTATGTGTTGGAGATTATCGATTTCGCCTATCCCGATGAGACAGATGATATGAGAGAACTTTGGGAGTCGCAGGTGGCTAAATTGAGAAGAACGTGCGGTTTTTAGCTAACTTTCAACCAAATATTTTTCGGCGCTTCTTTTTTTCTGCTACTTTTGCATCTTTAAAGTATGAGAACTATATAAGATGCTACGCATAAAGAAATTAGATATATTTATCGTGAAGAGTTTTTTCATGCTCTTTGTCGGCACTTTCTTCATTTGCCTTTTTATCTTCATGTTGCAGTTCCTGTGGAAGTATGTTGATGAATTGGTTGGGAAGGGGTTGGAAATGAGTGTGATGGCTAAATTCTTCTTTTACTCTGCCCTGACACTTGTTCCGATTTCTCTGCCTTTGGCCATACTTCTGGCCTCTTTAATCACCTTCGGAAATTTTGGCGAACGCTATGAATTGCTTGCAATGAAAGCTGCGGGTATTTCTTTGATTAAGATTATGCGTCCGTTGGTCTTTTTTGTTTGTGGTCTGGTAGCCACTTCTTTTTATTTTCAGAATGTAGTAGGCCCTATTGCTCAAGCCAATTTGGGAACGCTTATTATTTCGATGAAACAGAAGTCACCCGAATTGGATATCCCGGAAGGAGTCTTTTATACGACGATTACCGATTATAATTTAAAAGTGGAAAAAAAAGACCGGAGGACGGGAATGCTATACGATGTGCTCATCTATAATATGAAAGATGGATTTGAGAATGCGCATATTATTTATGCGGATTCCGGACGCATGGAGATGACGGCGGACAAACAACATCTTTGGCTGCATCTGTATAGCGGCGATTTGTTCGAAAACCTCAAGAGTCAGAATATGAAGTCGGACAATGTGCCTTATCGGCGCGAGTCGTTTCGCGAAAAACATATGATTATAGAATTCGATTCCGACTTTAACATGGCCGATGCCAGTATTATGAGTAACCAGTCATCGGCTAAAAACATGAAATCTTTGCAGGTTTCTATTGACTCTATGAAGATAATAGGCGATAGTGTCGGAAGGCAGTATTATCTCGAAATGTCGGAGGGAGTTTTCAGGTCTCCTTACGGATTGAGTAAAGAGGATACGATAAAGATAAAGGAAGCGAATATCCGGAATTATAATATCGACAGTCTTTATAATATAGCTCCTTTGATGCAGAAACAGAAAATTATTTCCGGCGCGGCCGGTCGTGTGGAAAACTTAGCCAGCGACTTGACTTTTAAGAGTTATACCATGGAAGGAAATGATTATAGTATGAGAAAGCATGAGATAGAATGGCATAAGAAAATCACAATTTCGCTTTCTTGTCTGGTCTTTTTCTTCATCGGTGCTCCGCTGGGAGGAATCATTCGTAAGGGGGGATTGGGTATGCCGGTCATTGTGTCGGTACTTCTGTTTATTGTTTATTACATTATCGATAATACAGGTTATAAGATGGCGCGCGACGGTAAATGGATCGTGTGGATGGGAGTGTGGACAAGTACTGCGGTGTTGGCCCCTCTCGGCACTTTTCTCACTTATAAATCGAACAAAGACTCCGTTGTGCTGAATGCCGATGCGTATATGAATTGGTTCAGAAGAATAGTGGGCATCCGCAGTGTCCGGCATTTGTTCAAAAAAGAGGTGATCATCGATGATCCGGATTATAACCGCATTCCTGCTGATTTGGAAGCTCTGACAGCCGATTGCAGGATGTATGCCTCGAAGAATCGTTTGACTAAAGCTCCCAATTATTTCCGGTTGTGGATGTCGGCTGAGAAAGACGATGAGATGATAGCTATCAACGGAAAGCTCGAGGCGCTGGTGGAAGAAATGTCGAATACGAAATCTGCCGCTCTGCTCAATGCGTTAAACAATTATCCGATCATTCCCGTTTCTGCTCATGTACGCCCGTTTCATATCTATTGGCTGAATCTGGCGGCGGGTATTATATTCCCTGTCGGCTTGTTCTTTTATTTCCGTATCTGGGCGTTCCGCGTCCGGTTGGCCAAAGATATGGAGCGTATCATAAAGAACAATGAACAAGTTCAACTCATTATACAGAAAATTAATAAATAAGATATTATGGAAGAAATTAGAATGGATAGAATCGAAGACGCGATTGCCGATTTTAAAGAAGGTAATTTCGTTATAGTGGTAGATGATGAAGACCGCGAGAATGAAGGCGATTTGATTATTGCCGCAGAGAAGATTACTCCGGAGAAAGTGAACTTTATGTTGAAGCATGCCCGCGGAGTGTTGTGTGCCCCCATTACTGTTTCAAGATGTAAGGAACTCGATTTGCCTCATCAGGTAAGCGATAACACTTCCGTATTGGGAACTCCTTTTACGGTGACTGTGGATAAGCTCGAAGGATGTACTACCGGCGTTTCCGCCGCCGACCGGGCAGCTACCATTCAGGCATTGGCCGATCCGTCTGCTACGCCTTCCACCTTCGGACGTCCCGGGCACATCAATCCTTTGTATGCGCAGGAGAAAGGCGTGTTGCGCCGTGCCGGACATACAGAGGCAACCATCGACTTGGCACGTCTGGCAGGTTTGTATCCTGCAGGAGCTTTGATGGAAATAATGAATGAAGACGGCACGATGGCCCGCTTGCCGGAGCTGCGCAAGATGGCAGACGAGCACGGCTTGAAGTTGATTTCTATTCATGATTTGATAGCTTATCGGTTGAAGCAAGAATCAATTGTAGAAAAGGGAGTGGAGGTGAGTATGCCTACCGAGCATGGAATGTTCCGTCTCATTCCTTTCAAGCAGAAACTAAACGGGCTGGAACATGTGGCCCTCTTTAAGGGAACATGGAAAGAAGACGAACCGATCTTGGTACGCGTTCATTCTTCGTGTGCCACAGGAGATATCTTCGGTTCCAAACGTTGCGACTGCGGTGAACAGTTGCACAAAGCGATGGAAATGATCGATAAAGAAGGTAAGGGGGTGATCATTTACCTTAATCAGGAAGGACGCGGAATCGGCCTGATGGAAAAGATGAGAGCTTATAAACTTCAGGAAGAAGGTATGGACACTGTCGATGCCAACATCTGTCTGGGGCATCTGGCCGACGAGCGCGATTACGGAGTAGGAGCGCAGATTTTGCGTGAACTGGGCGTGCACAAGATGAAGCTTCTGACAAACAATCCGGTGAAGCGTGTAGGCTTGGAGGCTTATGGACTGGAAATTGTAGAAAATGTGCCGGTGGAGATCGTTCCCAATACATATAATGAACGTTATTTGAGAACAA
Organism: Bacteroides pyogenes DSM 20611 = JCM 6294; assembly: GCF_000428105.1. GTDB lineage: Bacteria > Bacteroidota > Bacteroidia > Bacteroidales > Bacteroidaceae > Bacteroides > Bacteroides pyogenes. Next base: position 77,802 of record NZ_ATZH01000010.1, on the reverse strand, counting down.
AGAAGGAAAGAATGGGGCATACTCTTCATTTCAATAAGTAAACTTTCTTTTTGCTTTCATATTTCGAATATTATTGTTTATTTTGCGGCATATTTTACACAATAACAATAAAATAGATACGAAATGACCCAGCTATCAGACCGTTTGAACAGTTTGTCGCCTTCGGCGACGCTTGCCATGTCGCAAAAGAGTAGTGAACTTAAGGCGCAAGGCGTCGATGTAATTAACCTGAGTGTGGGAGAGCCCGATTTTAATACTCCCGACCACATCAAGGAAGCTGCGAAAAAAGCTATCGACGATAACTTCTCCCGCTATTCTCCGGTGCCGGGATATCCGGCTTTGCGTAATGCGATTGTGGAGAAGCTGAAGAAAGAAAACGGTCTTGAATATACGGTCGCCCAGATTTCTTGCGCGAACGGCGCGAAGCAATCCGTGTGCAATGCTATTCTGGTATTGGTGAATCCGGGCGATGAAGTGATTGTTCCGGCTCCTTACTGGGTGAGCTATCCCGAAATGGTGAAGCTTGCGGAAGGAACGCCGGTCATCGTGTCGGCAGGTATCGAGCAGGATTTCAAAATCACTCCCCGGCAGTTGGAGGCGGCCATCACTCCCAAGACGAAAGCCTTGATTCTTTGTTCTCCCTCAAACCCTACGGGGTCTGTGTACAGCAAAGAAGAGCTGGAGGGACTGGCTGCCGTGCTGGCGAAACATCCGCAGGTGATCGTAATTGCCGATGAGATCTACGAGCATATCAACTATGTGGGCGCTCACCGGAGTATCGCCCAGCTTCCCGGAATGAAAGAACGTACGGTTATCGTAAACGGTGTTTCGAAAGCGTACGCCATGACCGGATGGAGAATCGGATTCATTGCCGCCCCCGAATGGATCGTGAAGGCCTGCAACAAATTGCAGGGGCAGTACACTTCAGGCCCTTGCTCCGTTTCCCAAAAAGCAGCCGAAGCCGCTTATACAGGAACTCAGGAACCGGTGAGAGAGATGCAGAAAGCTTTCGAACGGCGCCGCGATCTGATTGTCGGGCTGGCGAAAGAAGTTCCGGGCTTCGAAGTCAATGTGCCGCAGGGGGCGTTCTATCTGTTCCCGAAATGCGACAGTTTCTTTGGCAAAAGTGCGGGCGACCGTGTTATCAAGGACTCGGACGACTTGGCCCTGTATCTGCTCGAAACCGCTCACGTGGCTTGCGTAGGCGGTGCTTCTTTCGGTGCTCCGGATTGTATCCGCATGAGTTATGCCACGAGCGACGAGAATATCGTAGAAGCCATCCGACGTATCAAAGAAGCGTTGGCTAAATTGAAGTAAGATATTTCAGAAAAAATGTGCGGCAGCGTCTTTCGTTTATCCGGGAAAGCCCGTCTGCCGCTTTTTTTATAACTGCCGGACCTTGCTTTGCCGGATAAAAACGCATCCCTCTCAATGGGAGAATTCTTTCAACCCGGCATGCGATTCATTCCGTTGGGCTGTGGGAACCACTTCGGTGTTTGTAGGGATCCTTTCCGGTGGGAAGGTTTTTTGCGTGCATGAGACTTGAACAGCTTCTCTTCTTTATTCCACGTCTATGCGTGTATCCTCCGGAATGCTCCTAACATGGCGAGGAACTTACCGGACGCAAAAAAAGGCCGCTTCCTTTGTGGAAAGCAGCCTTTCATTTTTTCTTTTCAGATTGTATTATTCAGCCGGGTGAATAGCTTCAGACGGACAAACATCTGCACAAGTACCGCAGTCTGTGCATACATCAGGATTGATAGAGTAGATATCACCTTCAGAGATAGCTTCTACCGGACACTCGTCGATGCAAGTTCCGCAAGCAATACAATCGTCACTAATTACGTAAGCCATGTTGTCAAAATTTAAATTATTAGTACTAATTTGTGCAGCAAAATTAAGTGTTTTATCCATTCGTTGTTTTCTTTCTTGCTTAAAATGACTTAATTTGTACGAATTCTAAATAATCTTCTTCTCTTTATTCTCTCTTATTTTTCGTATTTTTGCAGGCAGATAATCAAATGCAAAGCAACTATGCCTCTTAATTTGCCCGACAGGCTTCCTGCGATAGAGCTGTTGAAGGAAGAAAACATATTTGTCATCGATACTTCACGTGCCACGCAACAGGACATTCGTCCGCTGCGGATCGCGATTCTGAACCTGATGCCGTTGAAGATAACGACAGAAACCGATCTGATCCGTTTGCTTTCGAACACTCCGCTCCAAGTGGAAATTTCTTTTATGAAGATTAAGAGCCATACGCCTAAGAATACGCCGATAGAGCATATGAAGGCTTTTTATACCGATTTCGAGCAGATGCGCGCCCAGAAGTACGACGGGATGATTGTCACCGGAGCGCCTGTGGAGCATTTGCCCTTTGAAGAAGTGACTTATTGGAATGAAATTACGGAGATATTCGAATGGGCGCGCACGCATGTCACCTCCACTCTGTATATATGCTGGGCAGCTCAGGCGGGGCTTTACCATCATTACGGCATTCCTAAGTATCCGTTGGAGAAGAAAATGTTCGGCATTTTCGAACACCGGGTGCTCAATCCGCTCCATCCCATTTTCCGGGGGTTCGACAGTTGTTTTTTTGTTCCCCACAGCCGCCATACGGAAGTGCGCCGGGAGGATATCCTGAAGAATCCCGCACTGACATTGCTTTCCGACTCGCCGGAAGCAGGTGTATACATGGTGATGGCGCGCGGTGGGCGCGAGTTTTTCGTCACCGGGCATTCGGAATATTCACCGTCGACGCTCGACACGGAGTATCGCCGCGACTTGGACAAGCGGCTGCCGATAGAGAAGCCTCGCAATTATTATCTGAACGACGACCCCGCTCAGGGACCGCTGGTGCGGTGGAGGGCGCATGCCAACCTGTTCTTCTCCAACTGGCTGAACTACTTTGTATATCAGGAAACACCGTACAACATCAATGAAATCGGGTAAGCGTAAAATAGAGCTTCTGGCTCCGGCGAAGAATCTGGAGTGCGGCATCGAGGCCATCAACCACGGGGCGGACGCGGTGTATATCGGTGCGCCCAAATTCGGCGCCCGTTCGGCGGCGGTGAATTCGCTGGAAGACATCGAGGCGCTGGTGAGGTATGCCCATCTGTATAACGTCCGCATCTATGTGACGCTGAACACCATTCTCAAGGAAGAGGAGATGCCGGAAACGGAAGAGATGATTCGCGCGCTGTACCGCATCGGGGTGGACGCGCTCATCATTCAGGACATGGGAATTACGAAGCTGAACCTTCCTCCTGTGCCGCTTCATGCCAGCACACAGATGGACAACCGCACGCCGGAGAAGGTAAAGTTCCTTTCCGATGCGGGGTTCCGGCAGGTGGTGCTGGCGCGCGAACTCTCGTTGAGGGAGATAAGGCGGATACATGAATATTGCCCGCAAACGGCGTTGGAAGTATTCGTGCATGGTGCGCTGTGCGTGAGCTACAGCGGACAATGCTATGTCAGCCAGGCTTGTTTCGGCCGGAGCGCTAACCGGGGCGAATGTGCCCAGTTCTGCCGCCTGCCTTTCACGCTGGTGGATGCCGACGGGAAAGTGATGGTGAAAGACAAGCACCTGCTTTCCCTGAAAGACCTCAACCGGATAGACCATCTGGAGGAACTTCTCGATGCGGGAGTCTCATCGCTGAAGATAGAAGGACGGCTGAAGGACGTGTCGTACGTGAAGAATGTCACGGCTGCCTATCGCCGGAAGCTGGATGAGATTCTTGCCCGTCGTCCGGAATATGTGAGAGCCTCTTCGGGAAGCTGCCGGCCGGAGTTCCGTCCGCAACTCGAGAAGAGTTTCAGCCGCGGTTTCACTGATTATTTCCTGCACGGAAGGGAGGGCGATGTGTGTTCTTTCGATACTCCGAAGTCGCTCGGCGAAGAGATGGGCACGATGAAGGAGGTGCGCGGCAACTTTCTGGTTGTGGCGGGGGTGAAGCCTTTCAGCAACGGAGACGGTGTTTGCTATATCGACGAGCAGGGGCGGATGCAGGGGTTCCGCGTGAACCGGGTGGACGGGAATAAGATTTATCCGCAGGAGATGCCGCGCATCAAACCCCGCACGAAGCTGTACAGGAACTACGACCGGGAGTTCGAACGGATGCTGTCGCGCAAGACGGCGGAGCGTAAAATCGCCGTGAACATCTGGCTTGCCGAGCACGGCACGGGCTTTTCGCTGACGTTGGCGGACGAAGACAACATCCGCGTCACTTTGTCGCTCACGCGTGAAAAAGAGCTTGCGCGCACTCCGCAACGCGATAACCTGAAAGCGCAACTTGCGAAGTTGGGAAACACGCCTTTCGAAGCGGCGGAAATAGAAGTCTCGTTCTCGGACAACTGGTTCTTGCCTGCTTCGGTGCTGGCGGAATTCCGGCGTCAGGCTGTCGAGAGACTGGTTGCAACCCGCCGCATCAATTACCGCAGGGAAGTGGCTGTGTGGAAACAGACCGCCCACGCCTTTCCGCAGACAGCGCTCACGTATCTGGGAAATGTGATGAACCCGCTTGCCGCTTCGTTCTATAAAGAGCACGGAGTGCAGAGCGTAGGGGCGGCCTACGAGAAAGAAGCGGTGAAAGATGCCGTGCTTATGTTCTGCAAGCATTGCCTGCGTTACAGCATGGGCTGGTGCCCCGTTCATCAGCGGCAACGTTCGCCCTATAAGGAACCTTACTCGCTGGTGTCGAACGACGGACGGCGTTTCCGTCTGGAGTTCGATTGCAAGAACTGCCAGATGAAGGTGAAGGAGCAGAATGCGCAGTAATGAATGTGTATGAGGCAAAAGAAAGAATCGCCCGATAAATCGTGCTTGGCGGGCAAGAGTAAAGAAAGAACAACCGGATATCCGAATGGAATCGACGAATGAAGATAAGAAAGTTTTTACATATCGGAACAGGGGCGGGAGCGTATCGGCATAGCCTCTTTGCATCGGGTGCGGGGGGCTTTCGCACGGTCCTTTGTTGCGTCGTAGCGGGCCTGCTGTGCTGCCTGTTTTTTTTGTCGGGCTGCCGGTATCGGGTTCCCGATTTGGATTCGGGCGAACTTACGGAAAAAACGAGAGATTCGCTGCGGTATCTGTACGAACGGCATTACACCTGGAACACCAATCTGGAGGTGATCGGCGATTCCGTCGACTTGGAATGCCTGCCCATCAAGAACACATTCGTCCGCCTGTACAAAGGAGACCGCGTGGTGGTGGCGGAGTTTGCCGTGCATCCCGCCGACAGCGTGGACAGTATATGGGTGAAGCTGGCGCATACGCAGGAGGCGCAAGGGTGGATACGCGAGAAAGAACTCATCGGCTCGTTCGTTCCTACCGACAGCATTTCGCAGGCCATCTACCTGTTCAGCGATACGCACGCCTCTTATTTCATCGTTATTTTCGCCTTGTTTGTCGGTGTTTACCTGCTTCGCGCTTTTCGCAAAAAGCAGTTGCGCATGGTCTATTTCAACGATATCGACAGCGTATATCCGCTGTTCCTCTGTCTGCTGCTGGCGTTCAGCGCTACGGTGTACGAAACGATGCAGGTGTTTGTGCCCGACACTTGGGAACATTTTTACTTCAACCCCACCCTGTCGCCTTTCGAAGTGCCTTTCATCCTTTCGCTGTTCCTGCTCAGCATCTGGCTGTTCCTCATTGTCGCTCTGGCGGTGCTCGAAGCCTTGTTCCGCCAGCTCACCCCTGCGGCTGCCATTTTCTACATGCTGGGACTGATGTCTTGCTGCATCTTCTGCTACTTTTTCTTTATCCTGACGACGCACATCTATATCGGCTACCTTTTCCTGCTGCTTTTCATCTGGATTTTTGCGAAGAAAGTGAAGCAGAACATCAGTTACCGTTACTGTTGCGGCCATTGCGGCGCAAAACTGAAAGAGAAAGGCGTATGCCCCCATTGCGGCGCCATGAACGAATGATGAGAGCTTTGGAGAAAACGGATATGATACTTTGTTTCATCCCGGGTGAAGACCCTACGTATCGCGTGATTCGATTTGGCAAGTTGCGTTGTGGCTCGTAACTCTCACAAGTGACCCTATCGTTAATGCCCTTTCCTTGAATAGTTCCTGAGCTAATTTTTCGCTTCGGTTTTCGTCTGTTTTTTATTTCCCTGCATCGCAATAACTTGCTCGTTTTGTAGTAAAAGTAATTCGTCTGCCGATCGTGTCCCATTCGTCTTTCGCTTGAGACTCATTCGTCTGCCGAACGGGAGACGAATGAAACGCGGGTGAGTGATTAATAATTTTATTAAGACTAACGGTTTGATTTTCGCTATCGGGGAAAATAAACTTCTTATTTTTGCAGCAAACAAACTTTTTGATAACAATCTAAATCCATAAAAATATGAGTGCCATATACGATTTGTTCGCAACCCCGAAACGCAGTAAAAGAGAGGCCACGCGCCTGCATGCCCGCATCGTGTCGAAAGGAACGGTGGGGCGGGAGGAATTTCTCGACCGTGTCCATCGGTTTACCGGAATCAGCCGCAGCCTGCTGGCAGGCGCACTCGAAGCCTTTTGCAGCGAGGCGCGCGATCTGCTCGCCGAAGGGTGGACGGTGGAGGTGGGCAGTTTGGGTTACTTCTCCGCTTCGCTGAGCTGTCCTGCGGTGAGCGATAAAAGTGAGATCCGTGCCGCCTCTGTCGAGCCGAGGGGTGTCAATTACCGGGCAAGCAGCCAGATCAAGCGGGAGATAAAGGAAAAGATGAGGCTGCAACGCAGAGAGGCTCCCCGTGCGCCGGAAGCTCCCCCTTTGCCCGAGAAAGAATGCAAAGCCCTTCTCGAAAACTATTTGCTGAAACACGCCTTCATCACCCGCCCGCAATATGCCGGACTGACAGGACGGAAGCGCCTCCTGGCATTGGAAGAACTGAACGCCTGGGTAGAGCGCGGAGTGTTGAAACGGGAGGGAGCCGGACGGCTTACGGTGTATGTGAGGGGAGGATAAAAAGTCGCTATTATTTACTGAGGCGGAAAACTGTATTTGGTTATATATCTCATGTTTGTAAGGGCGTAAACGATTCTCTTTTGTTTTTTATTGTGCAATGTTTTTTTGCAAAAAAGACATTGCAGATGCGCAATCCCTAATTTGATTCGAAAATACAGATGCAAGTCAAGCTAATCAGACGTTTTGTACCATAAATCATCGCATTTTTTGCAACATTATAGGATTCTACTTGATAATACGACAATAATCGGTTATTTTTGTCGCAAATATTGCGACGTTTGGACTGCATTCCGTTGGAATGCGACTGAACTGACAGCGCTTCTTGAAGAAGTGAACCGCAAACAGGGTTTGTTATATGGCAGGCTTGCCTCGCTTGGCTTTGATAGCAAATTAAAAGCGATGGCGGAGAATCTGACGTATGATATCGTTTATTCGTCAGAAATAGAAGGAATACGATTGAATGTAGATGAAGTGCGTTCATCCATTGCTCGAAAATTGGGTATAGAAACTATCAGACAGACAGCGCCATCGCACTACATAGATTCTGTTGTGGCAGTCATGCTTGATGCAGTAAATCATTACGACCAGTTATTGACGAAAGAGAAAATTCGTGCATGGCAAGCAGCATTCTTCCCGACAGGTTTCAGCGAGGGTTCGCAGATTGAAGTTGGACAGTATCGTACAAGCGAGGAACATATTGTCTCCGGGATGTTCGGTCGCGAGAAAATCCATTATATTGCTCCCTCACCGGAACGCGTGGACGAAGAAATGGCACATTTTCTTGATTGGTTTAACAGTCAGGAAAATATAAATTCGGTTATACGGTCAGCCATTGCACATTTCTGGTTTGTCAGCATTCATCCATTTGAAGATGGCAACGGACGCTTGGCGCGCATACTTTCTGATATGCTGTTGGCTCGTGCTGATAAGAGTGAGTTCAGATTTTATAATATTTCCTCTCAAATAAATAAGGATAAAAACCACTATTACGATATTCTGGAAAAGGCTCAACACGGCGATGGTGACATCACAGAATGGATATGCTGGTACGCCCATACGTTGTCTGTAGCACTTGACGAAGCGGAAAATATCGTCAGTACCGTCTTGAACAAGAATTTCTTTTGGCAAAAGGCTTCTTCTGTGCCACTTAGCCGAAGGCAGACCGATATGCTGAACCTGTTTCTTGATGGCTATGAAGCAAAGATAACTTCCAAAACTTGGGCATCATTGGCCAAATGTTCCAAAGACACAGCCATACGAGATATTCAAGACCTTATAGAAAAAGACATTCTTCGAGAAGACATTCCCGGTGCCAAACGACCGAGCTATTCCATTATATACGACCCGGAAGACATCACAGCCTTTTTTTCTGAAATCAGCATCGAGCAGCAAAACGGGAATCAATACATCAAAGCTCTCTACAAGGGTAAGTTACAAGTGTGCGAAAGAATTTTGCCACTTGATGCAGAGCGGTTTGAAAAAGGCGACCTTCCATTAGAAAACCTGCTTGCCAAGTATTGTTCCTATTTAAGGATGAACTGAAAGGTTAGGCACATTCATAATCCTTAATTTATATCAAGCAGGATGGGACGCTCCTAATTTTGCCATTTACCCCCTCGCAGTAGGTATAGTGGCTGCATGGAAGTATGGGCACGAACACTTCAACGCTGCGGCATTCGCCGTTTTCACTGTCAACTACCTCAAGTTTATCACCGGCAAAGTCGATGTACATCCGGTCTCCGGCATAATGCTCGACATGGCCTACAACATGGGTTAGGATGTGTTTCGCGGTACTCTTCGTACAGGGTTTTCACTGTTACGCCCCGTCGGCTAAGTCGGGCGGCATACTCAGGAAGAAGCGCCTCAAGCTCAAGTTGGCGTTGTGACGGAACCACTGGAGAATGTTTGCTATCTTTGTTGTCATAGTAGAAATGATTTTATCCCACCGGTCAAGACGGGTATCAAATCTACGGAAAAATCCCCTGCCGGACATTGTCTGACAAGGGCATTTTATATTGGAATCAATGGGCAGGATTATTTGGGAACAAGGGGATAGAATCGATTGGTTTTAGGGGCATCTTACATAGGATTTTCCAGGTGCACCACGCGGATGTGGCGAAGGAGATTGTGCAAAATTTTTGGCTGGCTCTTTGGGAAAATCCGCGTATGTTGCGCCCCGATAAAGACGGATGCGCAAAGGTTTTTCTGATGCAATATCTGCGTTTCCGCATCTACGACATCTATCGAATTGCCGTTCCCGAAACCGTTCCGATAGATGAAACCGATATTGTTTCGCCGCTTTTGGCAGGTGCCGACATGGAGAAAGAGGAATTGTTGCATATTGTGTGCGATGCACTGAAAAACAGTACGTTGCTCACAAAAAAAACTTTTTGGATGCGGGTGGATAACATTTCCGCCAAAGAGGTTGCCAACGAATTGAATACCACACCGCAAACGGTTCACAACACGTTTTCGAGGGCGTTGCACACCGTTCGCGAGTACATTCGGAAACATTATCCCGAAATTGCCGATAGCGCAGTAAGGTTGTTTGTCGCGATTTATTTTTTCAGGTAAATAAGCCAATACCAATCTTTTGGGTCGCCCGCGCCCACGCTCGGCGTGTAAAGAAACAATTTGGCTTTTTGAGTGGGATTGGCAGTGAGAAATTCGCGCGTTTTTGCCAAACCTTGAACGGAAATCCACGGTTTATCATAATCTAATTCCCTATTGTCGGGGTTAAATACATTTTCAAAACCGGTGGGATAACGGAGGTCGTAGGTTGATATGTGTTTAAAAGCAGAAGCGGGTTCGAGTTTTTTGGGGAACGTCATTTTACCCCGCCCCATCCAATGAATGGTTCCCTCAAAAAGTGGTTGCCAGAGTTCCTTGTAAATCAACTTCACGCTGCCGAAATCGCTTGGCACAACGTACTCGTTTTCAATAGTAAAGTCTTCGGTTTTCTTGTCGAAACCCAATATCGTTCCACCTTCAAACGTGTTGGTGGTGTAGTCCACTCTCAGCAGCAGCACCTGATTGGGGGCGTTACTTTCTAAACCGGTTTCAAAATTTGAGTTCATATCCGCTGAATTACAGGCGAATAGTATGCTCAATAAGGAGACAAATAAAATTTTTGCTTTCATGTTTCGGGTGTTTTATTATTAAACGGTGGCGTATTTGTTTTTGTTTAAATGTTACCTTATTTATGGAGAATCCAGTGTAAGATGCCCGCTAAAACCAAAATGATTCTACCCCCTGAAAATATTCAATAATGCCCCCTCAAAACGTCTTGACCGATGGGGTTATTATTTATTTTAGTTTATTTGGCAGTTGCGAGGTAATAATGATAGACTTGCGTCCATGCCGATCCTCTATTATATCAAGCAGGATGGGACGTTCCTAACTTTGCCACTTTAAGCGTACCCATAATGTACTATCGCCATCTTTCCAATCCAAATCGGTAAAAATCTACTCTTCAATAGCATAGCTTCAAACCGAAAAAACGGCGGGCATGAAGCGCAACTTCTGTTCCCCGCTATCTTTCTGACGAACAAACTTTCTGTTTGCATGAAGCAATCCTATCGGGAAAATCCGCTCAAATGCGGTCGGCCTCCACATATCCGTTCATCACGGCATAGATGGTTAGTCCCGACACCGACTTGATGCCCAGTTTTTCCGTGATGTTTTTTCTGTGCGTGATGACGGTAGTCTGGCTGATGTTCAGCTTGTCCGCAATCTCTTTGTTGATCAAGCCTTTGGTGATGAGCACCAACACCTCGATTTCCCGTGCCGACAGTATATCCTGCTGGGGAACCATTGCCGGGATGGGAGGCATTCCCTTTACGGGATAGCCGTGTTGATGGGCGTGCTGATGCAGCTTGAGCAGGTTTCTCACCAGCACCTCTTCCGTTTCGTATACATTGAGCACGACAATGCCGGAGAGCTGGAACTGCGGACTGTCGCTTGCCAGTACGATCGTTTTCCGTTTGCGGGGCAGGAAGAAGGCATTGTGCTCCATGTAAATTTGTGCGGAAACGAAGTAATGGGCATACATGTCCGGCGTGTCGTCCGCCAGTTCGCCGAAGCTCCGGAACGTGCGGATGACGGCTATCGGAATCATTCTTTCCAACAGGTTCTTCAATCCTAAGCAAGTCAGGGTATTGGGATCTATAATGGCTATTTCGGGTTTATTCATCTTCGTTTGTTTTTGGCGGTTGTTCCTTCTCTGTTTATTTCATATAATTTTTTCATTCCGGGCAGATGTTGCGGGTTTCTCCGGTCGATTCTCATGCTTCCGTTATCCTTGTCCGCCTCCTTGCGCCATATAGCCGGCTACCGCTTCGGCGCAGCGTTCTCCGTCTATCCCGGCGGAGACGATGCCGCCTGCATACCCCGCCCCTTCGCCGCAAGGGAAGAGTCCGCGCAAGGTGACGTGTTGCAGGCTCTCTTTGTCGCGCGCGATGCGGACAGGCGACGAGGTGCGTGTTTCGACTCCTATCATCACCGCTTCGTTCGTCAGGAAACCGCGACTGCTGCGTCCGAACTGCCGGAAACCCATTGACAGGCGTTGGGTGATGAACTCCGGCATCCAGAAATGGAGAGGGGAGGAGACGATGCCCGGATTATACGATGTTTCCGGCAAGTCGTAACTGAGCTTCCTGAGGGTGAAGTCGAGCATGCGCTGTGCGGGAGCCGTCTGCCGTCTTCCTCCTTGTTGCCAGCACTGTCGTTCGAGTTCTTCTTGGAAATAAAGTAGCGGGAGAATCCGGGTATGAAGCGCCGAAAGTTCTCCGTTTGTCAGCAACGGGTTGATGGCGAGAAGCTGTTCGTCGCGTTGTTCGCTCCGTTCTTCGCTTCCGGTTTTCAGCTTGCCGCTTGCGAGATCTTCGGGCTGTATCTCCACCACCATGCCCGAGTTGCTCCAGCGCGAGCCGCGGTTGGAAGGAGACATGCCGTTCACCACCACCTGTTCCGCTCCGCTGGCTGCCGGAACGACGAATCCTCCGGGGCACATGCAGAAACTGTACACTCCCCGCCCTTCGGCTTGAGTGACAAAACTGTATTCGGCTGCGGGGAGGTATTTCCCCCTTCCGTTCCGGTTGTGATATTGTATTTGGTCGATCAACGCCGCCGGATGTTCCAGACGAACGCCTACGGCAATCCCTTTCGGCTCGATGGCGATGCGATGCGCTGCCAGCCACCGGTAAACATCGCGCGCGGAGTGCCCCGTTGCCAGAATGACAGGACCCGAGAACGTCTGTCCCGCGTTCGTCTCGATGCCTTTCACCTCTCCGTCTTCAATAATCAAAGCATCCATCCGGGTTTGGAAATGCACTTCGCCCCCGCACGAGAGAATCGTTCGGCGCATATTCTCAATCACGCGAGGCAGCTTGTCCGTACCGATGTGCGGGTGAGCGTCCGCAAGTATCGCTGCGGATGCCCCATGCTGGCAGAACACGTTCAGGATTTTGTCCGTGTTTCCCCTTTTTTTGCTGCGGGTATAGAGCTTCCCGTCGGAGTAGGCGCCCGCCCCTCCCTCTCCGAAACTGTAATTCGATTCGGGGTTTACGATATGTTCACGGTTGATTTGCGCAAGGTCTTTCTTCCGCTCGCGTACATCCTTTCCGCGTTCTACGACAACGGGGCGCAAACCGAGTTCGATAAGGCGCAGGGCTGCGAACAACCCGCCCGGACCGGCACCCACTACGATAACCTGTGGCTTTCCTTCTACGTTGGGGTAGTGCGTATGCGCGTATTCATCGTCCTGAGGAACTTCGCGAATGTACGCCCGTACCTTCAGGTTGACGAACACGGTGCGCTGCCGCGCGTCGATGCTCCGCTTCAATATCCGGACGGCAGTCATCTCGTGCAGTCCGATTCCTTTCTCTTTCGACAAATATTCTTTCAATCGCTGCTCGTTGGCGGCCGTTTCGGGGAGAACGCGCAGTTGGTATTCTTGTATCATAAGATTCGTTTATCTGCCGGTTTCGTGCGGGTTTATCCGAATAGCGCCCTGAACGCCTCTTCCACCTTCCTCACCGGAACCAGTTCAATTTTCAGTTTTTGGGTATTTATCCCTTGCAGGTTGTATTTGGGCAGCAGAAACTGTTTGAAACCCAGCTTTTCCGCTTCACCGATGCGTTGCTCGATGCGGTTCACCGGGCGTATCTCTCCCGAAAGTCCGATTTCTCCCGCCATGCAGATTTCCCGTTCGACGGGAGCGTCCATGTTCGACGACAAGATAGCGCTGATGACTGCCAAGTCGATGGCGGGGTCGTTCACTTTCAGTCCGCCGGCAATGTTGAGGAACACGTCTTTCTGCGCAAGTTTGAAGCCGACGCGCTTTTCGAGCACCGCCAGCAACATGTTCATCCTACGTATGTCGAATCCCGTAGCCGAGCGTTGGGGCGTTCCGTAAGCCGCCGTGCTTACCAGAGCCTGCGTCTCTATCAGAAACGGGCGCACGCCTTCGATGGCGGAGGCCACCGCCACTCCGCTCATCCCTTCATGGTCTTGGCTCAGCAACAGTTCCGACGGGTTGCTCACTTGCCGCAGTCCGTCCTGCCGCATCTCGTAAATGCCCAGCTCCGCCGTGCTGCCGAAACGGTTTTTGATGCTTCGCAGGATGCGGTACATATAGTGTTGGTCGCCTTCGAACTGAAGAACGGTGTCGACGATGTGCTCCAGCACTTTCGGCCCTGCGATGCTTCCTTCCTTATTGATATGCCCGATCAGCAACACCGGCGTATGGGTTTCTTTGGCAAACCGCAGGATGGAGGCCGAACATTCCCGTACCTGGGCGACGCTTCCGGGCGAAGATTCGATCGTCTCGGTGGAGATGGTCTGGATGGAGTCGATGATGACTAAATCGGGGTTGGTATTCTTGATGTGCACGTATATTTGCTCCAGCGAAGTCTCGCATACGATGAGGCAATCGTTCGACACGCGGGAAAGGCGGTCGGCACGAAGTTTCAACTGCCGTGCGCTCTCTTCGCCGGAGACGTAGAGGATTTTCCGTTCCGGCATACGAAGCACGGTTTGCATCACCAGCGTCGACTTCCCGATGCCCGGCTCACCGCCTATCAGTACGAGCGAACCCGGCACAAGTCCGCCTCCCAACACCCGGTTCAACTCTTCGTCGTGCATGTCGATGCGCGGTTCGTCGTCCGCTTCTATCTCGCTCAATGCAAGCGGTTTCGCCTTCGGGGTCTCGATACCCGACACGGGACGCCGGCTTACCGGCTCTTTCCGCACAATCTCTTCCACATACGTGTTCCATTCTCCGCACGACGGACATTTGCCGACCCATTTCGGCGAACCCTGTCCGCAGTTGCTGCATACATACACTGTTTTCTCTTTAGCCATCGGCGCTTCTCCTTCTTTTTACGGTTTGCAAAACAAGGGGCGGTTTGCTTTCAATTTTCTCCCTTCCTGTCCATACGGCAGCATTCGAGAGGTCCGTACCGCAAGTTCTATCCGGACGGTTTGTTCTGAACTCCCTCTGATCCTGTAGGTACGACCGATGTTGCATGTTCGCCAACGGAAATCGTTTGTTCGAAAAACCTTGAACGGCATAGCCTCACCCTCTTTTGCAGCCTACAAAAATAGCGATAATTTATCGGAAAGAGGCGAATATCGCCTCAGTATCTTTGCAGGAGCGGGCAAAAATACGTCTATTCTTCTGTTTGAATGGTAATCTCTCCCGCTATCGAGCGGTTCATCCGGAGGCGGACTTCTTCGGGGCTGTATCCGTGTCCCAACAGGAACATCAGTTTGGCGATGGCGGACTCCGTAGTGCTGTCGTATCCGCTTACCACGCCTGCTTGCAGAAGCTGGTAACCGGTTTCGTATCGTTCCATCTCTACGGTTCCGGCATTGCATTGAGTCACATTCACTATCACCACGCCTCGTTTGCTGGCTTCGCATAGCCGACGGATAAACCAGTCCTTTCGCGGAGCGTTGCCCGACCCGTAGGTTTCGAGCACCAGCGCTTTAAGTCCTTTGATTTCCAGAATGGTGGCGACAACATCTTCCTGAATGCCGGGAAAAAGTTTCAGTACCGCCACGTTGGTGTCGAGCAGATAATGGGGAATCAGCTTGCGCCGTTCGCCGTTGACGTGAATTTGTACATTGTTGTATTTAATATGGATGCCTGCTTCCGCCAGTACCGGGTAGTTGAACGATCCGAACGCGTTGAAATTCTCCGCGCTCAGTTTGGTGGTGCGGTTTCCCCGCATCAAATGGTTCTCGAAGAAGATGCAGACTTCCGGCACGAGCGACTTCCCCTCGCCGTTGCAAGCGGCGGCTATCTCGATACTGGTCATCAGGTTTTCTTTCCCATCCGTGCGAAGCACTCCGATAGGCAATTGCGAACCTGTCAGAATCACCGGCTTATCCAGATTCTCGAGCATGAAGCTCAGCGCCGAAGCGGTATAAGCCATCGTGTCCGTTCCGTGCAGAATGACAAATCCCCGGTATCGGTCGTAATTCTCGTAAATGATGCGCACCAGCTTTTGCCACATGTCCGGCTCCATATCCGAAGAGTCCATCGGAGGATCGAACTGGTAGGTATCGATAGGGAATTTGAATTTCAGCAATTCGGGGACATGCTTTTGCAGATGTTCGAAATCAAAATTCTCTAATGCACCTGTTTCCGGGTTCTCGATCATTCCAATCGTTCCTCCGGTGTATATTAGCAATACGGAAGTGTTTGGTGCCGTCATAAGCGGATATAATGCTTTTATTTTTTGCAAATGTAGCAAAATTATGGATATAAAATAGCAAAATGACATAAAAGTGCATTTGTTGTTTCGGATGCTCCGGAAAGGGGAAATGCTTTTTATTAGAAAAATATCGAAAAATGTGATAGATTGAATATTATTATTCTTATTTTTGCGACACTTATCAATGATAAAGGTAGAAACAGAGACTATGATGAATTACTATCCACATACAGTCATGTTCATGTGCACCATGACCCTTAGGGGTTAAGGGATAGTATTTGTGTATCTACGCGATTCACGCCTATGTAAGTAGGCAAAATTCAAAATTTTAGTTTTAGTTGGCAAGGAGATTAAATGAGCCGGTTATATTCTGCCGCTCCATGTCTCGCTTCTGTAGATTGCCGGCTTGTATCTGTAAAACAACAATCATGAAAGTAATGAAATTCGGCGGAACGTCTGTGGGTTCCGCAAAAAGCATATTAAACGTAAAGAGAATCGTTGAGGCTGCCGGCGATCCGGTAATCGTAGTCGTTTCCGCATTGGGAGGAATTACCGACAAACTGATACATACGTCGAAGATGGCGGCGGCCGGAGATTCGGGGTATGAGGAAGCCTTCGGCGAGATTGTCCGCCGCCATGAAGAGATGGTGGAGGATATTATTCCGGCGGGTGAAAGGAAACATGCGTTGAAACAGCGGATCGGGGAATTGCTGAATGAGTTGAGAGACATCTTTCAGGGAATTTTCCTCATCAAAGATCTCTCGCCGAAAACATCCGATACGATAGTAAGCTACGGCGAGCGGCTTTCTTCCATCATTGTCGCCGAACTGATTGAAGGAGCCGAACGGTTCGATTCCCGCGCATTCGTCAAGACGGAGAAGAAGCACAGCAAGCACACATTGGACAAAGATCTGACGAACCGGCTGGTGAGAGAAACGTTTCGTTCCATTCCCAAGGTGGCGGTAGTGCCCGGCTTTATCTCTTCGGACAAAACAACGGGAGAGGTGACAAATCTCGGACGCGGCGGTTCGGACTATACGGCAGCGGTGATTGCCGCCGCGCTCGATGCCGACAGTCTGGAAATATGGACGGATGTAGACGGCTTCATGACTGCCGATCCGCGTGTAATCCCGAATGCTTACACCATCACCGAGCTGAGTTATGTGGAGGCCACCGAGCTTTGTAACTTCGGGGCCAAAGTCGTTTATCCGCCCACCATCTATCCGGTGTGCCACAAGAACATACCTATTCTGATAAAGAACACGTTCAATCCCGACGGAGCGGGTACGGTTATCAAGCAAGAGGTTTCCAGCCCGCAAAGCAAGGCCATCAAAGGAATCTCCTCGATCAACGATACCAGCCTCATTACGGTGCAGGGCTTGGGAATGGTCGGCGTCATCGGTGTGAACTACCGCATCTTCAAAGTGTTGGCCAAGAACGGTATCAGTGTGTTTCTCGTTTCGCAGGCTTCTTCGGAGAACAGCACGTCCATCGGAGTGCGCACTGCCGATGCCGATCTGGCTTGCGAAGTGTTGAACGAAGAGTTTGCCAAAGAGATAGAAATGGGAGAAATCTCGCCGATGCAGGCCGAGAAAGATTTGGCAACGGTGGCTATCGTGGGCGAGAATATGAAACATACGCCGGGTATTGCCGGCAAGCTTTTCGGTACGCTGGGGCGAAACGGTATCAATGTAATCGCCTGCGCGCAGGGAGCTTCGGAGACCAACATCTCCTTTGTCATCGATTCCCGCTCGCTTCGCAAAGCGTTGAATGTGATTCACGACTCGTTTTTCCTTTCCGAGTATCAGGTACTCAACCTCTTTATCTGCGGCATCGGTACGGTAGGCGGCAGTCTGATAGAGCAAATTCGCAGCCAGCGGGAAAGGCTGATGGCGGAAAACGGATTGAAGTTGCACGTGGTAGGCATCATCGACGGAAGTAGAGCAATGTTCGGGCGCAATGGTTTCGACCTTGCCAATTTCCGTGAAGAACTTAAAGCCCACGGGATGCCCAGCAGCCGCGAGACCATCCGCGACGAGGTGATAGGGATGAATATATTCAACTCCGTATTTGTGGATTGTACGGCGAGTCCCGATATAGCGTCGCTCTACAAAGACTTCTTGCAGCACAATATCTCTGTGGTGGCAGCCAATAAGATTGCCGCTTCTTCGGAGTATGAGAACTACCGCGAGCTGAAGACCATCGCGCGCCGGCGTGGCGTTAAGTTTCTTTTCGAGACCAACGTGGGTGCGGGACTGCCCATCATCAATACGATCAATGATTTGATTCACAGCGGCGACAAGATATTGAAGATCGAGGCGGTGCTTTCGGGCACGCTGAACTACATTTTCAATAAGATCAGTGCCGACCTTCCTTTCAGCCGTACCATCAGGATGGCGCAGGAGGAGCGATATTCCGAACCCGATCCGCGCATCGACCTGAGCGGAAAGGACGTCATTCGCAAGCTGGTGATTCTGGCGCGCGAGGCGGGTTACCGCATCGATCAGGAGGATGTGGAGAAGAATCTTTTTGTACCGAACGACTTTTTCGAAGGTTCTCTGGACGACTTCTGGAAGAAAGTGCCGAGCCTCGATGCCGCTTTCGAAGAGCGTCGCCGGATTCTGGAGAAAGAACACAAGCATTGGCGCTTTGTGGCCAAGCTGGAAGAGGGGAAAGCTTCCGTCGGCCTGCAGGAGGTTGCCGCAAACCATCCGTTCTACGGACTGGAAGGCAGCAACAACATCATTCTGCTCACGACGGAACGTTATAAAGAGTATCCGATGATGATTCAGGGATACGGTGCCGGCGCCGGAGTCACCGCAGCCGGAGTATTTGCCGATATCATGAGTATAGCAAACGTATAAAGATGAAGCATATTATCATATTGGGAGACGGCATGGCCGATTGGCCGGTGCAGTCGTTAGGCGGCAAGACTTTGTTGCAATATGCCGATACGCCGTATATGGACAAGCTCGCCCGCATGGGACGAAACGGACGTTTGGTTACCGTGCCCGAAGGTTTTCATCCCGGCAGCGAAGTCGCCAACATGTCTGTGTTGGGGTATGACCTGCCGAACGTGTACGAAGGGCGCGGCGTGCTCGAAGCCGCCAGCATCGGTGTCGACCTGCAACCGCGCGAGATGGCGATGCGCTGTAATCTGGTGTGCGTGGAAGGGGAGATTCTGAAGAACCATTCTTCGGGACACATTTCCACCGAAGAGGCCGATGTCTTGATCCGTTTCCTGCATGAGAAGTTGGGGAACGAACGCGTACGCTTCCATACAGGTGTACAGTATCGTCATTTATTAGTTGTCGAAGGAGGAAACAAACAATTGCACTGTACCCCTCCGCACGATGTGCCTTTGCAGCCGTTTCGCCCGCTGCTGGTGAAACCCTTGGTTCCCGAAGCGGAAGAGACGGCGGCTCTGATCAACAATCTTATACTGAAATCGCAGGAACTGCTGATGAATCATCCGTTGAACCTGTGGCGAATGGCTGAGGGAAAAGATCCTGCCAACAGCATCTGGCCGTGGAGTCCGGGCTATCGCCCGCAGATGCCTGCGCTTTCCGCCACCTTTCCGCAGATAAGAAAAGGCTCTGTGATTTCGGCGGTGGATCTCATCAACGGCATCGGGGCGTATGCCGGACTGCGTCGTATTGCGGTGGAAGGAGCGACAGGGCTGTACGATACGAACTACGAGAACAAGGTTGCCGCAGCTCTCAAGGCTTTGCGAACGGATGACTTTGTCTACCTGCACATCGAAGCCAGCGATGAGGCGGGGCATGAAGGGGATGTGGCCTTGAAACTCCGAACGATTGAGAACCTCGACCGGCGCGTTGTCGGACCGATTTACGAGGCTGTGAAAGATTGGAGCGAGCCGGTTGCGATTGCCGTGTTGCCCGATCATCCCACACCCTGCGAACTTCGTACGCATACGGCAGAGCCGGTTCCTTTTCTCATCTGGCATCCGGGCATCGAGCCCGACGCGGTGCAGACGTATGACGAGGCGGCCGCCTGCGAGGGTGTTTACGGATTGCTGAAAGAAGATGAATTTATGAAGAAGTTCATGGGAGAAGGTTCTCCGGAGACTGAACGGGGATAACTTTTGCTTTGCAACGTACCGTCGTCATTGGCACAAGACGTGGGCAGACTGAAAAAAGGAATAACCTTTTCTTTGCGCTGTACCGTCGGTGGATTCTGATGCACTGCTGTTGGAATAATAAGGAAGAAGAATGCTTGTGAAAGCGTTGCGTTTTCTTTCCGGCGCATTGTCTGGGCAACCTTTTGCAGAACTTTTTTTGTCATAAAATAAAAAAGAACTATGAACTATTACAGTACCAATAAAAAAACGTCGGCGGTTTCGCTGCAAGAAGCTGTGGTGAAAGGGCTTGCCGCAGACAAAGGGTTGTTTATGCCCGCAACCGTCGAAACTCTTCCGCAAGAGTTTTACGATTCGATCGATACGCTTTCTTTTCAGGAAACAGCGTTTCGTGTGGCGGAAGCCTTCTTCGGTGAAGATGTTCCTGCGGATGTTTTGCGCCAAATCGTATGCGATACACTGAATTTCGACGTCCCGTTGGTAAGGGTGACGGAGGATGTTTATTCGCTGGAACTCTTTCACGGACCGACGCTCGCCTTCAAAGATGTAGGCGCAAGGTTCATGGCGCGCTTGCTGGGTTATTTCATCCGGAAGGAGAGGCATGGGCAGGTCGATGTGCTGGTGGCTACCTCCGGCGATACGGGAAGTGCCGTAGCCAACGGCTTCCTCGGCGTGGAAGGGATTCGCGTGCACGTGCTTTATCCTCAAGGGAAAGTAAGTGAAATACAGGAAAAACAGTTTACCACGTTGGGACGGAACATCACGGCGATTGAAGTGGACGGGACATTCGACGACTGTCAGGCATTGGTGAAAGCCGCTTTCATGGATGAAGAGCTTAACCGACACCTTTCCCTCACCTCCGCCAACTCCATCAATGTGGCCCGCTTTCTTCCCCAAGCCTTCTATTACTTCTATGCGTACGCGCAGTTGAAACGTATCGGAAAAGCGCAGAATGTGGTTGTTTGCGTGCCGAGCGGCAATTTCGGCAATATTACCGCCGGACTGTTTGCCAAGAAGATGGGGCTTCCCGTGAAGCGTTTCATCGCCGCCAACAACCGCAACGATATTTTTTACCGGTATCTGCAAACCGGCACATACACTCCCCGTCCTTCCATCGCCACCATCGCCAATGCCATGGACGTGGGCGATCCGAGCAATTTCGCCCGTATCATCGACCTCTACGGAAATTCCCATGCCGCCATTACCGCCGATATTTCCGGCGCTACCTATACGGACGAACAGATTCGCGAGACGGTTGCGCAGACGTGGAGAACGTCCGGTTATCTTCTCGACCCGCATGGGGCGTGCGGCTACCGTGCTCTTTCGGAAAGCTTGCAACCCGGTGAAACGGGCATATTCCTCGAGACGGCGTACCCCGCCAAATTCTTGGAGACGGTGGAAGGCATTGTAGGAGAAAGGGTGGAAGTTCCTGCCAAGTTGCAGGCGTTTATGAAAGGAGAGAAGCGGAGCCTGCCGATGCACAAAGATTTCGCCTCCTTCAAGAGGTACTTGCTCTCGCTGTGACCCTGCCTCTGAAGGGCGGCTCGCTTCTGCTCGAGGCCTTCAAGCGGTACTTGCTCTCGCTGTGACGAGGAAGCGAGCTTTTCCCTCCTTGTGCGTGACAGCCGTTTCCGCTACCGACATTCCTTATCAAAGGCGTATGCCTCATTCAAGAGTATGCCGTTCTTCCGTTTAAAACTCTTGGAAGTCTTTCGGGAAACGGGATACCCGTACATTTAAGGGCGACCGTTTCCGGTTTTCGTTTGAAGTGAAGGCGGGCGGTTGCGGGAAAGAACCGGTTGTCCCTTTATTGAGTTTTCGCTTCGGCGTAAAGCGGGGTTTGCTTTTTCGGTATATTGAAGGCCTTTTCCTGGAACACGGAGAAGATTCTTTCAGAATGTCGTAAAGCTTTTTCGATGGATTGGGAATTTGCTTTCAGTGTCGAAACGGAAGCTTTGCTGGTGTGAAACGAACTTCAATAATTGCTTTGTAGGACTTCGCCCGGAATTGAAACGGAAGCTTTGTTTGTATGAAACAGAAGCTCTGTTTCATACAAACAAAGCTTCTGCTGATGTAAAATAGAAGCTCCGTTTGGATGAATTGCAATCGCAAGGCGAATGATTGTTTAGTGCCCAACCTTCAGGCAGGAGTCTTGCCGGATATTCGCCGGAGCGGTATTTCCCTCCCATGCAATGCCCGCTTTGTGCCGGCATAAATCCTTCACCCATCCCGCTACAACCTCTTCCACCTTCTCCATCTCTTCTCGCTTGATGGAGAACAGCCCCGATACAATGCAAGAGGGGCAAAGGCGTTTCAGGTCGGGCAGTGTCTTGCTTGCCGGACTCTTTCCGCTGCTGCATACCGGTATCACAGTCTTTCCTTTCAGCATTTCCCGGTGATTGTGCAGGAAAGTCTGCATCGGCATGGCGACTTTTCCCAGCCACAGGGGATAACAGATGAAAACCGTGTCGTACGCTTCCATATCGTCCAACCGGGTGCGGATGGCGGGATAATCGTTTCTCTCGTAGATGGCGTTCTTTTCTGCGCGTGCCCGCAGCACCGTTTCCATATAGTTTTCAGGATAGGGCGTTTGAGGCTCTATCCTCACCGGCTTTCCGCCTACGGCTTTCTGTAGTGCAGCGGCAACCTTTTCTGTGTTTCCGCTCCAAGAGAAGTAAACAATAAGTTGCTTTGTCGGTTTCTCCTGCGTTTGTGCCGGGAGAGGTTGCAAGCGCAGAACGCAAAGAAGCGTGGCGATGATGAGGGGGAAAACAGGTATCTTCATATGTTTTTCTATTTTTTTTGTTACCAAGATGGGTTTCGATATAAAAATGAAGCAATAGTTTAATTAATTCTTTAAATATTTATCGGAAACAAATATAATCAAATATACCGGAATGAATGGGCAAGACTTGAAAGAAGGAATTGATTGAATCGGGAAGGTGTTAGATAAGCGAAAAGCTGTGGAAAGCATATAAAAATGTTATGGAGTCAATCGAATGAAAAAAGGACAGGTATGTTATTGTTGTGTAGAAAATACGTCGATTGCCTTGCCCGATTGATTGTTTTTTTGTTTTATGAGAAAAGCAATGACGACTATTATTGATATGTATTCAAAAAAAGCTCGATTTCAGGGATTTATATTTGTTTTTTTGTTATTTTTGTAATCCGAATGAGACGGTTTCTTTTTAATGAGTACTGACTAAAGGAATTGCCATTTCGGTTTTGTGTATTCATGACCATTTTTACATTTAGTATTTTATAATATATAAGATTTACTCACATGAGATATTATTCATTGTATTATTGCAAAATGAGGTATTTTTATTTTTTTCTCATGATTATGTGTGCATTGTTCGTATTTATCGGATGTGACGATGAGAATGAAAAAGAACTTCCTTTTGTTACGAATGTTTCGATAGCAGATGCCGATAAAATCTTTCGACCGGGAGATGCGGTTGTAGTTAAAGCGGAAGGCTTTCTTGAAAGCGATGATATACGTTTAAATATAAAGTGGATCTTATCGGAAGAATCCTCATTTCTTAAAGAAGGATATGCGATTGGTGAGTGTGCTGTTGTGATTGAACGCAGCTCCACAAGCATTCGTTTTTTGGCTCCCGGACATTATCCTGCATCTAGAGTAGAAATATTGTTACATCGACAGGGAAAAACAATGTTGTTGGGAGAAATTTCTGTTGCTGACGGACAATCGCCCGAAGAGTTGCAACTTTATGGTATTATAAACTCGCGTTCCAATACTTCAAAACCGTATGGTATTGACCATATAGATTTGAAAACAGGTGCAGTGACGGAAATAAAACACTTCACTGAAGGAGAAGATTTTTCGCTTATAACTAATATTCCCGGGAGCTGGAAGCTTTGTGGATTGTTAAAGCGCGATAGTAAGTCATTTACAGCTTTTTATGACCTTTCCATGAATTATTGGCAATATGAAGAAAGCCTCCGTCCAGTTACATTCTGTACGACCGGTAACGAAGTGTTGGTTGCCTATCAGATAGATGATGAAACTTTATCGGTTCGCAATATCTCTGGAACTTTCTTTTCCAGAACTTTGCCTTCTCCTCCTCCTCCGCTATTCAAGCTACCTGAAGGGATAAAGCCGGAAGCATTGTCACTCTATCCGGGCATATTTTTGAGAAAAGAGAACGCGATTTTGCTTTCTGCGGATAACCGGGACGGCACTTTTTCTCCTTTGATACTGAGCTTGTCTACCCAGTGTGTGAGTGTGTGTCCATCTGTAAAGGCAAAGGCGTTGATTCCTTTCGGGATGGCTGTGCAAAAGGGAGGAAAGGGGAGTATCAGTCAATCTGCAATAAGGAAAAATGACGAATTTGAGTATGTGGCAGGTTATGTGGTTTCGGGAGAGAATGGAGAAGGAACCAAACTTTGTCTCTGGAATATGCATACAATGAAAATGGAAGCTCCGTTTGCTGTTTTTCCGAATCTCGCTCGTTCGGTTTCTACGTCTTTTATGGGTGATTTAAAAACACAAAAAATCTATTTCTTATTCGATACGAATAGAGGCGGCAGGCTTATTTATACTTATGCTCCCGATACTAAGGAGTGGAATGCGCTGTCCAATATAGGTTTTCCTTATTCCGAAATCGTATTGGCACGATAATTATTGGCGGGTTATTAAAATTCTCAGAAAGCAAGAAATACGAGGTAATCTCCTTGGCAACGGATAGTGAATTCGGCAGATTTCGCTTGATTCAGCGTACCTTGCCACCAATTGTTGAAGTCGCTCAACGGATAGGCCAAACCCTCCGCCTGCAACTCCGAAGCGCCGAAAGAGAAGATGGAGATTTGCTGACCGGGTTGTGCGGCAAAGCGGCGGGTGTCTCTCGCCGGAACGAAGATACCATAATCGGTCACCATACGTACGTCCATTCCGTTTCTCATGTATTCGATGAGCAGGCTGATATTGCCCAGCGTATGGTCTTCACGTTTGCCCGTGGCGCCGACAATTGTGATTCGCCGGAATCCCCGTTGCCGAAGATAGCGGACGGCTTTCGTCTGGTCGTTCGTCTCCTGATCGGAAACATAATGAATGATGGAAGCGAACCGCTCTCTGTTTTCGGGTGAAAGAGAGTCTCCGTCTCCGATGATGATGTCGGGAGTTTTGCCTTGTGCAATGTATTCATCGGCTGCCCCGTCGCAGCAGACCGTGAATTTGGCTTCCGCCAATATGCGCAAAGGCAGCGGGTGTACAGGATATTCGCCGTTGGCGAGTATCACGGCTTCGGGTTTAAGGCCGACGGACTCGCTGCCGGTAACGCTGCAAGAGGCGGGATGTTCGGTTGTTTCTTCCATTTTCTGTATCGTTTATTCTTAGTCTGCGGGTGTTCGGGCGACGGCTTTGCTACGCTTTGTTTAAAGAACACTGTCCGCTTGCCATCAACTCTTTCCATTTCATGTAGCCAAAGATAGCTACAATGGCATAAATTCCGTATAAAGCGGAGGTGAAATATATCTCTTTGTAGATATAAAGTCCGCAACTCACGATGTCGACCAATATCCATGCCAGCCATTGCTCGATGTGTTTGCGGGCGAGCATCCACATGCCGACGATACTGAGTGCGGTGGTGAAGCTGTCCCACCAAGGCACGTCGCTGTCGGTATATTCGATCAGGATTTTGCCGATTCCCACGAAGGCGATCAGGAAGACCGCCAATAAAGGCAGGTAATACTTTCGGGGAGTATGTATGATGGGAAGGGCGTTTGTGGCATCGGAGGTTTCGGCTGTTTTCACCGGCCCTCCTTTTCTTTTCCGTTGCCCCCACATCCAGAAGCACCATCCGTACACGGCGGCTGCCAGGTAGTAGATGTTGATGCCGAAATCCGCGTAAAGCCCGGCGTTATAATACACGAAGATGTAGATAGCCGGCATGATGATGCCCGCTATCCACAGATAGATACTTGCCCGGTACTCCAGCCAAAGGTATAGGATGCCGACTGCCGTACCTGTGATTTCAAGAATGCTTGTTTCCAAAGTCGTAAACGGTTTAGAAGCGTATGGTGACATGTCCTAGCACATTGGTGCCCGCCATCGGGTAGAAACGCGGGTCTTTGCTCCATGTGTAGGGCTTTTGCTTGTCTTTGTCGGGATACAAGGCGGCGTTCTGCGCATATCCGTTCGTTTCGTATTGGGTATCGAACAGGTTATACACGGTCAGCCCTACCGTGACGCCTTTCGTATGTCGCGCCTTAAAGCGGTAGGCAATGCTGAGGTGGTGAACGAAATACGGATCGAGCGAGTTCTCCTTTACTCCGAAGTTGTCCAGATATTGGCGGCTCACATATTGCGACTGCAAAGAAGCCTCCATTCCTTTGTAGCTGAATGACAGCATACTGTTGGCCATGAACGAGGGAGAGAAAGCAATCGGTGTGGTTCCTGCTTCGAAAGCAGTCACTGTCCACATATCGTCCCGGACTTCTCCGCCCGTAATGCTCATGTCGTACAAATAGCCTACATAGTTCTTGATGCGGTTTTTGCTCCATGTGCCGTTGATGTCCCAACGAAGCCGGTCGGTCAACTGCGCGCCTGCCGTAATCTCCATACCCATGCGGTAACTGTCTTTCACATTTTCCGCCAGCGGTTCGCCAATCTCGTTTACGTTGCCGTTCAGTATCAACTGATCGGTGTAGTCCATATAATAAAGGTTGACTCCCGCCGTGAACCAACGGTTGCGGTATGTATAACCCAATTCGTAGTCGAACAGTTTTTCCGCTTTCGGATGTTCGTTGAACCTGCCGTCGGTATAGTTGTTGCGCGTAGGCTCCTTCTGCGCCACGGAGAATGAAGCGTACGCACTGTGGTTCGGATCGATTTGCCAGAATACTCCAGTCTTCGGATTGAAGAAGTCGAAGTTCTCTTTGATATTCAGCAATTGCAGGCGTTCGGGCTTGGCATTGAAATCCCATTTATCGTGATCGCCTTCGATGGTGTAGTGAATGTGGCGGTATTGCAGGTCGGCGTATGCGCTCAATGCTTTGGTGAGCTGATAATTGGCGCGCAGGTATACGTTCCCGTCCGTCTTCGCGCCGTTGTTGCGGTAGTATTCATGCTCCGGGTCGAGCTGCCCGATGTAATTCTTCACCCATATCACTTTGCCGTAGTGGTCGTTGCTGTAACGGTTGAGCCCTCCGCCGAGCGAAGCGTCCAGCCTTTCGTTGCGGTAATTGAGCGAGAACACTCCGCCGCCGAAATCATTGTCCAATAGCTTTTGGCGGACGAGGTTCGCCTTTTTCGCTTTACTTCCGTCGGGCAGCTCGAAAGGCGTCAAGCCATATTCTTTCAGCTTGCGACCGTTCTTGTACTCCTGATAATACCCGAATCCGCGCGTGTAATGGAAAGCCACGTTCAGGTTCCACTCCGGCGAGAAGATGTGATTGCCTATCAGCTGGTAGTGCGTTTGGCGGTAATGGTCGATCTGGTCGTCGTAGAAACCGATGGTTTTGGCTTCCGGGGCGTTATCGTTCCCCTCCTTGATCGCTCCGTTCGGGTTGTATCTCCGGTTGGTTTTCAGCTTCTCGCGGCTGATTCCGTCCCACGCATGATACGTTTCTTCCCTTGCTCCGAAGGTAATGAACTTGACGGTTGTGTTTTCTCCGAAGTAGCCTCCCTGCAAGAAATACGACTTCAAGTCGGAAGAAGCGCGGTCGCGGTAGCCGTCGCTCTTGATGTTCGATACCCTCGCATCGAATGCCCATACCTTATTAATAAGGCCCGATCCCACCTTCACCGTTTCCTTGTGCGTGTTGAACGAGCCGTAAGAGCCCGAAAGTTCGGCATACGGAGTAGAAGAGATGCTTTGCGTGCGCATGTTGATGCTGGCTCCGAACGCTCCCGAGCCGTTGGTCGATGTTCCTGCTCCCCGCTGTATCTGCATGTCTTCCAGCGAAGACGCGAAGTCGGGCGTATTTACCCAGAAGATAGCGTGGCTTTCGGCATCGTTCATCGGAATGCCGTTGGAGGTTATATTAATCCGCGTGGCGTCCGTACCGCGTACACGAATGGCCGTATAGCCGATTCCCGCCCCCGCGTCGGAGGTCGTCAGTACGGAAGGCGTGGTGGACAGCAGAAAAGGAATATCCTGTCCGATATTCTGTTTCGCGATTTGCTCTTTCTTCACATTGGTGAATGCCACGGGAGTTTTGGCTGTGGCACGTGTGGATACTACTTGCACCTCTTGCAGATACACGACTTTCAGGCTGTCGGCCGCGCTCTTTTGTGCGCTGACAGCGATGCCTGCCCCTAACATAGCGGCGGCCATCCAAATTCTTTTTTTCATCATTGGTAATTTATTGGTTCTCTACGCCGGCATTATCCGGTTCAGATTCTATGGGTATGTTCTCAGCCCGTCCTGTTAAGGCACCCCTATCGAATGAATCGGCACAAAATTACTGCTTTCCTCTGAAGAAAACAAAAAAAGTTTTTCTAATTGCTTGAAAGGTTGTATTTTTGTTCGTTCGCTCCCGCACGGATGGGGAGCTTTGTATGTATCATTCTTTATAAATACTGCTATTTTGTATATGTTATTTCTATTGCAACTTACACAAGTCGCCGATTCCATTGCGCGGCATACCAAACAAGAGGCCGGTGAGCTGTTGAAACAGGCAGCAAGCGGCGAGGGCATCGATAAAGTATCTCAGTTGACGCAACAATTCGTAGAGTGGGGGATTTCTGCCGGAGGGCGTATTCTCGCCGCTTTGATTGTTTTCATTGTCGGGCGGTTCATCGTTTCGATGCTGAATAAACTGGTTGCCAGATTGCTCGACAGAAGAAAGGTGGATGTCAGCATCAAGACGTTTATCCGCAGCCTGGTGAATATCTTATTGATGATTCTGCTTATCGTGGCTGTTGTCAACAAATTGGGTGTCGAAACAACCTCGTTTGCCGCCTTGCTGGCGTCCGCCGGTGTGGCTATCGGTATGGCGCTCTCGGGCAATCTGCAGAACTTTGCGGGCGGACTGATTATTCTGTTGTTCAAGCCTTATAAAGTGGGCGACTGGATCGAGAGCCAGAATGTATCGGGGACAGTCAGGGAAATTCAGATATTCCATACCATTCTTACCACTGCCGATAATAAAGTGATCTTTATTCCGAACGGAGCGTTAAGCAGCGGTGTGGTGATTAATTATAACAATCAGTTGACCCGTCGGGTAGAGTGGATTGTCAGTATTGACTATGGAGAGGATTTTGAAAAGGTTGAAGCTATTGTACGCGAGATTATTGCGGCAGATAAGCGCATCCTCGACGATCCGGCTCCGTTCGTCGCTTTGCATGCGCTGGCCGAAAGCAGTGTAAATGTCATAGCGCGCGTGTGGGTGAAGAGTTCCGATTATTGGGATGTGTATTTTACCATCAATAAAAGAATTTATCAAACCTTTAACGAAAAGGGAGTCAACTTCCCGTTCCCGCAACTTACGGTACATCAGGGCTGATTCTCATGCTCTTTCTTTTTTCGCTTTCCTGCGGAAGAGTGCTTGCCCGGCTTTCCCTTTGTTTCTTGCGTATTGAAAGGGGAAAAAGGGATATTGGAGCCATCTGCCGAGTGCCGTATCGCAGCAGTGAAAAAGAAAGAGGTGTGTTGATTTGCCACGCTAATTATATAAAACGCTTAAAAAACTAAAGCAAATGAAAAAGGGATTAAAAATCGGAGGCGTTATCGTCGGTGTGATTATCATTCTGATGCTCCTCCTTCCTTTCGCCTTTCGGGGAAAGATAGCAGGAATCGTGAAGACGGAAGGAAATAAGATGCTGAATGCTCAGTTCGATTTCAGGAAGTTGAGCATCAGCCTGTTTCGTAACTTCCCGCAGGCATCTCTCACGCTCGAGGATTTCTGGCTGAAAGGCACGGGAGATTTCGAGGGCGATACGCTGGTGCAGGCGGGAGAGGTGACTGCCGCAGTCAACCTGTTCTCGCTTTTCGGCGACAAAGGATACGATGTTTCCAAAGTTTCATTGAAAGACACCCGTCTGCATGCCATTGTGCTGCCCGACGGACGCGTGAACTGGGATATCGTGAAGCCCGATACTGTGCAGAAGGAGGAAGAGACTGCCGAAGAGGCTTCCGCTTTCAAGATAAAACTGAAACAGTTCGTTGCCGACAATGTGGATTTGGTTTACGACGACCGGCAGGGAAACAGGTACGCCGAGGTTCTTGCTCTGGACGCGCTTTGTTCCGGCGACCTGAGCAGCGACCGGACTACTCTGAAGCTGAAGGCGGAAACCGGATCGCTCACTTATAAAATGAACGGCATTCCGTTCTTGTCGAAAGTGAAGCTTGCGGCGAAGATGGACATCGACGCCGATCTGGCCAATCATAAGTACACGCTGAAAGACAACTCTTTCCGTCTGAATGCCATCGAGGCGGATCTCGACGGATGGATGACTTTGAAAGATCCCGCCATCGATATGGATTTGAAGATGAACACCAACGATGTGGGCTTCAAAGAGATTCTTTCTTTGATTCCTGCCATTTACGCCACCGAGTTTTCGAGCCTGAAGACAGACGGAACCGCTACGCTCACGGCTTCGGTGAAGGGAATATGGCAAGGGGATACGGTGCCGGCCTTCGATGTCGACATGCAGGTGAAAGATGCCATGTTCCGCTATCCGTCGTTGCCTGCGGGAGTGGACCGGATCAATGTGAACGCGCGTATACAGAATCCGGGAGGAAGCGCCGACCTGACAACGATTCGCCTCAATCCTTTCAGTTTCCGAATGGCGGGAAACCCGTTCACTGTGATAGCGGACATCAAAACTCCCGTGAGCGACCCCGACTTCAGAGCCGAAGCTAAGGGAATCCTTAATCTGGGAATGGTGAAACAGGTGTATCCGTTGCAGGATATGGAACTGAACGGAACGGTCAACGCCGATATGCAAATGGCGGGACGGATGTCGTACATCGAGAAGGAACAGTACGACCGGGTGCAGGCTTCCGGAACGGTAGGCCTTTCCGGCATGAAGCTGAAGATGAAAGACATGCCCGATGTGGATATCCGTAAGTCTTTGCTGACGTTTACTCCGAAATATCTTCAGTTGAGCGAGACCACTGTCAATATAGGCAAGAATGATTTGACAGCGGACAGCCGTCTGGAGAACTACATGGGCTATGCGTTGAAGGGCACTACGCTGAAAGGTTATCTGAATGTCCGTTCCAATCATTTGAGCCTGAATGACTTCATGAAGACGGACAGCGTTGCGGCGGCTTCGGCCGACTCGACAGCGGCTACCGGCATTGTGGAAATTCCGCGCAATGTCGATCTGCAAATAGATGCCAACCTGAAACAGGTGCTGTTCAATAAAATGTCGTTCAACGATATGAACGGAAAGATGGTGGTGAAAGACGGGAAAGTGGATATGAAGAATCTCTCCATGAACACCATGGGCGGAAATGTGGTGATGAACGGATACTACTCTACCGCCGACGTGAAGAGGCCGCAACTGAATGCCGCATTTAAAATGAATAATATAGTTTTTGCGCAAGCCTATAAAGACTTGGACATGGTGCGGCAACTGGCTCCGGTTTTTGAACATTTGAAAGGGCATTTTAACGGCAACCTGAATGTGGCGACCGACTTGGATGAAACAATGAGCCCGGTGATGAACACGATGCAGGGCAACGGTCATCTGTCTACCCGCGACATCAACCTGAGCGGAATCAAAGTCATCGACCTGATAGCCGAAGCCATCAAGCAGCCGAACCTGAAGGATATGAAGGCGAAGGACATGGATATAGACTTTACCATCAAAGACGGGCGGGTATCGACGAAGCCTTTCGATATCAAGCTGGGCGAGTATGTGCTGAACCTTTCGGGCAGTACGGGTATCGACCAAACGATCGACTATACCGGTAAGGTGAAACTTCCGGCATCGCTGGCAGGCGATTATGCCAAGCTGACGACGCTCGATCTGAAGATAGGCGGTTCGTTCGATTCGCCGAAGGTGAGCGTAGACACCAAGAGCATGGCCAATCAGGCGGTTCAAACGGTTGCCGATGAAGCCATCGGGCGGATAGGGAAGAAGCTGGGACTGGACTCTGCCGCTACCGCCAACAAAGATTCGCTGAAGCAGAAGGTGACCGAAAAAGCAACGGAGAAGGTATTCGACTTCTTGAAGAAGAAGCTGAAATAAACAAAGCTCTTTTACGATGATTCTGAAACTGTACGACAAAAACAACAACCCGCAGGATTTGCAGCGAGTGATCGATATCCTGAACGACGGCGGAATAATCATTTATCCCACCGACACCATGTATGCTATGGGTTGTCATGCGCTGAAGGAGCGTGCCATCGAGCGTATCTGCCGGATGAAAGGCATCGATCCGCGAAAGAACAACCTCTCTATCATCGGCTACGATTTGAGCAGTATCAGCGAATACGCCAAAATATCGAACGATGTGTTTAAACTGATGAGGCGCAATCTGCCCGGTCCGTTTACCTTTATCTTGAACGGTACGAACCGGTTGCCGAAGATTTTCCGCAACCGTAGGGAAGTCGGTATCCGCATGCCCGATAATCCCGTGATTCGTGAGATTGCCCGCTTGCTCGAAGCCCCCATCATGACCGCCACGTTGCCGCACGATGAGAACGAAGAGCAGGAATATGTGACCGATCCCGAACTGATCGACGAGAAGTTCGGTGAGACGGTCGATCTGGTAATCGACGGCGGCATCGGAGGGGTAGAACCTTCCACCGTTGTGCTGTGCACCGGCGACGAGCCGGAAATTCTCCGGCAGGGGAAAGGCGATTTGATAGGCTGACTTCGCTCGCGGCAATCTTTCTCATCCGGCAGGTATATGGATAGTTCGTTTTGTTTCCCGCTTGGGAAACAAAAGTTTCCACACGGGGAAAATAAAGTTTCCCACTGGGGAAACTTTTGTTTCAATAGTGGGAAACTCTTTGAAACTACCTTTGCCTGTCATCTTCCGGTGCATTTGCTTGTCGGTTCATCGTAGGGGAACTGAGGGGAGGCAGCCGTTGGTCCCAACGGTTTTCCCGTATCGTTGCGACAAACCACCGTCGGTTTTCTCGTTCGCTTTATGGCTTAAAAAGAACGTCTCAGTGCCTGTTACCAGACATTGAGACGTTCTTTGGAGTTTCCGATACTCCTGTTGAAACTCCTGTGTGAGTATCGGCTATCGTATGTTGCAACGTTTGAAGTTTGCCGGAAGCTTCGGTTGAAGTCCGTGCGGGCTGCTCAAACGATGCCACGTCGATTTACGGAATGCTTCCGAATCCGCTATCCCGGGCATATCGCACCGATGCCGGGACTGTTAAGGGAATCTTTCCGCCGCCTTATTTAAGCAGCGATTCCGGATCGAGGTGGGCGGCTTCGATGTCCTTGAAGTAGCGGTAAGTGCCTACCTTCAACTCGTCGGTAGCGGCGTCGTCGCAAACGATGATGCCCTTCTCGTGCATTTGCAGGGCGCTGATGGTCCACATCTGCGTGATGGAACCTTCCACGGCGTGGTACAATGCGCGCGCCTTATTGTGTCCGTTGACAATAATCATCACCTCTTTGGCCGAGAGCACAGTGCCTACGCCCACTGTCAGCGCAGTCTTCGGAACCTTGTTGATGTCGTTCTCGAAGAAGCGTGAATTGGCTATGATGGTGTCCGTGGTCAATGTTTTGCGGCGAGTGCGCGACGAGAGCGAAGAGCCCGGTTCGTTGAAAGCAATGTGTCCGTCGGGTCCGATTCCTCCCATGAAAAGGTCGATACCGCCGTATGATTTGATTTTTTCTTCGTATCGTGCGCATTCGGCATCCGGATCGGCAGCGTTTCCGTTCAGCAGATTGGTGTTTTCCGGTTGAATATCGATATGGCTGAAGAAGTTGTTCCACATGAATGAATAGTAGCTTTCGGGATGTTCTTTCGGCAGACCGACATATTCGTCCATATTGAAAGTCACTACATTGCGGAAAGATACGATGCCTTTCTTATTCAGGTCGATCAGCGCTTTGTACATGCCCAGCGGAGAAGAGCCGGTGGGACAGCCCAATACAAACGGTTTTTCAGCCGTCGGATTGGCAGCTTTAATTTTTGCGGCTACATAATGTGCAGCCCACAGAGATACGGACTGATAGTCCGGCTGAATAATAAGTCTCATAAATAGAATGTTTTATAGATTAATCAATAAATCGTTGTATTTGTCAGCGGTCTTTTTTCAGGCGGTCGGCCATCGCTTTTGCCAGTTCCTCGCACTGTTTATAAGTGATTTCTTTCATTGCCTGTTTCATTTCTACGGGGTCGCCCACCAGTTCGTATTTGCTCTTTTCCGCAAAGTCCGCCATGCGCTTCACCGCAGCTCCCGCCCAGGTAAACGAACCGAAGTATGCGAGGTAGCGGCCTTTAAGTTCGCGTACCAGAAGTTTGGATAAAAGCGACTCTATCTCCGGGTAGATTTGGTTGCTGTAAGTGGGCGAACCGATGATCAGCCCTTTGTAGCGGAACACATCGGCGATGATGTACGAAGGATCGCTCTTGCTCACGTTGTGCATCACGATGTTCTTGATGCCTTGCGCCGAGAGCTCTTCTGCAATGGTTTCCGCCATCTGCTCCGTGTTGCCGTACATGCTTCCGTAGGCGATGACTACTCCTTCTTCGGCTTCGTAACGGCTCAGACGGTCGTACACCCCGACCACTTTCGAGATGTTCTCCGTCCAGACAGGACCGTGTGTAGAACAGATGGTGCTGATGGGAAGGTCTTTCAGTTTAGCCAGCGCTTTTTGCACGGGGCATCCGTATTTGCCGACGATATTGGAGTAATAGCGCTCCATCTCACGCCAGAATTTATCTATGTTCATCCGCGTGTCCATGAATCCTCCGTCCAGTGTTCCGAAGCAACCGAACGCGTCGCCGGAGAAGAGGATGTGTTCTGTCTCATCGAATGTCATCATGGTTTCGGGCCAGTGAACCATCGGAGTCATGTAAAAACGGAGTTTGTGCTTTCCTAAGGCGAGGAAGTCTCCGTCGGATACCATATATCTCTCGCCGGTCACTCCGTAGAAGCCTTCGACCATGCCGAACGTCTGTTTATTGCCCACGATAACGATATCCGGATAGTGCTGCTTGATCAGACGGATAGATCCCGAATGATCGGGCTCCATGTGGTTTATAATTAAATAATTGATGGGACGTTCACCGATGACTTGCTTGATCTTGCGCAGGTAGACCTCGAAGTAGCAGATGTCTACCGTGTCTATCAATGCAATCATTTCATCGTCAATCAGATAAGAATTATACGAAACGCCATAAGGCAATGGCCACATCCCCTCAAACAGGTGTTTGGTCCGGTCATTTACTCCCACGTAATGTACGTTTCCTTTAATTGTTGATTTTTGTACCATTATTTAGTTTGTTAATAATTATAAGCACGGAGTTTGAATTATTTTCTTCATTTATTTTCTGCAAAAATAACTCTTTTTTCCGAATCCCTATACTTCTTACCTTGATAAGCGCCTCTTTCTTTCATTCTTTTTTGTAATCGGGCTGTAAATTCATAATTTTTCAGTCCCCAGTCCGGAGCGATGAGTAGCTCTTTGGGCGACTGGGAAACAAATCTTTCGAGTACCAAATCGGGGCGGAGGTGTTCCACGTAGTCGATGACGAGGTCGATATACTCGTCTACGTCTGTAAATAAGTGGAAACGTTCGGGCGATGTTTCGTATTCGTGGGCCATGCGCGTGCCGCGTATCAATTGGAGTTGATGTATCTTGAGTGTGGTGAGTGGCAGTTGCGAGAGTGTTTCTGCCTGCGAGAGGAGGTCGTCGCGACTTTCTCCGGGCAGTCCGAGAATAACATGCCCGCCCGTGAGGATGCCGCAGGCAGCTGTCCGATAGACGGCATCTACAGTTTCGGCATACGTATGCCCGCGGTTGATCTGTTTCAGTGTTTCGTCGCAGGCACTCTCTATACCGTATTCCACCATCAGGAACGTGTGGCGGTTGAGTTCTTCCAGATACCGGAGCAAATCCTCCGGCATGCAGTCGGGGCGCGTGCCGATGACGAGCCCGACCACGCCGTCTACCGCCAAGGCTTCTTCGTATTTCCGTTTCAGCCCTTCCAATCCGGCATACGTATTGGTGTATGCCTGAAAATAGGCCAGATACTTCATTTCGGGATATTTGTGGGCAAAGAAAAGTTTTCCCTCTTCCAATTGTGTGGCGATGCTTTTCTCTGTCCGGCAGTAGTCGGGGTTGAACGTCTGATTATTGCAATACGTGCATCCCCCTTTCCCTTTCGTTCCGTCGCGATTGGGGCAGGTGAAACCGGCGTTCAGCGAAATCTTTTGTACTTTGTACGGAAAGTATTTTCGAAGAAAGGTGGGGAAATCGTTATATAATAAGCGAGTCTGGTCTGTCATAACTGTCTTTTCTTTGTTACTCTCCGGAGAATGAATAAGGCGCTTCTTCCTCTTTTGTCCCTCTGTCGCGGTTGGGGCGGTCGCTCATGCTGACATGCATCGTTCCTCCGTTCAAGAGATCTTTGTGGCGGAAGAAGTTTTTGGTATAATTCTTTCCGTTCCACACCATCGAGTCGATGTAGACATTCTCTTTGCTGTTTTCCGGCGCTTCGATGGTGAGCTTCTTTCCGTTCTCGAAGTGCAGTGTGGCTTTTCTGAACAAAGGAGCGCCTGCCACATACTCGTCCGTTCCCGGGCAGACGGGGTAGAACCCTAAAGCGGAGAACACGTACCAGGCCGAGGTTTGTCCGTTGTCTTCGTCGCCACAATAACCGTCGGCTTGCGGAGTGTACATGCGGTTCATCACTTCACGCAGCCAATATTGAGCTTTCCACGGCTGGCCGGCATAATTGTACAGATAGATCATGTGCTGTATGGGCTGATTGCCGTGAGCGTAATTGCCCATATTCATCACGGTCATTTCGCGTATTTCGTGAATCACTTGTCCGTAATAACTTTCATCGAAGAGAGGCGGTACGGAGAATACGGAGTCGAGCATGGCGACGAACATCTTCCTGCCGCCCATCAGGTCGATGAGTCCCTGCGGATCGTGGAATACCGACCATGAATAGTGCCAACTGTTTCCTTCGGTGAAAGCATCGCCCCATTTCAACGGCGAGAAGGGAGCCATAAACGTGCCGTCGGCATTGCGCCCGCGCATCAGCCGGCTCTCTTTGTCGAATACGTTTTTGTAGTTCATCGCGCGTTTGGCAAAAAGAGCGATTTCCTTTTTCGGGCGTTTCAGCTCCTTTGCCATGCGGTAGATGCACCAGTCGTTGTAAGCATACTCCAGTGTGCGGGCGGTGTTCTCATTGATTTTCACATCGTAGGGCACATAGCCGAGCTTGTTGTAATACTCATGTCCCAGCCTTCCGGTAGAAGATACTTCGGGATGTACATTCTCCGTTCCGTGCAGCAGTCCTTCGTACAATGTTTCCACATCGTCCACTTTCACGCCTTTCAGATAAGCGTCGGCCAATACGGAAGCCGAGTTGTTCCCAATCATGCATCCTCTGTGTCCCGGACTTGCCCATTCGGGAAAGAAGCCGCTCTCCTTATAAGTATTGACGAGTCCTTCCTGCATCTCTTTGTTGACGGAAGGATACATGAGGTTGAGCAAGGGGAACAGGCAGCGGAACGTATCCCAGAATCCCGTATCGGTGTACATGTATCCGGGCAACACCTGCCCGTTGTAAGGGCTGTAATGAACAGGTTCTCCGTCGGCATTGAGTTCGTAAAACTTACGCGGAAAGAGCAACGACCGATACAGGCAAGAATAGAAAGTGCGGTATTGGTCGGTCTCTCCGCCTTCCACCTCAATCTTTCCGAGCACATCGTTCCAAGCCTTTCTCCCTTTTTCGCAAATCTGCTCGAGGTTGTCCGTACCCAGTTCCCGCATATTGCGCTCCGCTTGCTCCAAACTGATAAAAGATGACGCTACCCGGGCATGCACCTGCTCGCCCCGGCGAGTGTGGAAGCCGATAATGGCTCCGGCATGGTCGGTAGTCTGCTCCGTTTGCTTCTCTTCGATGGTTCCGTTATTCACGGTAGCACGGTAAGCAAAAGGCTTATCGAATTCGATGATGAAGTAGTTTTTGAAGTTTGCGGGTACGCCTCCGCTGTTGCGGGTGGTATATCCGATGATTCTTCGCTCTTCCGGCATCACTTTGACGTACGAGCCTTTATCGAACGCGTCGACTACGATGTACGAGTGCTCGCTTTCGGGGAAAGTGAAGCGGAAGATAGCTGCACGTTCCGTAGGGGAGAACTCCGTCACTACATCGTGTTCTGCCAGATATACCTTATAATAATAAGGAGTCGCTTCTTCTGCCTTGTGCGAGAACCAGCTCGCGCGCTTCTCCTCGTCGAACACCGGTTTGCCTACCACAGGCATGAGGGAGAATTGTCCGTAGTCATTGATCCAAGGGCTGGGTTGATGCGTCTGTTTGAATCCCCTGATCTTGTTGGCGGTGTACACATACTGCCAACCGTCTCCCATCTTTCCTGTCTGGGGCGTCCAGAAATTCATCCCCCAAGGGCGTGCGATGGCGGGATATGTGTTTCCTGTGGACAACTCGAATGTCGATTGTGTTCCCATCAACGGGTTGACATATTGCGTCAGGTCTTTGGCTTGGGCGATAACCGTCAGACTGAGGAGATACATACTAAGTAAGATTCTTTTCATGCTGTATGATTTATGATAAATACTTCTCTGTTTTTTTGTTTTAAGTTGGCAGAGCAATCCGTTTTCTCAAAATTCTGATGTGCAGATTGGCTCTTTTGCTTTTTCTTTTTGGGCTGACTGTATGAGCGGTTACTGTAAAATCGTTTTTTTGGCTTCATGATTTTGCTTCCCACTTGTTTCTTTTTTTCCCCGCTTTCGAGCTTTACTGTGTAGCCGGTTGCAGCAGATCCGGGCTTGTGAATGGATATTTTCCCTTTTTCCTTTTCCCTTTTAAGCCTGCTTATGCTTACCGATAATTGCATCGGAGCTGATTTCCGAGTTAATGCTTCTTGCCCCATTGCGTCGGCCGACTGCTCATTCTGATTTCCATCGTTCCTCCGCCGGCAATGTCCGCGTGGCTGAAGAACGGAGTCGTCAGCGGTTTCCCGTTGAGTACAACACTTTCGATGTATTTGTTGGTTTTCGTATTGTTCTCTACAAAGATATGGAATGTTTTCTTTTCAGGCAGGCGAATCGTCACTTTGTCGAAAGCGGGGCGTCCGATGGAGTAGACCGGTTTGCCGGGACACACTTGATAGAAGCCCATAGCATTGAGCACATACCATGCCGACATCTGTCCGCAGTCCTCGTTGCCCGAAAGTCCGTCCACGCTGTTTGCATACTGGCTGCGGAACACACTGTCCACCAACTCCTGTGTCCGCCACGGACGGTCGACATAGTTATAAAGGTGGATGATGTGATGGCTCGGTTCGTTTCCGTGCGCATATTGTCCGATAAGCCCCGTTATGTCCGAAGAAGTGGTTTCCCCTTCCAATGCAGAGTCGGCGGTAAACAAAGAATCCAGTTTTTCGACGAATGCTTCTTCTCCCCCCATTAAAGAGACAAGCCCTTCTACATCGTGCGGAACGAACCATGTCCACTGCCAGGCTGTTCCCTCGCAATAATCGTCGTTACGGTGGGTCGAAGCGCGCGGGTTGAACGGAGTACGCCAGTTGCCTTTCGAGTCGATACCGCGCATGAAGCGGGTAGACGGGTCGAAGTAGCGTTCATATCCTTTCGCAAAACGGCTGTACTTCTTTTGATTGGCGGTGTCGCCCATGGCTTCGGCAAAGACGGAGATACACCAGTCGTTGTAAGCATATTCCAATGCTTTGGCCACAGCCTCGTTGTCCCCATCGCAAGGTACGTAGCCGATGGTGTTCTTGTAATATTTAGCCTTAGGCATCAGATGAGGCAGTATCAAAGCGGGACATTTGATGCCTGCGGTGTCGTATTCCGCCACACGAAGGCAGGCTTTGTAGGCTTCTTCCACATCGAAGTCGCGATAACCCTTCATGTAAGCGTCTACAATCACAGGAACGGCGTGATAGCCTATCATTGTGCCCGTATAGTTGCCCGCCAGTTCCCACATCGGAAAGACGCCCCCTTCACGATGCTTGCTGATGAGCGAACGGACGAACTGATTGTTCAGGTCGGGGTCGATGATGGTCATCAGCGGATGCAGTGCGCGGAACGTATCCCATAAGGAAAATACGGTGTAGATCGGACGGTCTGCTTTCGTCTGTCTCACTTGCAAATCCATTCCGAGGTAGCGTCCGTCCGCATCGGTAAACAGGTTGGGACTGATGCCCGTGTGATAAAGGGCGGTGTAAAACACTGTTCTTTCGTCCTTGTCCGCTGTGCTGATGTCTATTTTCGAAAGATAAGCGTTCCATGCCGCGCGTGCGTCCTTTCGTACCCGGTCGAAGTCCCACTCCGGAATCTCGTTTTCCACGTTCTTGCGCGCGCCTTCCATGTCTACTGCCGAGACGCCGACCTTGACCAAAACCTGTTCATCCTTTTTCGTGTTGAATTGTAGCAGCGCTTTGCATTGCGGCAGACGCTTGCCGTTGTCCATCGTTACGGAATCGGTGATAAGCGTACAGGTGAACGGTCTGGAAAACTTCGCATAGAAGTTGATGTATTGGTCGAACGCCCAATAAGTCGTCTTTTTGCGTCCGCGTAGCTCGGTATCGCTAACGATTTCGATACTCATTTCCGAGTTGGTCTGTCGTTGCAGACTGTAATCGAGGTCGAGAATAAATCCCGCTTCCTTGCTTTCGGGGAATGTGTAGCGATGGATGGCGCCCCGCTTCGTGGCGGTAAGTTCCGCCTTCACTCCGTAAGTGTCGAGGAATACGGAATAATATCCCGGCTCTGCCGCCTCATTCCGGTGTGAAAAGGTGGAAGCGTATGCCAAACGTTGGCTGCTCGGGTCGGTTGTCAGATAATGTTGCTTGCCTGTGGTAGGCATCAGCAGCACATCGCCGTAGTCGCAGCAACCCGTCCCGCTGAGGTGGGTATGCGAGAACCCGTTGATGGAGGAGTCGGAATAATGATAGCCTGAACAAGCGTCCCATCCGTCGATACGAGTGTCGGGACTCGGCTGAATCATGCCGTGCGGAACCACTGCTCCGGGAAACGTATGTCCGTGTCCGCCGGTTCCGATGAAAGGGTTTACGTACGCGCAGTAATCCGGCTCGCCGGCCGGAGCGTTGCAGGAGCTGAAGAACAATAGTCCGCCCAGACATCCCATAAAGAGTTTTTTTATTTTCATGGTATATGATATTATCCGTTTGCAGGTTTTGAAGTTGCTACATTTATATAGAACAAGGTTTTAGGGTGCCGAAATCGGGAAGCCTTGTTTCTTATTCCGTATAAACTCTATTATAAAAGACAATCCGAAAGGCTGAAACGCTAAAACAGCTCTTTCTGTTTTTTATATGTATATTGAAAGACAAGGGTAACCGGAATTTTTCTTTCTAAATAATCTATACTGATTTACAGCAGATTGCAATTACATGGTACAAATATGATTTCTGAAATCGATTACAAACAATCGGTTATATTACCTTTATTGCTCTGATTTTTCAAGTTCTATTCGAGCTGTGAGTTCTTCTTGGTATCTGGTCATAAACTTATTGAAGTCCATAAAAGCATTATCAAGAGTGTTTATCTATTTCTTATTTTTCTCCAATTGTCTAATGTGAGTTTCGTGAAATGTTCTGTGCGAAATTCATTCAATAATGGAACTGACTTATTGTACTCTGTATGACTGTAAATGAATCCACATTTTTCTTGTACACGCCTTGATTTTTCATTTCCGTCAAAATAACCACACCAAACGGCAGTCTGCTTTAGGTCATCAAAAGCATATCGAAGTAGCTCATTTACAGCTTCGGGTATCAAGCCCTGTCCCCAAAATGGCTCTCCGAGCCAGAAACCTATTTCGCACTCGGTATCTGCTATTTTTGCAGAGTGAATTTCACTCCTTGAGGTCATTATTCCAATACTGCCGACCGCCTCACCAGTCTCTTTCAATATAACAGCGTAAGTTTCTGGCACTCTAAGGATGGTTGCAATGATCTCGCGACTATTCTCAATACTCGTATGTGGGGGCCAACCTGCTATCGGCCCAACATTAGGGTTTTGCGCATACTTGTAAAGTGCTTCGGCATCGTTCTCTAGCCATGGTCTCAAAATTAAACGTTCTGTTTGTAATTCCATATTTTTATTAAGATTGAATTTTACTCTATTATCTAGTTCACTGTATCTTTTCTACCTCTAACAATATAGAAAACTACACTAATAGCTATTCTAAAATACGCTGTTTTGCACCGCGCCACTCTATTCTCTTATTCTATTTGAGTATTATCCACTTTCCAGCCTTTGTTGAGCCTTCGTGCTTGATAACTCCTTCTTTAACCATCCTCCTAAGATAATAACGAATACTGTCCTCCGTTCTGTTTAACCTTTTTGCTAAATCTTTCCTTGTAACTTGCGGAAAGTTTTTTATTTCATCTAATATTTCATCTAATATTTCATCTAATATTTCATCTAATATTTCTTGGGCTTTTCTTGGGTCTTTCCTGGGCTTTTCTTGCGCAGTTTCTCCTCCAAAGCCTTCTTCAAAGTACTTTTGAGAGACGTTCTCAACTACTCGAAAAGCTGTAATCAATGAAAAATCAAAAGAGGCTTGCCCGTTACCGTTTTCTTTCAACTCCAAATATTCATTATTTCGGAATAGTCCGAAGTGTTTATTTTTTGAATATGACATTGCTTGTGCTCCATATTTTATTGAATGTTATCTTTCTGTAATCATTCACTACCCAAACTTTTGTTAAAGATACTTCCTGTATCACACCTTCTCACTATAATACTGCTCAACTGTGACCTATTGAGAGATGACCTTTGCCTCTATCATAAGGCTTTGATGTGTTGATTATTTTTCCCCTTTCAGTAAGCTTACATCCTGCATTGTAGAAGTATGGTTTCTACTTGCCGTCGGGTCTCCTTTCTGCCCAAGAATTTACAGACGAACCGCAGCATGGCTTCTACGGATGTAAAGTTCTTGTAGTTGATTGACTCTTGCTTTCCATTGAAGCCGAAAGACGGTTTTTATTTGCCGGCGGGGCTGCTTCCCATTTCAAACTCTACGGTCGCCCCGTTCATGATTTGCTCATGAGTAAGGAACGTCTCTCCGTAGGGGTTCCCATTCACTTTCACAGACTGTACGTATATGTTTTCTTTGCTGACATTGGGGGCAAGCACGGTAAAGGTTTTTCCGTTGCTCAGGCGCAACCGCAGTTCAGGAAACAGGGGAGTGCCTATTTCGTATTTCCCGCTCACCGGATTCACCGGATAGAAACCCATCGCGCTGAACACATACCATGCCGACATCTGCCCGCAGTCTTCGTTGCCGCAAAGTCCGGCGGGAGTATTGCGGTAAAGCTCGTTCATTACCTTTGCCACGTACTCTTGTGTGCGGTGAGGCTGCCCCACCGCATTGAAAAGGTAAATCACGTGGTGTCCCGGTTCGTTGCCGTGGGCATACTGCCCGATCATCCCCGTACTGAAAATGGGAAGTTCGTCATCTGCCGACGGATGATAAGTGAACATGCTGTCGAGCTTTTGCGCGAACTGCTGCCTGCCTCCCGTAAGTTCTATCAGCCCGTCGATATCGTGCTGCACCGACCAGAAATATTGCCAGGCATTGCTCTCGCAGATATGCGGAGTGTATTCGTCCGCTTTGAAAGGAGTGATGAAACTCCCCTTGTCATCGCGCGGTTGCATGAACGAAGTGGCGGGATTGTACACGTTGCGATAGTTTTGCGAACGCCGGTAGAACTCTTCCGCTACCTCCTTCTTGCCCATTTTATGCGCCATTTCGGCAATGCAGTAATCGTCGAAGGCATATTCCAATGTCCGGGAGAGCGACCAGTTCTCGGTATTGTACTCATCTTTTACGTTGTAAGGAACATAACCCAGCTTTTTGTACAGACCAATACCCCGGTATTCGTCGATGTTGGCGGTTGTCACGCAAGCCGCCAGCGCTTTCTCCGCATCGAAGTCGCCGATTCCTTTCAGATATGCGTCCGCAATCACGGGTACGGCATGATAGCCTATCATCATATCCGTTTCGCTGGCGTAGAAATTCCATACCGGCAGGCGGCCGTTTTGTTCGTAGAATGCGATGAACGATTTCACCATGTCGTTCACCCGTTCCGGCTGGGTGTAGGTGAACAACGGATGCGAAGCCCGGAATGTGTCCCACAGAGAGAAAGTGCTGTAGTTTACCCATCCGTCTGTCCGGTGCAACTTCTTGTCCGGACCGTAATAACTGCCGTCTACATCGCTATAGATGGTCGGCGCGAGCATGGAATGGTATAAAGCCGTATAGAAATTCACCTTATCATCTTCGTTGTTGCCTTTTACGTCGATCTTTCCGAGTTGGCGGTTCCAAGCCTTTTGGGTTGCGGCAAGATATTTGTCGAAATCATTCTCGGGCACTTCGGCTTG
This sequence comes from Bacteroides pyogenes DSM 20611 = JCM 6294, assembly GCF_000428105.1. Classification (GTDB taxonomy): domain Bacteria; phylum Bacteroidota; class Bacteroidia; order Bacteroidales; family Bacteroidaceae; genus Bacteroides; species Bacteroides pyogenes. The sequence goes on along the minus strand of NZ_ATZH01000010.1, from coordinate 33,511 downwards.
CAGGTTTCGGGCGGCTCCTTCCATGCTTACTCCCGACACGGCAGTGCTTACGAGTATCTGTTCTCCCTCTTCGGTGCTGAAGTCGAAGCGGGCGATGAAGGCTGTGCCGGTCTGTTTCCCCTCTTTCACGACGGCAGTCGTGTCCATCGTCACCTTATCGAAGGGGCGTGAGAAGCGGGTGCGGAAGTAGATACGCTGGTCGCGCGCCCATCCGTCGGAATAGCGGTAACCCTGAATGGTGACGGAGTCTACCACCTCGATGTGCGAGTCGTTTGTAAAGTCCCAGTTCATGGCTTTCTTCAGGTTGAGGAATACGGCGGCTTGGGCTTTCGGAAAAGTATACCGCTGGATGCCGCAACGCTCGGTGGCAGTCAGCTCCACATTGATGCCGTAATCCTGCAAGCGCACCCGATAGTATCCGGCATACGCCTTTTCGTCGGCGTGCGAAAACTTGGAGTGAATGCCCAGCGGCGCTTCGGCCTCCTTGTAGGGCAGGGTGACGGGCATGAACGAAATGTCGTACAAATCGCCTGCTCCCGTGCCCGAGAGGTGTGTATGGCTGAATCCGGCGATTGTGCTGTCGGGATAGAAATAGCCGGAAATACGGTCCCATCCGGGCAGACCGTTGTCCGGACTGAGTTGCACCATGCCGAACGGAGCTTGTGCGCCCGGATAAGTATTTCCCGTAAAGTCGGTCCCGATAAACGGATTGACATATTGCGTGTAGTCTGTTTCCGCAGATTTTTGAGAGGTAGTGCACGCCACCAGCAGGCAGGCACACAGAGCGAACAGGTGGAAAGGTGTTTTCATGGGTTACTTTTATAGTTGTATCTTTCGATTGTTTGTCGAATAATGATTGAAAAAACGGATTTACGGACAAAGGTAGGAAAAATAAGTGAAAAGCGAAAAAGGGCAGGAGTCTGCCTGAGATGAAAAAACAGTTTGCTTAAAAAACACGTTTAGACAGAGAAGCTATCATCGGTTTATTGAACCGTGTGGCGATTGCTAATCTCCCTCCCAATCTGCATATTCGTTCGGCAAGAGCTGTACGACTTTCTGTTTCGTCGGATTAATATGTTTTTAATTGTTGTCGGAAAAGAGATAAGACAGATTGGTGAATTGTGGAAATAATCGTGTAATTTTTTAAGAAAGTATGTGCTTTGTGTAAAATAATTTTAGATATCGGGCATGTCGCAGATCTTTCGCATTCACTATATATATATACTCGCTCTGATGAGCATATATATCTACCCTCATGAGTATATATGGCTACCGCGGTGAGTATATATGGCTACCAAGGCAACTTAATATAGCTGTCCGGGTGGGTGTGTAAATGTCTGAATTACAATATATTGAAAAGGTAATAAACTGACGTGTCTCAAACATAAGAATCGCCCCTGCCACAATTTCTTGCAGCAGGGGCGATTTTGCGGAAGAAGCTTTTGTCGGGCTTTCTCCTTTTTCATCTTGAATGTGTCGTATTTGCAAACCTCTCCGGTTAGATTTCCGCCAGCTCCAATACTTTCTCAACGGCAGCGTTCAATCCATCGGGGTTCTTTCCTCCGGCTGTGGCGAAGTGAGGCTGTCCGCCTCCACCTCCCTGAATCAGTTTGGCTGCCTCTTTCACCAGATTGCCGGCTTTCAGCCCTCCTGCTACCAGATTGTCGCTGATCATAACCGTCAGCATGGGTTTGTCGTTCTCTTTGCTTCCGGCTACGAAGAAGAGGTTCTCGGTTATCTCCCCGCGAAGTTGGAAAGCGATGTTTTTCACCATCTCGGCAGGTATCGGAGCGCAGAACTTAATCACTTTCACACCGTTCTTCTCCTGTACGTTTTGCAGAAGTCTCTCTTTCAGAGCGGCTTCTTTTTCTTTCATGAAGTCTTCTACCTGTTTCTTCAGTCCGGCGTTCTCGTCGAGATATTTGCGGATAGCTCCTTTCAGGTCGGGAGCGTTGTTGAACAACGCTTTCAGTTCGCTGAAGGTATCTTGAATATTGTTTAGCATCTCTTCCACACGAGCTCCGGTATAAGCTTCGATACGACGTACTCCTGCCGCAATCGAACTTTCGGAAACGATTTTCAGCATTCCGATGCTTCCGGTGGCGGCAACGTGCGTACCTCCGCAGAATTCGATGGAAGAGCCGAAACGGATGACGCGCACCTTATCGCCGTACTTCTCTCCGAAGAGTGCGATGGCTCCCATCTCTTTGGCTTCTTCGATAGGCAAGTCGCGATACTCCTGCAAAGGTATGTTGGCACGGATGCGGGCGTTGACCAATTGCTCCACTTTGCGGATTTCTTCGTCCGTCACTTTCTGGAAGTGAGAGAAGTCGAAACGCAGAGAGTCAGGCGTAACCAACGAGCCTTTTTGCTCGATGTGTTCGCCCAGCACTTCACGCAGAGCCGCGTCGATTAAGTGGGTAGCCGAGTGATTGGCGGCACAGGCCGCGCGCTTGTCGGTATCTACGCATGCCATCATCGGAGCTCCCGGATGTTCGGGCATTTTCTTCACGATATGTATCGGCAGGTTGTTCTCTTTCTTCGTGTCGATGACTTCAATGGTTTCGAATTCGTTCACTAATACTCCGGTATCGCCTACCTGTCCTCCGCTTTCGGCATAGAACGGGGTATAGTCGAGCACGATCTGGTACAACGTCTGATTCTTTTGTTTCACCTGACGGTAGCGCAGGATAGACGCTTCGTATTCGGTATAGTCGTAACCTACGAATTCGCTCGTTCCTTCTTTCAGTGTAATCCAGTCTCCGGTTTCCACAGCAGCTGCATTCCGGGCACGCGCTTTCTGTTGCTCCATCTCCGTATTGAATTCTTCGATATTGATAGTCATTCCTTTTTCGCGGAGAATCAATTCGGTGAGGTCGAGCGGAAAGCCGAAAGTGTCATACAACGTAAAGGCGTCTTTGCCGCTGATTTCTTTCTTGCCGGCAGCTTGAGCCTCTTCCGCTGTTTTGTCGAGCAGGCGGATTCCCGTCTCCAACGTGTGGAGGAACGATTCTTCTTCTTCCTTGATCACTTTTTCGATCAGCGTTTTCTGTGCCATCAGTTCCGGATAAGCATCTCCCATGTTGTCGATCAGCACCGGCAGCAAGCGGTACATGAAAGCCTGCTTCTGGTCGAGAAACGTGTATCCGTAGCGCACTGCCCGGCGAAGAATGCGGCGAATTACATAACCGGCCTTCGCGTTCGACGGCAATTGCCCATCGGTGATAGAGAAAGCAATAGTGCGGATATGGTCGGCAATGACGCGCATAGCTACGTCCTTTTGCTTGTCTTTTCCGTATTCGGTTCCGGCGATAGAGGCAATGGCCTTGATCATAGGCTGGAATACGTCGGTATCATAGTTGGAAGTCTTGCCCTGCAGTGCCATGCAAAGACGCTCGAAGCCCATCCCCGTGTCGATTACTTTGGCCGGAAGCGGTTCGAGGCTTCCGTCGGCCTTGCGGTTGTATTGCATGAATACGAGATTCCATATCTCGATCACTTGCGGGTGATCTTTGTTCACTAAATCGCGTCCTGAAACTTGGGCTCGTTCTTCGGCGGGGCGCAGGTCAATATGGATTTCCGAACATGGTCCGCAAGGTCCCGTGTCTCCCATTTCCCAAAAATTATCGTGCTTGTTGCCGTTGATGATATGATCTTTCGGCAGAAATTGTTCCCAATACGAAGAAGCCTCGTCGTCGCGGCTCAGTCCCTCTTCCGGGCTTCCTTCGAAGACTGTGGCATACAGGTTTGCCGGGTCGAGTTTCAGCACGTCTACCAGATACTCCCATGCCCATTCGATGGCTTCTTTCTTGAAGTAGTCGCCGAACGACCAGTTGCCCAGCATCTCGAACATGGTGTGATGGTAAGTGTCATGACCTACTTCTTCCAAGTCGTTGTGCTTTCCGCTTACACGCAGGCATTTCTGAGAGTCGGCCACTCTGTGGTATTTGGCGGGCTGGTTACCCAGAATGATATCTTTAAATTGATTCATCCCTGCGTTGGTAAACATCAGGGTGGGGTCATCTTTTATTACCATTGGAGCCGAGGGGACAATGTGGTGTCCTTTCGACTCGAAGAAACTCTTAAACGAATCTCTGATTTCTTTTGCAGTCAACATACTTTCTTTATATATCTATTGTTGAGGTTAATATTCTCAAAAAAACGATGCAAAGATAGCTTGTTTTTATTACTTTTGTCGTATTAACGAGTGAAATATTTCCAAAAAGATGCGCAAAGTTTACTACATCTATAACCCACGAACACAGACTTATGACCGGATCTATCCCACTGTAAGACAGCGGGGGCTCAGTATTCTGCGCAGGCTTTTTGTGGGTATGGGGCTGGGAGCGGGTAGCTTTCTTCTCCTTCTGCTGCTGTTCGGTTCTCCTTCGGAGAAGGAGTTGCGGATAGAGAACAGCCGACTTCTGGCACAGTACAATGTGCTTTCGCGACGATTGGATGATGCGGAGGAAGTACTCCGCGACATTCAGCAACGCGACGATAACCTCTACCGCGTCATAATGCAGGCCGATCCGATAGCTCCGGCTATCCGACAGGCAGGATATGGCGGTACGAACCGTTATGAAGAGCTGATGGATATGGCTAATGCCGGACTGGTGGTCAACACCACTCAGAAGCTGGATGTGCTTTCCAAGCAACTCTACATTCAATCCAAATCTTTCGATGATGTGGTAGAAATGTGTAAAAACCACGGTGAGATGCTGAAATGTATGCCTGCCATTCAGCCTATTTCGAATAAGGATCTTCGCCAGACAGCCTCTGGATACGGTACTCGGATCGACCCTATTTATGGAACGGCGAAATTCCATTCCGGCATGGACTTCTCCGCTTCTCCCGGAACGGACGTGTATGCAACCGGCAACGGAACAGTGGTGAAGATGGGGTGGGAGACCGGATACGGAAATACCATCGTGATAGATCATGGTTTCGGATATCAGACGTGGTATGCGCATTTGAGAGATTTTCGCACGAAATTGGGTAAGAAGGTGGTACGGGGAGAAGTGATAGGAGGGGTAGGGAGTACGGGCAAGAGCACCGGTCCTCATTTGCATTACGAGGTGCATGTAAAGGGGCAGGTAGTAAACCCGATCAACTATTACTTCATGGATTTGAGCGCGGAAGATTATGACAGGATGGTTCAGCTTGCCGCCAATCATGGAAAAGTGTTCGATTAATTATAAGGAAACAAGAGGAATATGCTAAATACCGATAAAGACTTGAAACTGTACTATTCCATCGCTGAAGTGGCTCAAATGTTCGGCGTGAATCAATCGCTGCTTCGTTTTTGGGAAAAGGAGTTTCCTCAGATTTCTCCCAAAACGGCAGGAAGAGGCGTAAGGCAGTACCGGAAAGAGGACGTAGAGACAATCGGTCTTATTTACCATTTGGTGAAAGAAAAAGGGATGACGCTTACGGGTGCCCGCCAGAAATTGAAAGATAATAAAGAAGGCGCTGCGCGTAATTACGAAATAATCTCTCGCCTGAAAGCTGTTAAAGAAGAACTTTTGGCTATTAAAAAGGAGCTGGACGAAAGATAAGCTTTGTCTGGTTGCTTGGCTTATTCTTCTATCCGGCTGACTTGCTTGATGTTCTTAATCTTTCGGAGGTTGTTGCACACCGAGCGCACATCTTCCACATCATGTACCCATAGCTGTATTTTACCTTCGAAGATACCGTCGTTGGTTTCGATGTTCAGTTTACGCATATTCACATTCATCTGTTTGGAAATTACTTGGGTGATATCGTTCAGAAGTCCTACGCTGTCTATTCCTTTGATATATATGTATACCAAGAATGAAAGCTCTTTGTGAGTATCCCATTCGGTTGCCAATATACGGTTTCCATAGCTGCTTTTCAACTTTGCCGCCACCGGGCATTGGCGTTTGTGAATGATAATACGGTTTTTCTCGTCGATATATCCCAGTACGTCGTCACCGGGGATAGGATGACAACATTCGGCCATGATGTATGTCTTCTGAAGGCTTTCTTCTGTCAATTTCAGTATTTGCTTCAGATTGATTTTTTCTATTTCGGTTGTTTTTTTCTCTTCCGGCTTCTCTTTGCTATTTCCAAAAGAGAAAGTAAGATACTTTTTCCAACTGCTTGATTGCTTTTCCTTCAGTTCATTTCTGTCTGCTTCTCCCAGTACAATATTTTCACTCCCGATTGCTGCAAGCAATTCTTCTGAGTCTTTGCATCTGTGTAATCGGCATAATTTCTCGATTACACTGTCTTCAAGGCGGATTTCTTCTTTCTGCAAGAACTCATTCAGTAATTTTTCTCCTTTCTTCTGATTGGCTTTTTGCTCTTTTCGAAGAATGGCGGCTATTTTCGTGCGGGCGCGGGCTGTAGTGGCAAACAGTTCCCATTGAGGCTGTACCCGTTGCGATTTGGATGTAAGTATTTCTACCTGATCGCCGCTTTGCAGCTTATGGCTGATCGGTACTAATTTATGATTGACTTTGGCTCCAATGCAATGGCTTCCGATATCGGTATGCAACGAAAATGCGAAATCGAGAGCGGTGGAGTTTTGAGGCATGGTTTTCAGTTCACCTTTCGGGGTAAATACAAATATCTCCGAAGCAAACAGATTGAGCTTGATAGTATCCAAAAAGTCGATAGCATCCGGCTGAGGGTCGTCTAATATTTCTTTGACAGTTTTAAGCCATTTCTCCAATTCTCCTTCGTCTTCGCTGCCTCCTCCTTCTTTGTACTTCCAGTGAGCGGCAAATCCTTGTTCGGCTACGTCATTCATTCGTTCGCTGCGTATCTGCACTTCGATCCATTGGCCGTTGTTTCCCATGAGGGTGACGTGCAGAGCTTGATATCCGTTGGCTTTGGGATGGCTTACCCAATCGCGCAACCGATCGGGATGCGGCTTGTATATTTTGGAGATAGTCACGTAAATATCGAAGCAATCGTTCAGTTCTTCTTCCTGATTGCGCGGTTCGAAAATGATGCGAACAGCAAGCAGATCGTATATTTCTTCGAAAGGTATATGCTTGGTTTGCATCTTGTTCCATATGGAATAGATGGATTTGACGCGCGCTATTAGTCGGTATTTCAGTCCCATCTTATCCAATTGTGTACGGATAGGGCTTGTGAATTCGTTGAATACTTTGTCGCGTTCCGCAGCCGTAGCATTCAGCTTTTCTTCAATCTCGACATACTCTTCCGGATGTTCATATTTGAAGCTGAGGTTTTCAAGTTCTGTTTTTATCTTATATAATCCCAGCCGGTTGGCTAAGGGAGCGTAGATATAGAGCGTTTCACCGGCTATTTTGTATTGCTTGTTTGGCAACATGGATCCCAAAGTCCGCATATTATGCAAGCGGTCGGCTATTTTAATGAGGATTACCCGGATGTCGCTCGACATGGTAAGCAACAGTTTCTTGAAGTTTTCGGCTTGTGCCGAAGCGTGATCGCCGAAGATACCGCCAGATATTTTGGTTAACCCGTCTACAATCTGGGCTATTTTGGGACCGAAAATGTTTTCAATATCTTCTACCGTGTAATCGGTATCTTCTACGACGTCGTGCAACAGAGCGGCACAGATAGAGGTCGACCCCAGTCCGATTTCATTGCACACTATTTTCGCAACCGCTATCGGATGCAGAATATAAGGTTCACCGGAGCGCCGTTTGATGCCTTTATGCGCTTGATTGGCAAAATTGAACGCTTTGGTGATGATTTCAATTCTTTTACGGTGTTTTGTGCCGAGATAATCGGTCAGCAGTTTTTGAAACTCCTGTTCGATCATCTCTTCATCGGTCATTTCTTTTGGGGGTAAGTTATCCATAGTTGTTGTTCTTTCACTTGCTTAGCTTTGCAAAAATAGCCAAAATCCCGAATGATGCAAGCAAAAAGCTTTTTATTTGTATATTTTGAGTTGCTTTCCTGCCGAGATTTGAGTTTTGGACAATCCATTCCATCGCTGGAGATCTTTTACGCGTACATTGTATTTGCTTGCAATGGAGGATAACGTGTCTCCTTTTCTGATTTTATAGTATGTGACATTCCCGCTTCCTCGGCTCTTACCGGTTCTGCGCGCGCTCGGAGTGTCGTCTTTCATTTCAATCACTTTCCGGTTGTGGAAAAGTTCTTCCGAACGATGTGCGTAAATTGTGTCTTGTCTGTCGATAAAAGAGCTGATTGCATGAATTGGGAGCCGTAAGGTATAAGGCTTATGATCACCGGGGATGATTTGTTTTTTGTATTGTGGATTCAAGCTTTTGATTTCATCCAGTGGAACATTGCAGAGCTCTGCTATTTGCATGAAATGCAGGTTTTTGTTTATTTGCACGGTATCCGTATTTGCCGGGATATTGGTTTCCATCGGGCAAATATTGTGGTCGCAATAATACGTCATTACATAGTTGGCGGCAATGAAAGCAGGCACATATCCCCTGGTTTCCCGAGGCAACAGATTGTATATTTTCCAATAATCGGTTTCGCCTCCGGCCCGTCGGATAGCTTTATTAATGGTCCCGGGACCGCAGTTGTAGGCAGCGATAACCAGGTTCCAATCACCGTAAATGGCATGCATCTCTTTTAAATAGCGGGCTGCCGCCCAAGTCGCTTTTATCGGGTCGCGGCGTTCGTCTACCAAGCTGTTGGATTCAAGTCCGTAGATTTTTCCTGTACCTATCATGAACTGCCAAAGCCCTGAAGCGCCTGCCCGTGATACTGCGGAAGGGTTGAGCGCCGACTCGATGATCGGGAGATATTTGAGTTCCAAAGGAAGTCCGTAAGCATCGAGCGCTTCCTCGAAGATGGGCATATAGAAATTACATGCGCTCAACATAAAGGCCACTTGGTTGCGAAGTCGTCCGGCATAGAGGTCGATAAACTTGCGAACAATCTCGTTGTAAGGCATTTCCATGATGGCGGGGATGCGTGACAAACGGTCGATATAAACCGAGTCGGTAAAGTACGGATTGATTTCGGCGGTGTTGCAATCTTTTCCTAAATCAATGTAATTTTTGGCTTTCCAGTCGGTTAGCAAGCTGTCGAGCGGGTAAGTCATGCTTTTAGGCAGATCAATGCTTTCTCTACGCACCGTTCCGTTTTCACGAATGACGACATCTACGCTTTGAGCTTCCGCACGTAATGCTACTGTCAGGAAAAGAAATATGATTGGATAATAAATTATAAGTTTTTTCATTCTTCAATAATTGGTTGAGTCATTTGTTTATTAGTTTTTTGATTTTGAGGGTAGGTCGCGTAAATCGAATTATTTCAACCTCTTTCTCAGAATCGCAATACACATTGCATTCCCACCGATTTTCGTCCTGAATTAAATTGATCGCAGAGAACCGCAGGCTCCAGGCGCATGCTTAAGTCGGGAGTTATGTCGAAATTCGACAGTTCGGCATCTACATAAGCATCGATGATAGAAATGACGTAAACTCCGATAAACGCAAAAATGCTGAGGTCTCTGTAGCGTCGGAACATGTCTTTTCTGCGCTTAAGCGTATTGGTGAGTTGTTCTACGTTATAGGAAGCGTTGGGAGGAAGGAGATCCTCATAGCTTTTGGTGTTCGGGTTTTTGTCCATAATATCCAAATAAGCTTGCGAATAATCTTTATACATTTTGTTGTTCCAGCTGAGGGCGTAGGCACATCCTGCAAAACCTCCGTATATGATGGGGAGTTTCCAATATTTACGATTATAGATTTGTCCTCCGCCCGGGAAGACAACAGCCAGCCAGGTGGCCTTTCCTGGGTTCGGCATAAACATCTCTTTGTTAATGCCGGGTATGGCGGAGAGGCTGTCTTTTAGCGTAACAGCGGCCGGTTGTTCTATCTTCTTCAGTCCCTTCCGGTTGATGATATCCAGACTGTCGGCTATTTGGGCTTTGGCTATCGAGGTGCTGTCGAATGATATGGAATCGAGCACTGTAGTTCTTATCGGTTTTAATACCTTTATTAAACTGTCTTTTGCCAGTGAATCTTTTTCTGCGTCCGGCGAACGGTCTCTGCGGGCACGGGCTTTGGGGAGTTCTCTCCCTAGTATGGTGCTGTCTTTTTGTGCGGGAGCTACGGGAGCCTGTGCATGCGCACCGGTCCCGGACAGCTGTAACATGCAGAAAAGCAGTGCAGTGATAACCGATTGATGTGTTTTTTTGTATCTGATCATTTATTCTTTAGCGTATCGAAGATTTCCATGATACGTTCGAGTTCTTCTTCGTTAGCAAAAGGAATGCTGATTTTTCCTTTTCCTTTGTCGGAACAGGTGAGTTGTACCTTGGTGTTGAAAAAGCCTGAAAGCTGTTGTTTCAGGAGGTTGAACCCTTCGGGCAACTTACCTCGCTTCGGTGTAATTTTCCGTGTCCCGCTTTTTACGGCTTCTCCTTCGCTGAGTGATTTAACAATCTCTTCAACCTTGCGTACGGAATATCCGTGGGTTTGTATTTCTTCGAACAGTTGAACCTGAAGTTTCGGGTCGCCCAATGAGAGCAATGCACGGGCATGCCCCATGTCTATCAGCTTGTTTTGCAACGCCATCTGTATGGGAGCCGGCAATTTGAGAAGGCGAAGGTAATTGGCTATTGTGGTGCGGTTTTTGCCGACGCGTTCGCTCAATCTTTCTTGAGTAAGTTCGTATTGTTCCAGCAGGTGCTGGTAGGCAAGTGCGATTTCTACGGCATTCAGGTCCTCGCGCTGAATGTTTTCGATCAGCGCCATTTCCATCATATTCTCATCATCGGCTGTACGGATGTATGCGGGAATCGTTTTCAGACCGGCTTTTTGCGAAGCCCGGAAGCGGCGTTCACCGGCGATAATCTGGTATTCGTTTTCCGAGAGTTTGCGTAAAGTTATCGGCTGTATGATGCCGATTTCTTTGATGGAGTCCGCCAACTCTTGCAATGCGGCGGGGTCGAATTCTCGACGGGGTTGATTGGGATTGACGATGATTTTTGCCAGCTCTATCTCGTTGATGGAAGAAGAACCTTCGGTTTTTACCTCGTCCATAGAGAGCAATGCGTCCAGTCCGCGTCCCAATGCATTTCTTCTTTGTGCTGTCATTTCTTCTTCAATTTTTTATTGTTTGTTCCTGTTGATTAGCTCTTTGGCCAGCGCCAGATGGTTTTTGGCACCGGTGGAGTCTGCATCGTAAAGGATGGTCGGGATTCCGTAGCTGGGAGCTTCACTAAGTTTCACATTCCGTTGGATCACAGTGTTGAACACCAACTCTTGGAAATGCCGTTTCACCTCATCGTAGATTTGATTGGCCTGTCGCAATCGGGAGTCGTACATCGTCAGTAGAAAGCCTTCGATCTCGAGTGTCGGATTTAATTTCGATTTGATAATCTTGATCGTATTCAGCAGTTTGCTGATTCCTTCCAGTGCGAAATACTCCGCCTGTACGGGGATAATTACCGAATCGGCGGCTGTCAGAGCGTTGATGGTGATCAGGCCCAAAGAAGGCGAACAATCGATCAGAATAAAATCATATTCCTCTTTCAACGGAGTAAGTATCTCTTTCAGTATCTTTTCACGGTTTTCCAGATTGAGCATTTCAATTTCCGCTCCTACTAGATTGATATGTGAGGAGATGACTTTCAAAGATTCGATTTCGGTATCGTGAATGGCGTCTTTTACATCGGCTTTATCTATGAGGCATTCGTAGATAGTACACTCCGACTGCTTGATGTCCACTCCCAATCCGGAAGATGCATTTGCCTGCGGGTCGGCGTCTACTACGAGTACTTTTTTTTCAAGGGTTGCAAGCGAGGCTGCGAGATTGATGGTAGTCGTTGTTTTGCCTACTCCCCCCTTTTGATTGGCCAAAGCTATAATTTTTCCCATATTCTATCATTTTATTGATGGCGAAATAAGCGATAAATCTTCAGAGTGCCTACGAAAAAATAGAAACTTTGTATTTTTTGTTGATAAGTCACCTGTTTTGTTAATAACTGCTTCTTCCGCAAAAGCTGTGAAACTACAGTGAATCTATCTTTTAACTTTTTCTAAGCCCGCAAATATATATATATTTATTGGATTTCTATTGTTTTTTTCAACTCACTTGCAGAACATTAAGATTTCATAGAACACCCTGTTTTTGCAAAGAAAAATATCTATCTTCCTAAACACTTTTTTTAAGTAGTTGCCTTTTGCCCGGTTTCTCTAAAAGAAGGACGAGTCCGATAGCTATGTTATAGATGGGCATGAAGTTAGTTAGCGTTCGAGTGATGACTATACTCGGACAGATAGTTGACTTTCAAGTGAGGGATAAGTCGCCCTTTGTGTGATAACCCGGTATTCGGTTGGCAATGCAAGTTCTTTTTCTTATTTTTGTCCGGCACATATTAAAGATAGGAAAAAAGATATGGAAAATAAACGACCGTTGATTCTGATTTCTAACGATGACGGTATTATGGCAAAAGGATTGAATGAATTGATCCGTTTTTTGCGCCCTTTGGGCGAGATTGTGGTAATGGCGCCCGACAGGCCCCGGTCGGGTAATTCAACTGCGGTCACGTCAACAACACCGGTGCATTATTCTTTGGTGCGGAAGGACGTAGGGCTGTCGATATATAAATGTTCGGGCACTCCTACCGATTGCGTAAAACTAGCGAAACATCTGGTGCTCGACCGTGAACCTGACTTAATTGTAGGTGGGATTAACCATGGAGATAACTCTGCAACCAACGTGCATTATTCGGGTACAATGGGTGTGGTTATTGAAGGTTGCCTGAATGGTATTCCGTCTATAGGCTTTTCTTTGTGCAGTCATGATATTGACGCTGACTTCGATGCTGCCGCACCTTATGTTCGCAAAATTGCGGAAATGGTATTGGAGAAAGGACTTCCGCCTTTGACTTGCCTGAATGTGAATTTCCCTGATACTCCTGAAATTAAAGGAGTGAAAATATGCGAACAGTCGAAAGGGCGATGGATACACGAATGGGAGGCTTGTCCGCGGAGAAACGACGCGAACTATTTCTGGCTGACCGGAGAGTTTGCCGATCATGAGCCGGAGAATGAGAAGAACGACCATTGGGCGCTGACCAACGGTTACGCTGCCATTACTCCTACTACGGTAGATCTTACGGCATACGGTTTTATGGATGAATTACGCGGATATTGCCGCCAAGCCGGAATCTGATGAAGTACTATTTGATTGTCGGTGAGGCCTCGGGCGATTTGCATGCGGCTCATCTGATGGCAGCTTTGAAAAACGTAGATCGGGAGGCGGAATTCCGCTTTTTCGGAGGCGATTTGATGGCAGCCGAAGGTGGTACGATGGTAAAGCATTATAAAGAAATGGCATACATGGGATTCATTCCCGTGTTGCTTCATCTGCCGGCTATCTTTGCAAACATGAAACAGTGCAAGGAGGACATTGTAGCTTGGCAGCCCGATGTCGTGATTCTGGTCGATTATCCGGGTTTCAATCTCAATATCGCCAAGTTTGTTCGTGCCAAAACCCGGATTCCGGTTTATTATTATATCTCTCCGAAAATATGGGCTTGGAAAGAGTACCGCATTAAGAACATCAAGCGCGATGTGGACGAGCTTTTTTCCATCCTCCCTTTCGAAGAGGAATTCTTTCGGGAGAAGCATCAATATCCCATTCATTATGTAGGAAACCCGACGGTCGATGAAGTGTCGGCTTACCGGCGTGAGAATCCGAAGGATATGAATGCTTTCATCTCTGAGAACGGACTGGAGGAGAAACCTGTGATCGCCTTGCTGGCGGGAAGCCGTAAGCAGGAGATTAAAGATAATCTTCCGGATATGTTGGAAGCTGCGTCCGCTTTCCCCGATTATCAGGTGGTTTTGGCTGGAGCACCAGGCATATCCCCGGATTATTATGCCCGATACATTGGTAAGGCAAAAGTAAAAGTTGTGTTCGGTCAAACTTATCGGTTGCTCCATCATGCCGAAGCGGCTCTCGTTACTTCGGGAACCGCTACATTGGAAGCCGCTTTGTTCCGTGTTCCGCAGGCTGTTTGCTATCATACTCCCATCGGTAAGGTTATTTCTTTCTTGCGTAGGTATATATTGAAAGTAAAGTTTATTTCGTTGGTCAATCTCATCGCCGGACATGAGGTTGTTAAAGAGCTTGTGGCCGACAGCATGACTGTGGAAAATATGCGAAATGAGCTTCATTTTCTTCTGAAAGATAGTGTGTATAGAGAGCGTATGTTTGCCGGATACGGATATATGTCTCAGCGGTTGGGACCTCCCGGAGCACCTCAAAATGCAGCTCGTGTCATGTCGGACTTGCTGAAAAAGTAACTTCTTTTTTTGAATAATATATTAGTCGGTGCAGTAAATGACCGGCTTTTTTATTTATAAAGCAGAAGAGTATAAGAAGACTATAAAAGAAAGGAGTATAGATATGAAAAGGATGAAATTTATTTTGGGAATGTTACTGCTTGTGCTGACACCGGTATGGCAGTCGTGCGATGACGACGACGGATATTCTTTGGGAGATATTGGTGCGGATTGGGCAACCGTGAAGACCACCGGCGGTGGTGGTTATTATTTGGAAGGAGACAGCTGGGGTATTATTTATCCGGTAGCTACTTCCATACCATGGTATAGACCGGTAAATGGACAACGGGTAATCTCTTTCTTTAATCCGCTGGGTGATATGAAAGATAAAAAAGGCGTTCAAGTAAAAATGGAAGGAATTTACGAACTGCTTACTAAAGGAGTAGAAGAACTGACTGAAGAAAACGAAGAAGCTTTCGGCGATGACCCGATTGCTATTATCAAAGGTGGTATATGGCTTGGAGGCAAGCATTTGAATCTTGTTTTCATTCAAGATCTGCCCAGTAAAAAGAAACATCGCATCAGCCTTGTGCAGGATAAAAAAGTAGCAGAGCCCTCAGAAGACGGGTACATTCACCTGCAGTTGCGTTACAATACTTATGAGGATGTGACAAATCTTCAAGGGCGGGGAAGGGTGTCTTTTAGTCTGAAAGATTTTTATCCTGAGAATGAGTTAGCAGCTGAAAAACTGAAAGGATTTAAAGTACTCGTTAATCTGAAAACAAGTGGAAAAAAGGAAATAGTTCTTGATATTAAACATGATGCCGAAATGCCTAAGGAAGAGAAAGAGGGGCATACCGCTTCTATGTTGGAGTAGGCTTTCTTAAAAAATCACCATTATTATTAATGAAAAATAGCGGTGAGTTTAAAAACAGCTCCGGCACATTCTTATTTTTTTTGTTTGTATTTTTACGACCAGGTCAACGCATAGAGATATACGACTGCCGCTGGTATGGCCATCAACGCGCTGTCGAATCGGTCGAGCATTCCTCCATGCCCCGGAAGAATTGTGCCGGAATCTTTGATTTGGAGTTGACGTTTGAGTAATGATTCTGTTAAATCGCCCCACGTGCCGAATACAACAACGATAAGGGCTAACCCTATCCATTCCAAAGTTGAAATGAACGGGAAGAAATGAGCCGGAACAAAAGAGGATGCTATTGCGAGTATTCCTCCCCCTATCGAACCCTCCCACGACTTTTTCGGCGAGATGCGTTCGAATAGCTTGTGCTTTCCGATAAGCGATCCCACGCAATAGGCACCGGTATCGCTCAGCCAAAGAAAGATAAAAACGGAAAGAGGTAAAATTGGGTTATAACTCACTGTATCATATTCCGCATCGTTGTGGAATGCCAATACATTCAGTAGAGCGAAAGGCAAACCGATATAAAGTTGGCTGAACAGTGCGTACGCCCAATTGAGTACCGGATTCTTTTTTTTCAGATACAACTCGCTAATCATTATATACAGCAACAGGATTATATAAGGAATAAAAATCTTAGAATCGGCCGCATTGATGCAGAATCCCATTACTGCCAGAAAAAGATAAGCTCCTCCCAACATGGCAATGGTTTTATTCATGCTTACTTCCCCCGTCCGGTTTATGATTTGTCCGAACTCATAAATACTTAGCGCGCTGATTGCTACGAAAAGTATTCCGAAACTGATCGGCGCGTAAAGAATCGATCCGACCAGAATGGCTACAAAAAGTATTCCGGTAGTAGCCCGTTTGATGAAATTGCTGTTCAAAACTTTCTGTTTTTTTAGAATTATTGTGGTTCAGTTGTCCTCTCTTCTTCAGAGCTCTCGCCTTTTTTATCTTGCAACTCTTTCTCTTTTAGCTGTTCAGCCAGTTTCCTCTCTGCTTTGGCTGCTTCCTGACTGGCTTTCGCAGCCATGATTTCTTCGGAGCGTGAAGCCCATGGTCGTTTACCGAATATACGTTCCACATCTTCCGCGAAAATAACTTCCTTGTCAATCAATATTTGAGTAAGCTCATTATGCCCTTCTTTATGTTCGGAGAGAATTTTCTTGGCTCTTTCGTACTGCTCGTTAACCATTCTCTTGACTTCTTCGTCAATGAGTTCTGCGGTTTTTTCACTGTAAGGACGATTGAAAGAATACTCTTCATTGGTATAATAGCATAAGTTAGGCAATCGCTCGCTCATGCCGAGGTAGGCAATCATGCCGTACGCTTGTTTGGTTACCCGTTCCAAGTCGTTCATTGCGCCTGTCGATATCCGTCCGATAAACAAGTCTTCAGCAGCACGTCCTCCCAAAGTGGCGCACATTTCGTCGAGCATCTGTTCTTTCGTTGTGATCTGACGTTCTTCCGGCAGATACCAGGCGGCTCCTAATGCACGCCCTCGGGGCACGATTGTCACTTTAATCAAGGGATTGGCATATTCGAGCAGCCAGGAAATCGTGGCGTGCCCGGCTTCGTGTAGGGCGATGGAGCGCCGCTCTGCTTCAGTCGTTATTTTGGTTTTCTTTTCCAGACCGCCGATAATACGGTCTACCGCATCTAGAAAGTCTTGTTTGCCTACGAATTTCTTTCCATGGCGCGCAGCAATCAAAGCAGCTTCGTTGCAGACGTTGGCAATGTCGGCACCCGAGAACCCCGGTGTTTGGCGTGCCAACAAGTCCACATCCACGGTATCGTCTATCTTGATAGGGCGTAAATGTACTCCGAATACTTCTTTACGCTCATTCAGGTCAGGCAAGTCCACATGTATCTGTCGGTCGAACCGGCCTGCGCGGAGCAATGCCTTGTCCAAAACATCTACACGGTTAGTTGCGGCAAGGATAATGACGCCTGTGTTGGAGCCGAAACCATCCATTTCTGTGAGCAACTGATTTAGTGTGTTTTCGCGTTCGTCGTTTCCTCCCATTGCCGGGTTTTTACCACGTGCGCGTCCTACGGCGTCAATCTCGTCGATAAACACAATACACGGAGCTTTTTCTTTGGCTTGTTTAAACAAGTCGCGCACACGTGAAGCGCCTACGCCTACGAACATTTCTACAAAGTCCGATCCTGCGAGAGAAAAGAATGGTACATTCGCTTCTCCGGCCACGGCTTTTGCAAGCAAAGTCTTACCTGTTCCCGGAGGGCCTACCAATAGAGCTCCTTTAGGAATCTTACCTCCCAATTCGGTATATTTTTGAGGTTGTTTCAAGAATTCTACGATTTCTTCCACCTCTTGTTTGGCTTCTGCCAATCCCGCCACATCTTTAAATGTGACTTTTATGGAGCCTCCTTTTTCAAAGAGTTGCGCTTTCGATTTACCGACGTTGAACACTCCGCCGGGTCCACCGCTTCCTCCTCCGCTCATGCGTCGCATAAAGAATACCCATAAGGCGATGAGCAAAACCAGCGGAAGTATCTGTACAAGGATGGCAGGGAATAAATCCGACTTGGGTAAGTATTCTGATGAACCGTCGAAATGTCCGGCTTCTTTTTCCGCTAGCAGAAAGTCCTCCAGTTTGTCGGTTGACGGCGCTCTACTTGTAATCATCGGATTGCGGCCTACTCTGTTCGAGTCGTTGCCGAATACGGCTCCTACTGCGTTCGGTTTGATGTATGCCTCGATTGATTTGTCTTCATAGCCCAACACCTTGCTGATGTAGCCACTGGATATGTATTTTTGCAGTTCGCTGTACGAAACATATTTGCTACCTCCACTTCCTGAATTGCTTCCCCACCACAATGCCAAAAGCATCAAGGCAATAATCATATACATCCAGTTCAAATTGAACTTAGGCATATTTACTTTGTTGTTGGGTCTTTTTTTATTATTTGTATTATTATCCATAATGATACTTTAATCTATATTGGGTATTGTAGTGAGTTTGGCATCTGCCCAAAGGTTTTCGAGGTTGTAAAAGACTCTTGTTTCCGGAAGAAAAACATGTACCAGTACATCTGCATAATCCATGGCCACCCATTCGGCATTCCGTAGCCCATCGATGGAGAAAGGCTTGATTTTTGCTCCTTTTCGAGCGAATTCTTTAATGGAGTCTACAATGGCGTCCACTTGGCTGGGAGAGTTCCCCTCGCAAATGATGAAATAACTGCAAATAGTATCTTCTATATGGCTTAAATCAGCTATAACGATGTTTTTACCTCTTTTTTCTTGAATTCCTTCTGTTATTTTTTCAATTAAAACTTGGGTTTCGTTCATTCTTTCAATTTGAAATTAGTGATTATGTATGTCTTATAACAAATAATGCTTATCCTTTGTTTCTGTTTGAGAAACGTATATTGGCGGCAAATATACGGTGATTTATTGGATACAAGAAAGTTATCTCTCGATTTTTGTGTTTTTTAGTGATGTGCTTTTATATCTATCAAAGGGTTTACTATGATTTTTGCAAAAAAAAGCTCCGAAAGAGTTTGATTTTGCAAAATATTTGTATCTTTGCACCCGCAAACCTGATCATTGGGCTATGGTGTAATGGTAACACTACAGATTCTGGTCCTGTCATTCCTGGTTCGAGTCCAGGTAGCCCAACAATAAAAAACGCGGAGATTTCAAGAATCTCCGCGTTTTTTGTGCTTTCTTTTCCTTTTTTTAAGCCAGCGAAAGAATGAGCATTTGCGCCGTTAACACTCGCAAGAACATGGTAAGCGGGTAGACAGTAGCATAGCCCACTGCAGGAGCATCGGTCGATGTAAGGTCGTTCGAATAAGAGAGAGCGGGTGGGTCGGTGGTGGCTCCGGCAAGTACGCCGATCAGCGTGAAGTAGTTCAGCTTAAAGTAGTATCTTCCCACTAATCCTGCAATCAGCAGCGGTAAGATGGTAATGATGACTCCATACCCTATCCATGTATATCCTCCCTCGTTAATAATGGTTTCCACAAACCCCTTTCCGGCTCCCAAGCCTACACAGGCAAGAAAAATCGAAATACCAATTTCGCGCAACATGAGATTGGCGCTCATGGTGGTATAGGTGATTAACTTATATTTCGGACCGAAGCGGCTGATTAGAATCGAGACGATGAGCGGTCCGCCTGCCAGCCCTAACTTCATCGGCTGCGGAATACCGGGGAAGGTAAACGGAATACTTCCGAGGATACATCCCAAAGCAATACCAATGAATATCGGAATCAGGTTCGGATGATTCAGACGTTTCAGAGAGTTACCGAGCACTTTCTCCGTATGGCTGACGGCAAGTTCCGTTCCGACGATAGTTACGCGGTCTCCCATTTGTAACTGTAATTGAGGAGTGGCTACCAAGTCTACACCCGATCGGTTGACCCGGGTGATGCTGGCGCCGAAATTATTACGAATCTTTAGTTGAGCCAGAGTTTTACCGTTCAGTTCCGGTTTGGTGATCAGGATGCGACGAGAAATCAGTTCTTTATTCAGTTTTCCCCATTCCATCGTAACCTCCTTTCCGAAGAAAACAATGATTGCCTCAATGTCCACAGGAGTGGAGATGATCAGTATTTTATCCCCGACGTGCAGCGTCGTATCCGAGTTCACTAATTCTGTTTCCCCTCCTTCACGGTATTTGATGCGGGAAATGACAAATTTCCGGTTCAGCAATGGGTGAAGTTCTTTTACACTCAGTCCGTTTACGGCTTCATTGCGTATTTCGATAGAAATAGGATGTACGGTCAGATCCTGTTGTTGCCCCAATCCTTCTTCGGCTTGTTTTTCTTCTTTTTCGGTATTTATACGCATGAAATATTTCAGTACAATAAGCGATAAGATGATGCCTACTACACCCAGCGGATAACTCACGGCATACCCCAACGCGATTTCCGGCGCATCTATACCGCTCAGGTCGCTATAAGCTTGTTGGGCAGCACCCAGGCCGGGTGTATTGGTTACGGCTCCTGATAAGATTCCCACCATGGTGGTAATAGGCAGCCCGGTTATGAAATGTAAGGCAACCGTAATTCCTACTCCCAGCACGACAACGATGATGGCAAGCATGTTGAGCGTTAAACCGCCTTTTTTGAAAGCTGAGAAAAAACCGGGACCGACTTGCAGACCGATGGAATAAACAAAAAGAATCAGTCCGAACTCTTTCATGAAATGTAGAAGATGCGGGTCCAGATTCATGTTGAGATGTCCGAAAAGGATGCCGACAAACAGTATCCAAGTAGCTCCAAGAGACACTCCCCATAGTTTGACTTTGCCCAAAATGATGCCGAAAGCAATCACAAGCGATAAGATTAAAACGGAGTGGGCTACTCCGCCTCCCCATAAGTTGGGGTAACCTTCGAGTAAATTTCTAAGAACTTCCATTGTGTCTTTTCACTTTTTTAGTCACACATTTATATATTGATTCGCGACACCGTAATATAATACACATACTTGCCGGCAATTGTTCATGCCGGTCGTGCAGGTTTGATTCGCATTGCCGCGGACGATTCTTTACTTTGGTTGTTTCCCTATCCCACGAGTGAAAACAGCCTTTGAAATGAAATGGCAGGTCTTCTGACTGACTCCCTTCCCGATGCCTTCCCGACGGCGCTTGTATTGTCTGTCAGTGGCGAAAGATTTTATCGGAAAGTTGGGCAGAGCTTCACAGCAGCGGGACTGTCCGGGATTTTCACCCGATTCCCTTTTAATCCGGACAATCGATACGACTGTTCGGAACCAGTTCGCTTGCAAAGGTAATGCAAAATAATAGATAAACCAACTGCTTTGAGCTGCAATTGTTTTTATAAGTTCCTTTTAAGCAGGCTTAATGAACTTCCTAATTATCGGGTTAGTTCGAAAACTATATCATTTGTAGATAAAGTTACGGAATTTTCCTGTTTGACTCACGGTTCCCGCAGGTCTTTTGTCTGTTATTAGAAAAGATGCTATAAAGTCATATGCGACACGTTCGACAGACGAATAAATTGTTTAAGAAAAGGAACTCTTCTTTGCAGCTTTTTCCGTTAATTTTTTATGTTTTTCCGAAAAGATTCCGTATGTTTGTTTCGTAACTATGTGAAACAAATAGATGACAGGACGATGAACGATCATTATATCATTAATGTCGGTCGCCAATTGGGGAGCGGTGGGAGAGAGATCGGCGAGAAACTGGCTGCTCGCTTGGGAATAGGATTCTACGATAAAGAGTTGATAAATCTGGCTTCTCAAGAAAGCGGATTGTGCAAAGAGTTTTTTGAGAAAGCCGACGAAACAGCTTCTCAGGGAATTATCGGCGGTGTGCTTGGCATGCGGTTCCCATTTCTTAACGAAGTGGCGTTGCCTGCAACGAATTGTCTGAGCAACGATGCTTTGTTTAAAGTTCAAAGCGATGTGATCAGAGATCTGGCAGCGAAAAAATCTTGCTTGTTTGTAGGGCGTTGTGCCGATTATATTTTAAGAGAGCATAGCCGTTGTGTCAATCTTTTCGTTTCGGCCCCTATGCAGAAACGCGTGGAGCGCCTTTGCCGCATGCACGGAATAGACGAAGAAAGGGCTGAAGAGATGATTGAAAAATCAGACAAAAAACGTTCGGAGTACTACAATTATTATAGCTATAACGTTTGGGGAGCGGCGTCGACCTATCACTTATGTATCGATTCTTCTTCTTTGGGCATTGAGGGGACGGTGGATTTTCTCAAAGATTTCGTGATAAAGAAGTTGAAACTTGCGACCGATGATCTTTAAGCATTGTATAGAATCAGGTTTCGGCATGCGGAAAATCAATGTTCTTGGTGCTTATTGCTTGCGTAAGTCTGCGTTTTGATGACAGGACGTTCGTTATATTATTCAGTCCGTTTTTCCTATCCGACAGAATGTTACTTGCGGATGCGATTTTTCCCTAAAAAAGAATATCGTTCGAACTAATTAATTATATTTGCAAGTCTAATAGTAGACATTTAGGAAGAACAAAGGATAGAACTAATAAAAAACAATACTAACTTGTTTTAATTTTAAATAAACTATGGCAGACAAAAAAGAAAAACTCTTCTCGGACTTTCCTTCCGTTTCTACCGAAAAGTGGATGGAAAAAGTAGTGGCCGACTTGAAAGGCGCTGATTTTGAGAAGAAGCTCGTTTGGAAAACGAACGAAGGATTTAAAGTAAAACCTTTCTACCGGATGGAAGATTTGGAAGGTTTGAAAACAACCGAAGCTCTTCCCGGAGAGTTTCCGTATCTGAGAGGGACAAAGAAGAACAACAATGAATGGCTGGTTCGTCAGGAGATTAGGGTGGAATCTCCAAAGGAAGCCAACGCCAAGGCGTTGGATATCTTGAATAAGGGTATCGATTCGCTTTCTTTTCACCTGAAAGCGAAAGAGTTGAATGCAGAATACATTGAAACACTGCTGAAAGATATTGAACCCGAATGTGTGGAGCTGAATTTTTCTACCTGTCAGGGGCATATGGTGGAATTGGCCGAGTTGCTGGTCGCTTACTTCCGCCGGAAAGATTGTGATTTGACGAAGTTGAAAGGCTCTGTCAATTACGATTTCTTCAACAAAATGTTGACTCGCGGCAAAGAAAAAGGAGACATGGTGCAATCTGCAAAAGCTTTGATGGAAGCCATACAACCTCTTCCTTTCTATCGGGTGCTGAATGTGAATGCCTTGTCGCTCAACAATGCGGGGGCATACATTTCTCAGGAATTGGGTTATGCGCTGGCTTGGGGAAACGAATATATGAATCAGCTGACCGAAGCCGGTCTTCCTGCCGCTGCGGTAGCCAAAAAGATCAAATTCAATTTCGGCATCAGTTCCAATTACTTCCTTGAAATTGCTAAATTCCGTGCAGCACGAATGTTGTGGGCGAATATTGTTTCGGCTTATCATCCCGAATGTCTGCGCGACTGTGAAAACAAGTCGCCTGATGGCGAATGCCGTTGCGCCTCGAAGATGGCAATTCATGCCGAAACATCTACTTTCAACCTGACGTTATTCGACGCGCATGTGAATTTGCTCCGCACGCAAACTGAAGCGATGAGCGCGGCGTTGGGCGGTGTGGACTCGATGACGGTGGTTCCGTTCGATAAAACCTACGCTACTCCGGACGAGTTCTCCGAGCGTTTGGCACGCAATCAGCAGCTTCTGTTGAAAGAAGAATCTCATTTCGACAAAGTGATCGACCCGGCTGCGGGTTCTTATTATATCGAAAACCTGACAGTGTCCATTGCAAAGCAGGCATGGGATTTGTTCCTTGCGATCGAAGAAGCCGGAGGTTTCTATGCGGCATTGAAAGCTGGTACAGTTCAGGCGGCTGTGAACGAAAGCAATAAAGCCCGTCATAAAGCGGTGGCCCAGCGTCGAGAGATTTTGTTGGGAACCAATCAGTTCCCCAACTTCAACGAAAAGGCCGGAGAGAAGCGTCCGGTAGAGTCCAAATCTTGTTGCGGCGGGAAAGAAACATGCGAAAAAGATGTTTCCACACTTGTATTCGACCGTGCAGCCAGCGAATTTGAAGCGCTGCGTCTCGAAACCGAAATGTCGGGCAAACGTCCGAAGGCATTTATGCTTACCATCGGCAATCTGGCAATGAGACAGGCTCGTGCGCAATATTCATGCAACTTCCTTGCTTGTGCCGGTTACGAGGTAGTCGACAATCTCGGCTTCGAAACGGTGGAAGCGGGTGTGGAAGCTGCCGTGGCAGCCAAAGCGGATATCGTGGTGATTTGCTCCAGCGATGATGAATATGCGGAATACGCCATTCCTGCTTTCAAAGCATTGAACGGACGTGCCATGTTTATCGTGGCCGGTAACCCGGAATGTGCGGAAACATTGAAAGCCGCCGGAATAGAGCATTTCATTCACGTACGTGTCAATGTGCTGGATACTTTGAAAGAGTTTAACGCCAAATTGCTGGGCTAACTAAAAACGACAACAAGATGAGAAAAGATTTTAAAAACATCGATATATATGCCGCATTTCAGCCGGCTAACGGGGCTGAATGGCAAAAGGCGAACGGGATTTCCGCAGATTGGAAAACACCCGAACACATTGAAGTGAAGCCTGTTTACACAAAAGAAGATTTGGAAGGCATGGAGCATCTGGACTATGCTGCCGGTATTCCTCCTTATCTTCGCGGTCCGTATTCTGTAATGTACACGCTTCGTCCCTGGACCATCCGCCAGTATGCCGGATTCTCTACGGCCGAAGAGTCGAACGCTTTCTATCGCCGTAATCTGGCTTCCGGACAGAAAGGTCTGTCGGTGGCTTTCGACCTGGCTACTCACCGCGGATACGACCCCGACCACGAACGTGTGGTGGGCGACGTGGGTAAAGCCGGCGTGTCTATTTGTTCGCTGGAGAACATGAAAGTTTTGTTCGACGGTATCCCTTTGAGCAAGATGTCCGTGTCTATGACAATGAACGGAGCCGTGCTTCCGGTAATGGCTTTCTACATCAACGCCGGTCTGGAACAAGGCGCTAAGCTCGAAGAAATGGCGGGCACGATTCAGAACGATATTCTGAAAGAGTTCATGGTTCGTAACACCTATATCTATCCGCCTGCATTCTCGATGAAGATTATTTCGGATATATTCGAATATACATCGCAGAAGATGCCTAAGTTCAACTCGATCTCTATCTCCGGTTATCACATGCAGGAGGCGGGAGCTACGGCGGATATCGAGCTGGCTTATACGTTGTCCGACGGGCTTGAATATCTCCGTGCCGGTACGGCCGCAGGTATCGACATCGACGCGTTTGCCCCCCGCTTGTCTTTCTTCTGGGCCATTGGAACCAACCACTTTATGGAAATAGCCAAGATGCGTGCTGCGCGTATGTTGTGGGCGAAGATTGTGAAGCAGTTCAATCCGAAAAACCCCAAATCGCTGGCGTTGCGTACACACTCGCAGACTTCGGGCTGGTCGCTCACCGAGCAGGATCCGTTCAACAACGTAGGCCGTACCTGTATCGAGGCGATGGCTGCCGCTCTGGGACATACGCAATCTTTGCACACCAATGCGCTGGATGAAGCCATTGCCCTGCCGACAGACTTCTCCGCACGTATCGCCCGTAATACGCAGATTTATATTCAGGAAGAAACGTATGTCTGCAAGAATGTCGATCCTTGGGGAGGTTCTTACTATGTAGAAGCTCTGACCAACGAACTGGCGCATAAAGCCTGGGAGCATATTCAGGAAATCGAGAAGCTGGGCGGTATGGCGAAAGCCATCGAAACCGGTCTGCCGAAGATGCGTATCGAAGAAGCGGCCGCACGCACGCAGGCACGTATCGATAGCGGCTCGCAAACCATTGTCGGTGTGAACAAATATCGCCTGGAGAAAGAAGCTCCGATCGATATTCTTGAGGTGGACAATACGGCCGTTCGTAAGGAACAGATCGAGAACTTGAAACGTCTGAAAGAAGGACGTAATCAAGCCGAAGTGGATAAGGCGCTGGCGGCTATAACCGAATGTGTCAAGACGGGCAAGGGCAACTTGCTGGAGTTGGCGGTTGAGGCGGCTCATGTGCGCGCTACGCTGGGAGAAATATCTTCGGCTTGCGAGGATGTGGTAGGACGTTATAAAGCAATAATCAGAACAATATCAGGTGTGTATTCTTCAGAAAGTAAAAACGACGGCGATTTCAAGCGCGCGTGCGAACTGACCGAGAAGTTTGCCAAGAAAGAGGGGCGTCAGCCTCGTATCATGATTGCCAAAATGGGGCAGGACGGCCACGACCGTGGCGCGAAAGTTGTAGCAACCGGTTATGCCGACTGTGGTTTCGACGTGGATATGGGACCGTTGTTCCAGACTCCGGCGGAGGCTGCACGCGAAGCGGTGGAGAACGACGTGCACGTGGTTGGCGTTTCTTCGTTGGCTGCCGGACATAAGACACTGGTTCCGCAGATTATCGAAGAGTTGAAGAAGCTGGGACGCGAAGACATCGTTGTCATTGCTGGTGGTGTAATCCCTGCACAGGATTATGATTTCCTGTACAAAGCCGGTGTGGCTGCCATCTTCGGACCCGGTACTCCGGTGGCTAAAGCAGCCTGCCAGATTCTGGAGATTCTAATGGACGAATAAAAGCATCTATGGGAGAGGGATTCGGATTTTGAACGGCTTGTAGTTTGAAATCCGGAACCTTTATGAAGATTAAAAGAGGATACGTTAAGACTAAAACTACCCTCGAAAAGTTATAAACGATAACTGAAAAATGTAAAAAGAGTCGTATCAAGCTCTACTTCGAGTGAGGATACGGCTCTTTTTTTATTTCTGTCCGGCGAACACAGAGCGAATGGGAAACTATGGGGTACGATTTCGGGAAGAGAAAGTTTTTGCCAGATTTTTTTCGTGTTTGTCCGAATCCTGTTTTTCAGGCGGACAAAAAACAAGCGGAGAACTTTTTGCGGACATGGGGGTGCGAGTTCCTATTTTTTGGTGCTTCATGCCGCCGGACTGAAATAATCTTGTACCTTTGCAACCGACAGTCAGCAGTAAAAACAGAAAGGAAGATGATAGTTTGCATAGCCGAAAAGCCCTCTGTGGCACGTGATATAGCCGAAGTGCTCGGCGCCCGCGACCGGAAGGAGGGATATATCGAAGGAAACGGATACCGGGTGACTTGGACGTTCGGTCATCTCTGTACGCTTAAAGAGCCGCACGAATATACGCCGACATGGAAGTCGTGGAACTTGGGCAGCCTGCCGATGATTCCGCCCCGTTTCGGTATCAAGCTTATCAGCAACCCCACTTACGAGAAGCAGTTCCGCATCATCGAGAGCCTGATGCAACAGGCCGACGAGATAATCAATTGCGGCGATGCCGGGCAAGAGGGAGAGTTGATTCAGCGTTGGGTGATGCAAAAGGCGGGCGCGCGCTGTCCGGTGAAGCGCCTGTGGATTTCTTCGCTTACCGAAGAGGCAATCCGCGAAGGATTTGCCAAACTGAAAGACCAGAACGAGTTTCAGTCTTTGTACGAGGCAGGGCTTTCAAGAGCGGTGGGCGACTGGCTGCTGGGGATGAACGCTACGAGGCTTTACACCGTGAAGTACGGGCAGAACAGGCAGGTACTTTCCATCGGAAGGGTACAGACGCCTACGCTCGCACTCATCGTGAACAGGCAGTTGGAAATCGAAAACTTCCGCCCCAAGCAATATTGGGAGTTGAAGACGACGTACCGCGACACGGTCTTTTCGGCTTTGATACGGAAGAGCGACGAGGAGATAGCGGCGGAGGAAGAGAAAAACGGCGGAAAGAAGAAAATCGACAATCCCGGTATCGACCCTATCGCCGGACGTGAGGAAGGCGAAGCATTGGTGGAACGTATCAGGGAATTGCCTTTTACGGTGACCGGCATCAGTAAGAAAGACGGAAAAGAATACCCTCCGCGTTTGTTCGACCTGACTTCCCTTCAGGTGGAGTGCAATAAAAAGTTCGCTTATTCGGCGGACGAGACATTGAAACTCATCCAGTCGCTTTATGAAAAGAAGGTGGCTACGTATCCGCGTGTGGATACCACGTTTCTGAGCGATGACATCTATCCGAAATGTCCCGCCATCCTGAAAGGCCTGCGCGACTATGAGACGCTGACGGCGCCGCTGGCGGGGGGGAAACTTCCGAAGTCGAAAAAGGTGTTCGACAATTCGAAAGTGACCGATCACCATGCTATCATTCCCACCGGAGTGCATCCGCAGAATCTGACGGATATGGAGCGCAGGGTGTTCGACCTGATAGCTCGCCGGTTTATCGCCGTGTTTTATCCCGACTGCAAGGTTGCTACCACCACCGTGATGGGAAAGGTGGAAGAAATAGAGTTCAAGGTGACGGGAAAACAAGTATTGGATCCCGGATGGAAGGTCGTTTTTTCGAACGGGCAGGGAGAATCCGGGCAAGGAGTGGGGCACGGACGGGGAGAGTCCGGACAAAACGCAGGGCATGAGCAAGCGGATACGGAGCAAGACGGGGGACAGGAAGAGGAACGCAGCCTGCCTCGCTTCGTGAAAGGGGAGAGCGGCCCTCATCTGCCCGATTTGAATGAGAAATGGACACAGCCGCCGAGACCGTACACGGAAGCTACTCTGCTCCGGGCGATGGAAACGGCGGGTAAACTGGTGGATAACGACGAGTTGCGCGATGCGTTGAAAGAGAACGGAATCGGTCGTCCTTCCACGCGTGCCGCCATCATCGAAACGCTGTTCAAGCGGAATTATATTCGTAAAGAACGGAAAAACCTCATCGCCACACCCACAGGGGTGGAACTGATACAACTCATTCGCGAAGAACTGTTGAAGTCGGCGGAGCTGACCGGTATCTGGGAGAAAAAGCTGCGTGAGATCGAGAAGAAGACATACGATGCCCGCCAGTTCTTGGAAGAACTCAAGCAGATGGTTTCGGAGATCGTCATGAGTGTATTGTCGGATAATACGAATCGCCGGATCACGATTCAAGAGGCTGCCGCTCATGCAACAGACAAGAGTGCGGAAACAACCAAGAAACGGGAACGGAAATCGACACCCTTAGGGGAGAAGAAAAGAGAAACAAAAGGCAAAACTGTAAGAAAAAAAACAGCAGCTCCCAACGTAACGGTTTCGAAAGCAACAACTGAACAAGTCGTTGTTCCCGACGTGCATAATCCGGAAGCGACAGCTAAACAAGTGGTAGTTCCTGATGCGCTGAATCCGAAAGCAACAACTGAACAAGTATTGACTCCCAACGTGACAGCTTCGGGAACGACAACTGAACAAGCAAACGCTTCCGATGCACTGAATGCGAAAGCGGATGATGAGTGGGTAGGTACTCCCTGTCCGCAATGCGGCAAAGGAACCCTTATCAAAGGAAAAGCAGCCTATGGCTGCTCCGAGTGGAGGAACGGCTGTACGTATCGCAAGCCGTTCTCCTAAAGTTTGTTGTTTACCGGTAGTGGAAATGAGACGTGAAACGATGTCGTCCATTCCTAAGATACGGTCGGTTTGTTGTTTATCGGTAGTGTAAATGAAACCGTACCCAGATTCTTCATCGATGCGGGCGTTCCATCTTTATTGTTTATCGATAGTGTAAATGAAACTCTATCACGGCTTCAATTCCTTTGCGGAAAATATCCAGTGAGAAGTTCTCGTTCGGCGAATGGATGGCGTCCGATTCGAGACCGAATCCCATCAGTACGGTTTTGATGCCCAGCACCTGTTCGAACGTAGAGATGATGGGAATACTTCCTCCGCGTCTCACAGCCAGCGGCTTTTTGCCGAAAGCAATCTCGAATCCTTTTTCCGCCGCCTGATAAGCCGGGAGCGAGATGGGGCAGACGTAGCCTTGTCCTCCGTGCATCGGGGTAACTTTTACCTGCACGCTTTCGGGGGCGATGCTGAGAATGTAGTCGGCAAACATACGGGAGATTTTGTGATGGTCTTGATGCGGAACCAGACGACAAGAGACTTTGGCGTACGCTTTCGAGGGGAGCACCGTCTTGGAGCCTTCGCCCGTATAGCCTCCCCATATGCCGCAAACGTCGAACGAGGGGCGGCAACTGTTTCGTTCGAGCGTGCTGTATCCTTTTTCACCGGAAAGGGCCTTCACACCGATGGATTTTTTGTATTTCTTTTCGTCGAAAGGAATGCGGGCAATCATCTCCCTTTCCGCTTGCGGCACTTCTTCTACTTCATCGTAAAAGCCGGGCACGGTGATTCGTCCGTCGTCGTCTTTCACCTTGCTGATGATTTCACAGAGCACGTTGATGGGATTGGCTACCGCTCCGCCGAAATGTCCAGAATGAAGGTCGCGGTTCGGACCGGTGACCTCTATCTCCCAATAAGCCAATCCGCGTAATCCCGTAGTAAGCGACGGGAGGTCGGCTCCCAGCATGCTGGTGTCCGAAACCAGAATAACGTCGGCTTTCAGCAGCTCCTTGTGCTCTTCGCAGAATGCTTCGAGGCTCGGAGACCCGATTTCCTCTTCTCCTTCGAAGATGAACTTTACATTGTTCTTCAGCAAGTTGTTTTTTACGAGATATTCGAAAGCTTTTACCTGAATGAACGACTGTCCCTTATCATCGTCCGCCCCGCGCGCCCAAATGTATCCGTCTCTTATTTCCGGTTCGAAAGGACGGCTTTTCCACAAATCCAGAGGCTCGGCGGGCATAACGTCGTAATGCGCGTACACCAGTACGGTCTTGGCTTGCGGGTCTATCATCTTTTGTCCGAATACGATCGGATTGCCTTTCGACGGCATTACCGTCGCTTCATCGGCTCCTGCCTCGAGCAATAACTCTTGCCAGCGTTGCGCGCATGCCAGCATATCGCTGTGATGTTCGGGCAGAGCGCTGATGCTGGGAATACGGATAAGGCTGAATAGATCTTCGATGAATCGGGGTTCGTTTGCTGCGATGTATTTCTGAATTTCGTTCATTTTCATTGATTGTTTTATAGAGAGCCGGCGGGAGAGAACTTATGGAGCGGACTTCCCGACCGCTTTCCCGTTGTTTATAATTGCGTTGTTTTGTCTAACAGATAATAGTCGAGTATAGTGATGGCCGCCATTGCTTCCACGATGGGCACGGCTCTTGGCAGCACGCATGCGTCGTGTCGTCCGCGCGCTTTCAGAGTAGTGTCCACTCCGTCGATGTTGACCGTTTCCTGCTCCATTAATATGGTGGCTATCGGCTTGAATACCACGCGGAAATAGAT
This sequence comes from Bacteroides pyogenes DSM 20611 = JCM 6294, assembly GCF_000428105.1. Classification (GTDB taxonomy): domain Bacteria; phylum Bacteroidota; class Bacteroidia; order Bacteroidales; family Bacteroidaceae; genus Bacteroides; species Bacteroides pyogenes. The sequence continues at coordinate 2,653 of NZ_ATZH01000010.1, read as the reverse complement.
GTCTTCGCCGTTGCTGATGCCTCCCTGTATGCCGCCGGAATTGTTGGTATGCGTTTCAATTCGTCCCTTATTGTTGTAAAACACGTCGTTCTGTTCGGAACCTTTCATCTTGATTCCTTTGAATCCGATGCCGTATTCGAACGCTTTGGCGGCGTTGATGCTCAGCATTCCATTGGCCAAAGCGGCCTGAAGTTTTCCGAAAACCGGTTGCCCCAATCCGATGGGACATCCTTTGATGACGCACGTCAGCGTACCGCCGATAGTGTCTCCCTCACCTTTCACCTTATAGATAAGATCGGCCATTTCTTTGGCTTTTACCGGATCGGGGCAGCGTACGTCGTTAGTTTCGATGAGGTCGAGGTCATAGTCCGAATAGCTTCCTTCCAGTTTGATGGCTCCTACTTGCGAGGTGTAGGCGGTGATACTGATTCCCAATTGGCGAAGCGCCAGTTTTGCCAATGCTCCGGCTACGACACGCGAAATTGTTTCACGCGCCGACGAGCGACCTCCTCCGCGATGATCGCGTATGCCATATTTGACGGTATAAGTGTAGTCGGCATGCGAAGGGCGGTATACTTCTTTCAGATTGTTGTAATCGTTAGAGTGCTGGTTTTTGTTCCATACGATAAAACCAATAGGGCATCCGGTTGATTTTCCTTCAAAAATACCTGAAAGAAATTCTACCTGATCGGGCTCTTTGCGCGCTGTGGTAAGAATCGATTGTCCCGGACGTCTCCGGTTCAATTCCTGTTGTACAAACTCTTCGTCGATGGTAATGCCTGGAGGGAACCCGTCAATCACTCCTCCGATTCCTTTCCCATGCGACTCTCCGAAGCTTGTAAGTCGAAAAATATTCCCAAATGAGTTAAACATAGTTGTGGCTTTTTAAAACATTATTGTATACAAAGATAACAAACTGATTGCCGGAATAGTTGTGTTTTCGGGGCTTATATTCTGGAAAATTCGTGTAAAAAAGTTTGTACCTCTTCCAAACTGCCCGTATGTTTTCCTTCATCGTCCGACAGTTTGATACATTCTCTCCATTCCTGATTGGGATTCATTTTGCATTGTGTGAGTTTCATCACGATGTTCGATGGTTTGAATCCCGTATCGTTCGTCAGGTTAGTCCCGATTCCGAACGAACAACGGATTTTGTCGCGGCAATACTCCTGAATCTCCAACGCTTTGTTGAAGTCGAGCGCGTTGCTGAATACGATTGTTTTGGTTGTGGCATCGATGCCGAACCCCCGGTAGCGGGCTACGAGCTTGTCGATAAATTCGAACTCGTTGCCCGAGTCGCACCGCACTCCATCGAACAGTTTGGCTTGTTTGCGGCTCAGGTTGCTCAGGAAGATATCCGTCGTGTAAGTGTCTGAAAGTGCTATCCCCAAGTCTCCGTCGTATACGTTCACCCAATTTTCAAGAGCCATGTAGTTGGCATGCTTATAGCCGAACTGGGCTCCGTGAAACATGAACCATTCGTGCGGATGCGTGCCCATCATTTTCATGTCGTACTTCATGGCGAAGTGGCAGTTGGATGTGCCGGTGCAATACCGGGCTTCCTCTTTGAGGTATCTGATGACCGCCTCTTGCACATCGGCCGAAAAGCGCCGGCGTGTGCCGAATTCTGAGAAACGAATCCCGTGGCGGTTGGAAAGCTCCGCTTTGTCCGCCAGTTTGCGAAGAATGCCGTCCATGTCGGCTACATATCCGTGGAGTCTGTTTTTTATTTCGGAAACAAGGGCAAGCAAAGGCACTTCGTACAACGTGGCTTTGTAGAGAAAATCGCTCACTTCGATGTGCAGGTGCCGGTTTTCATCCAGATGAACGTCGATTTTGTCTGCATCGAACCGGAAAGACGAGAGCCACTCCCAATATACTCCGGGAAGGAACCGGCAGTTGCGAGTCATATACTCCAGTTCTTCCTTCGTGAGCCTTATAAGGCTTAAGTTTTCGATTTCAGCCTTAAGCTGTTGCAAGAATTCTTCTGTGTATGGGGTTCGGTTCCGGTCGTTGAAGCTGAAAGTACCCATGGCGGAAGGAAACAGTTTGATATAAGCGTACGAAGTGGTAAACTTATAAAGGTCCGTGTCCAGTAGTGTCTTCACAATCATCCGTTTTCTCCTTCTTTCTTTAAAGTGTTGAACGCTGTAAAGATAATTATTTTCTTCGTATCTGTCTATGGGCGGCCGCCAAGTTTTTACCTTTCTTGCTTTTCTTTTCTGCCGATTGTTTACGATCGCTTGAATTCGGGATGAGGACGATCCGATATCCGGAGCATCCGGAATGGGGGAATCGTTGTTTCATGTTGTTTCATGAGAGTGAAGCAAAAGTTTCCCCGGTGGGAAACAAAAGTTTCCATAGCGGAGGTGTGTCGTAATGCACGATGCACTTCCTTTTTTGTTCATCGCTATACAAATCGGTTCATTATCTTTAAGCTGCGATATTTTGAAGATTTCTTTGATTTATGTGTTTCCAGCACTTAAATAAAGCGGCAGTAAGCTCATAAAACAGCCTAATTAGCCAATCCATGCCTTCTTTTGTCATTTTTGCACACATCTTTTTTATATTGAAGGCAATGGCCAGGAAGGAAAAGTCCATAAAGACCTTGTCCTTTCCAAAATGTCTGAAACGTTTGTAGTTCATATTGTTT
>NZ_ATZH01000009.1 GCF_000428105.1 Bacteroides pyogenes DSM 20611 = JCM 6294 | reverse complement strand
ATTTGGCATTTTGGTGCGATGTTGCCATTGATGCCAAGTTAGAACCGTTTCGCAAATTTGTAAACACCATCAAAGCACATTGGTCTGGTATAGTCTCTTATTTTGAGAATAGAGGCGTTACCAATGGTGTGCTAGAAGGTATTAACTCTAAAATTCAACTGGCCAAAAGAAGAGCTAGGGGATACAGCAACGTAGACAACTTCATAAGAATGATCTACTACATGTCGGGTAAACTTGACATGGCCTACCCACACGATTCGTTATAGGGCCCGACATCTGATGAGGGAACACTCCCTTGAGAAAAAGTCTTTTGACAACATTTTCATTTTTTTCATAGTCTCCGTTCTTTATAGTTAAGCATTCACTCAGTAATCAATAAGAGGCCATGACCGGTATTCCCCCCTCCCTTACCAGTCGGGCAATCCTGTCGAGCTCTTCGCGGGAAGCTTTCTGCAAATCGTGGTCGGGAGTCTCACGGTCGATGGTATAAATCATCACTTCCCGTGGACGTATCTCTTTCACAGCTTCCAGCCATGGGAGAACAAACCCGTCCGACGTATTGTTCATGTCCCTGCCCTTATGGTTTCCTTTCAGAAACATAGTCTGAACAATGCAATTCCCCCTGAATGCTTTCATCCTTTCGATAACGGCGCGAACGGAATACTTTCCGTTGGGAACATCGAGCAGGCGGATATATTCTTCGTCCACCGTATCCAGCTTCAGAATATTGTTGTCTACCTTGTTCAACGCCTCGAACACGGCAGGACGGTCGATAAACGTAGCATTGCTCAACACGCTGACCTTCGCCTCAGGAAAATAGCGGTTACGGAGCGCAATGGTATCTTCGATGATTTCGGGGAAATGCGGATGCAGCGTCGGCTCTCCGTTCCCCGCAAAAGTTAGCACATCGGGCGCAGTTCCGTCCGCCTGCATCTCTTTCAACTTGGCTTCGAGCGCCTCGCGCACTTCTTCACGGGCGGGAAGAGGGCGGTGAGGACGATGTTCGGCATTCCATCCGCACTCACAATAAATGCAGTCGAACGAACAGACTTTGCCGTCTTCCGGCAGCAGGTTAATACCCAGAGATGTGCCCAAACGGCGGGAATGTACAGGCCCGAAAACGGGTGAAGGAAAAATAATGGCCATTGTATGGATGATTAGTAACAAGTTTTCGAACCGGTCGTTGCCGATTCGAAAACAAAGATAACCCAAAAACCATAAAAACGGCAGCGTATATCAAACTCTTTTTGTCTCTCATCCCACATAAAGAGATAATGAGAGAAAAACATATTCCATCGGCTTCACTGCAAGACGGCCATAACCCGGCGATTATCTTTCAGAAACATCCGTGAATCTTTCTGACAAAAAAGCCATACATATCGCGCACGTCAGGCTGATGGTGAGTCTTAGCCAAATCTTCCAACTTGCCGCAAAGGCGATGCAACTCGTATTCCAGAACTCTTGCGGAGCTATCATGAATCGTATTCTCTTTCAGACTGCGCAACTCTTTCAGATTATCCAGCCAGGTCTGTAAACACAACAACTGAATATCCATCTGTTCATAACTCACCGGCACGGATGGGGAGAAATCATTGAACAGCTCTCGATAAAGATCTTGAAAGAAATCCATATCACTATACCCTTCCTCCTGCAAAGCCTGAAAGCGGAGAGCCGACAATGTTTCTCCACTCAGCAAATGCTTGCATAATACGCTCAGTTCCGGATACAGAATCTTGCTTTTTGTTTCCAGCAGGTTTTCTTTTACATAGGCACATTCTACCTCCTCCGACGGATGAAACAGATACTTACCCAAGTCGGTCATTGCCCGGTGCTGCACCTCTGCCGGACGAAAACTGCCCACCGCCCCTGCAATATCCTTCAAATAAGTGGCATACAAACGAATCGCTTTTCTGTATATAGCAGCCAAGGCGCTGCCCCGATCGCGTTCTTTATTCTTGTATACCACCTTGTCAAGTTGCTTCAACACCTCCAGCAAATGTTCGACACCTATGGCACAAGCACCGGAAGGATCGGCACTCAAGTCGCCCTTTTTGGATATTCTCTTGTCTGATGGACGGAATAAGCGGATACGGTCGGGCAATCCTTCTATCCAACGCCGCAAATATTCCCTCTGCTCATAGCAGTTCTTGCCTTTCACAGGAGCATAACCAAAGTAAATAGCCCGATAATCGTCTTCCCCTATTTTTAGAGGCATCCCTTTTCCCTCATACACATAATTATAGGGAAGAACATCCATTACGGAAGCCGTAAACCCGTATTGCTGTACCTTGTGTAAGTCTTTCAGCCAGTCGAGAGGATAAGCCGAACTGCCTGACAAGTTCTCTCCTAACCCCAGAAGAAATCCCACTTCGCGGATGATCTCGCTTTGCAGCAACTCCTTTTCCACCACTTTAGAGAAACGGTCGGCAAGCACACGCCGATCGGTAGCTCCACAGCTCAACAGATAATCATCCATCCTCTCTTGCAAGAATCCATGGCCCACGTTCAAACGGCATGAAAGAATTTCACCCGTGCGCGGATGGTTGGTCAGGGTTCCTTTTATTCCCGGCAATTTCAGGTCGTAAGCGATAAAAGCCCGCTGCTCTGCCGAGACCTTATTCTTATCCGAATATTCCACCCGCAGGGCATTGCGGATACCCGCCTTCCGAAACGCATCGTTCCAAGCCATCACACCATCTCTCACTGCCTGAAAATACTCTTTCGGAAATAAGGTATCGACATAGAACACAAGCGGTTTGGATAAGTCCCAACGAAGAATCAGAGAATCTTCAACCATGTCGTAAGGATTTTGAGAATAATCTTTAAAACGCAACGCCTGATAAGGAAATCTGTAATCGGCCAAACGAATGGAATCTTTCTTTAAAGGAAGCAGACGTATGACACAGGTCACTTCAAGCGGAAGACTTCCCTCAGGCAACATAACGGCAGAACTTGAAAAGACATATTGGCCTGCTTCACTTCCGTGATATCTCCTTATCGTAAAAGAAACTCCTTCATCAAACGGATGTATTTTGATAATCTCCGATAATTCGGGAACCAGAGAGCGGATGAAGTTATAATCATAGCTGAACCAACTATCGCCGTTCAAAAGGAAATCCGTTATCTCCATAATGGTTCCCCCGCCGGGAGAATAGGTAAGGATAGGGTATTTAACGCCGGGAAATTGCACGTTAGACAAAGAAAAAGATTGTCGGTACGTACTTTTTTCGTCCAATACACGCTCGGTGTAGAAGGGTTGCTGAAAACAAATCGTTCGCTTATCGGGCGAAGTGATACGTACCACGCCTAACCCCTTGACCGGACGGGATATCAAATCAAAACCCCGGTCTATCCCGGCATTGACTTCCACTTCCCTTTCCATATATTGACGAGGGATTTCCAAATAGACTTTCTTTCCTGATACATATACGGGAAACACACCGTCGATCTTTTTCATCCCATCAATAAAAAAACGTTCGAATGTTTGTAAAGTATCTTGTGCCTGCGCAAATGCGCCAACGCTCACCAACCATACAACAATCAGATATAATCCTTTCTTCATGATTTATTTTTCAAAATTTATTTCACCCTTAATATGGAATGTTCCGTATAAGCGCCTGAACCCGCTTTCTACTTAACGGATCGGCTGTATTCCCGCTGTAGAGTATAGCTTCTTCTTTTATTTTCTTCAATGCGCGTATAATGGAAACCAACAGCCGTGAAGAAGCGATGCCTCCCGGTTTGTCCGACAACCTCAGCAACCTCTCTGTATAAAGTGTCTGAATCTTATACTTCTCATCGCTCACAAGAGCGCTGCTTGCCCATTCACCGAAGAGTCCGCTGTGCATATACTGTAAAAACTCTTCGGCAGTCAACATATCCCCGCAAGCGTCTGCCGATTCATCCACCCTGCAAAGAGCATCCATCAGTTTGTTCAAAAGTTCTTTGTAAAAAGAATCGAATTCGTGTGCGGCATCTATCTCCAAAGGAACGGTAAGTTTCTCATCGAAAAGCCACATCGGGGGTTGCAAAACGTAAGTTTGTATAAAACGCATCACTTTGCGATTGTAGTCCGCTTTTTCGGGAATGTATACTGCTTTATCTTCGCTGCCTGCCACCCGCTTCCCTCCTAAATGGACATATACATGCTGCACCCAATTAAGAAAATGCTCCAGCATGGCATTGTAACGTCCCTGCAACACGTAGAGTGCGGTTTTATCGGCCGGCTTCCAAATCTCATGGCATTCGCAGAGAAGCTTCATGTTGTCTATGCCCTGCGCATTAAAAGCGACATGGTCATTGCCCAAGTCTTCGGCTTGCGCGCGCACATCGATTCCTCCTCCGAAATGCAACAAAGAATCTCGCAGTTTTTCCTTATTCCACAAATCTCTGTTCCGCTGTCGCTCGGCAGCATTCTTACCGGGGAAAATACGATATCCCCACTCTATGGCCCATTTGTCATATTCTCCCACACGAATACGTCTGTTGCTGAGATCTACCTTGTCATGAGGACGCAAGGCGTAATTAAAACGCACATAATCCATAATGGAGCTTCCTATTCCGTATAGGCTCAAAAAGTTATTATCGCGCAACTGCTCTATGGAGTAGTGGGAACTTGCCAGATAATTATGCTCCAATCCCAACGTGTGCCCTATTTCATGGGTCAAAACCAACTTGATCAATTCGCACTGCACAGAGTCGGGCAGCAGGATATTCCGAGCATCGGGGTCATTGGCCCCGCATTGTACGAAATACCATTTTTGGAGAATATTCAGTACACTGCTGAAAATACCGACATGACAACCGACGATCTCTCCCGACCGAGGTTCGCAGGGAGTGGGTCCGTAAGCATTGTTTTGACCGGATATTTTCCACGATATAAATGGATAGGCGGCGTCATACATGCAAAATTCAGGGTCTTCGGCAGCATCAGGTGCCAATCGAGCGTCTATAGCATTCTTAAATCCGGCTTTTTCGAAAGCCGGAGACCAGTCGCGTACCGCCTCCATCACACAATCGAGATACTTCTCGGGAATATTGCGGTCTATATAAAAGACAATAGGCTTTACCGGCTCTACCAGTTCCCCCTTCATGTATTTATCCACATCTTCGGGACGAACTTCCAACCTCCATCGCTTAATAAAAGACTTTCTTCGGGAAGGCTGATCGCCTTCGAAGCTTTCTTTGCTGAAACTGAAGTAACTTCCCGAATTGGCTGCAACAGGCTCCAGCGGCTTTTCAGGAAGCAATCCGATGCATACCCCTGTTTCCCAATTTCCCTTATATGAAGGAGAAGCCGGACGAGTGGAAGAAAACATCGAAGAATTTTCATAAGTTCTGGATATCTTAATCAGCAGACGATCATCATATCCTTTAACCTCTTCAATGCGATCCATACCTTTTACACGCATACCTATCATCAGGTCGAAAGATACAATATCAAGTGTAAACAGTGGAAAATCTTTCAACATATCTCCAATCTCCACCAAACTGCTCGCACTCCCCTTTGCCTTGACAGGTAAAACCTTATAAAGCCTATCACTCTCACTCTGCATCGCGATACGGGCATACGCCCCGGTAGAGTCTGCTATCGTCCGTTCGTGCCGCGGATCCATCATCCACAATTCATCGCCATGCTTGCGAAAGCTAAAGAAGACCGGGCCTATCATATCGCCCGAATATCCGAACTTTTTCTCCATATTGCGGTCGGGACGGGCGGGGGCGGTCAGAATAGCCGTCGTGATAACGAACTCCCGACCAATCAAAGAATCGGGAACTTCCCAATACATACGTTCACCACTGCGATAAGTGGTAAACATGCCGGGAGAGACATCGGGCGACAACTCTTTTTCAAAAAAATCAGTAATACCAGGCTGCCCGTACAAACATGTACAGGCAGCACAAAGCAGAATAATACAAGAAATTCTTTTCAGCATAAACACCCGCAAACACTATTCATAATTATAGGTGATATCGACAATCTTTCGAAACGGATGAGCAGTATCTTCATATACGCATTGGGCATTTTCCGAACGGGCCACATCCCCCGCTACCGTTAACTGCAATTCCACTACTATCGCTTTATCGGCGGTATTGATACCCAGTCCGACACATCTTCCCAGTTCTTCCTCTTCCTCCGAATCTTTAAATTTCAAACAGGAGATTTGCGCCGAAGGATCCGTTTCATACGAATAAAGCTCTGCCACCCTTCCACGGTCGAGATCAACACGATAAAGCGTATTGCCCGATGCCATAAACAGCATATTGGCAGTATAGGCATAAGAAGTAGCGAACTTTGCAGTAGCGGCATTTACTCCCGGCGGCAAAAGAACGGTATATTTAGCCGCACAAAGAGGATCCTCATCTCTTTCGCTGAATTTGAAAACGGTCAGCTCGTTTCCATGCGCGGTTGTGCCAACCGCATAGGCATAGCTTCCGTCACCCCCACCGGATATGATATCTTTTATTTCCAACGACGCATCAACGGCATCGGGATTAAACACGTTTTCAACCGTTGAATTTTGTCCTACCGGACGAAGTGCAAAAGGACGATCCATCCAAGCAGAACCGAATCTACGCACAAAGCTCGAAGAACGGGGAGTGCCCATAAAATTATTGGTTGAATAGGCAGACATCTTCAAGAAAGAATGATTGACCGGATCAAAAAAGAATAAATAACTTCCGGAAGCCCCATACGCCGAAATGGAAGGATATTCTTCCCCGCTCTTAACGGAATATGGAACGCAAAAGCCGTCCATATAAGCTAAATAAGCTTTACCGTCATTGACAAACAGTTCTCCATGAGTACTCATTTTGTAATTGTCTATTTTAATGGGCTTTCCCTGATTCACCGGTTCAAACAGTATCTTATCCGCCTGAAACTTCACAGACAAAGTGATTGGAGCCAAAACAGCCGCATCCTGACTTGTCACCAGTACCAATGCCGGATTGGCGGTAAATCCTAAAAAGGATAGCAGCCTGGAAGCTTGCTTGTTTCCATACTCTTTTCTGGCACTTACAGCCAAAGGTTTTCCCTCCAAAGGAAAACTTTTGTTTGCCTCCGACTTAAATACATCCGGATAAACATAGTATCCGGCAGGAGATCCTTCTATGGCTCCCAACACTCCTTTACCCTCCTGCTCCTGCAATACAAACCAGCAAGGATTCAAAGGCTTGATGATGGTAATCTGTCCTTTCTTATACCAATTCGTTCCGTTCACCTTATCGGTAACAACCAGCATCAAGCCGATATTTTCAGATTGGTAAGGCTCAACCGTTACTTTACATTCTTTCCCTACGGAAATCTCCTCGTAATCGGCAATATTATCCGAACCGGCTTTCACACCCTCCTTCGCTTTTCTCCATTGAAATATAAGGTTGGATTCGTTTTTCTCCAATGTTTGAGATATTTGAGGCGTTATCACAACCTCCAACGCCTCTTCCTTCGGCATGCGTACCTTAGTTTCAGGAAGAGTGACCTCAACCGTATTTACATCATGATAATCATAATTGCCTTTATCTTCGTAACAGCTTGTTTGCAACAACATCACTCCGATAAAACCCGAGATATATTTAATTAATGTTCTCATATACTGTTCTTTTTACTTTTATTCAAAACTGATTTCATCCCCTTTTTCATCCAAAATAGGCGGATTGCCCGCGTCTTTATAATTTTTATATGCTTCCACAACCTTGTCATAATCATCGTCTTGCATATCCTTCAAAGTGCATTCGCAAACATCCATCATAAACATGTATTTGGCGTCACTATATTCCTTCCAAATCCATTCTTCCCAATTTTCCGGTTTGAGATTCCACCGAACATTCAAATCCATCCGTTTTTTTTCTACCAATCCTTTATCAAATTGATGACGCGGATTATCCAAATCAAACTCTAAAAAACAGCCGTATACTTTTTTCCCCGATTTTACTTCAGGCCGGTTGATTTTATAATAAAAAGTCTGACAAACCGTATCAAGAGCAGTATATGTATATGTATCATCCAATACAATCTCTACCGACTTCTCATAATTACTGTTCGGAATGGATTTCAAACAGAACGCCCGCTGCTCTTTCAGAAAATCACCTTGTATTCTAACGACAAAGCTATCTGTTATATAGGGTGTTTTCTTCACATAATCGGTATCTACAAAACTCCGCATGTTCCAAGTCGCCACAAAATTAACACGGGGAGTCTGATTGTACAGTTCGATTTCATTCTCACTGCATCCGGCATACACGCCGCAAACAAAAAGGGCAAAAATAAAATATATAATGTGTTTCATAATGTTCCTTTATTTAGAATTGTTTCCAAAAAGATATTCGTTATCGGGCAATGGCATTTGGTAATGAGCTTCAGTCATATTATCCTCGCCACAACCGTAATAAGTGCTATAATAGTGTGCTTTGAAGAAGTAGAAAAGTTGTCCTTCACCGAAATACTCTTTTCTATACTCTTTCATAATTTCGTTGATTCGTTTAGTCTGATGCACATTATCCAACGAAGAAGCGTCGAGCTCGTCATAACCCGCAGTTACAATCTCGTCGTTATAAGAAATGCCCCGTGCAAAACGAACAGTATTCAAAGCTTTCACGCTCTCGGAAGGATCGGCAATACATTCAGCCAAGATGTAATACATTTCCGGAAGGCGAATCAAAGGAACAGCATCGGCCCCTATGTACTTATTCAAACTTTTTGAAATCAAAGGCTTTTGATTGTACTTCCTGCAAAACACATACACAGTACCCGCATCCTTACCTACTTCAAACATCTCAGGGTTTCTCCTCCAATCTGTATTTCCTGCTCCAGCTTTTTCGTAGAAGTAATTAAAGTTTTCTTCGAGCGTAGCAAAATGATCCTGCGGATTTGTGCTTTCCATTCCCATTTTGTTATTCACAAGCAGATTGGCGAATTCATTCACAGTAATGCCGAAAATCTGCTCTTCATAACGGATTGAGTTATAATTGGAAGCAGTCTGTGAAGTATACAAAGTGAAATAGTTGGAAGCATTGATTACTTCACGGGCATACTTTACTGCCAATTCTTTGCTTTCCCCATCGCCTTTATAGCAATAAACGCGTGCCAGCATGGCTTTTACCGCATACAAATTCATCCGGAATTCCCTATTCACAAGGAAATGATTCTTTTGTTCATAACCATTTGCATCATGATCGGTAAAAAAATCGCATGGGTCACTATTCACCAGTAAAGTTTCGGCTTCCTTCAAATCTTTCAGAAGAACTTCGACCACTTCATTCGCCGTAATAACAGGCGTGGCTTTCTTATTAAAAGAAGTACGATAAGGAATTGCCTTTTCCGCAGGATGTTCTTTATACACAGGTCCGAAGAGCCGTAACAAATCAAAGTGAAGAAATGCACGGAGTCCTAATGCTTCTCCTTTCATTGTTTCGTAGTACCTCTCCGTTTTCAATACATCTTTATTTTTATCGACATATTCCAAGAAATTATTGATATTGGCTATAATGTTATACATGCTCGAATAAATCCCGTTCTTCTTACCCAAAAAGCGGTTTTGATAATCGAATGTAATGCTTTGGTTGTATACAACATCCGAATCATATCCGGGATATACGGAATACAAGCCTGCAAGCTCGTCTAAATAAGCATAAGTCAAATCTCCGGCATATAGCTGGGTAGTTCCCAACTTAAGGTAAATACCGGTGAGCGCATCTTTAAATCCCGGTTCCGATTCAAATTGTTTATCAGTGGGGATAGACGTTTTCGGTTCTACATCCAACCAGTGGTTGCACGACGTAAGGCCAAGCAACATTATTATCAACGATACGTATAAATATTTCATACAACTATGCTTTAAATTAAAAACCGACATTCAAAGAAAAAGTAAACTGACGGGAGAAGGGGTAATGCAGACCTCTCTCGCGCTTGACTGACGATAGATAGAAGAAATCTTCCATATTGAACGCAACCTTGGCGGAACTCAGTCCCCATTGTTTTATAAATTTTGTGTTCGTACGATCCATACGATAGTAAACCGACAACGAACTGCCTTGAAACACATTTTCATCCATAATGAAACGGGAAGTGGCTTTCGTTCCCGAACCGGTGGTGTTGATCTCACGGAATTGAGATTTATCTCCGGGTCTCATCCAACGAAGTTGCGACACTCGACGATCAACATTATACCTCAGATCCGCATTCTCCACTTTATCCAGCAAAGTCTGATTATATACCTGGCCGCCGAATCGATACCTGAAGCTCACATCGGCACCCCATCCCATATAAGTAAAAGATGAATTTATATGACCTTGCCACTTAGGTTCTGTATTCCCGATGGGAACAACATCGTTGGCATTCCAATTGACAGCGCTCGTCATTTCGCCATTACGCTTCATTAAAATTTCATCGCCGGAAGCCGGATCGATACCCAAAGATCGAACCACCCAGATGCGATAAATAGACTCTCCCTCCTGATAGCGCGGTAACGGAGCGTCATTCAGCTTGCCGGAATTTATTTCGTTGATATGCCGCATGGCTTCCGAAATTTTCAACAGCTTATCGGTATTATGCGACCCGTTGAGAGATATCACCCAATACGACTGTTTCGACGGATTTCTATAAGGAATGGCAGAGAATGTGACTTCCCAACCTTTGTTTTCAAGTTTCCCTATATTTTCAGGATACTGCGGAAAACCTACGGAAGGCGCAAGGCTCACTTGAGTAATCATATTGTTCGTCACTTTCCGATAATATTCTATACGAGCCGTCAAACGACTGTCGAGCACACCCAGTTCCAAGGCAAGATTTGTGTTTTTAGTAGTCTGCCATTTCAAATCTTCATTGTGCATCGCCAAAATCTCCGAACCGGTGGCATCGGACGAATAATAAGGCAGCAGCAGATTTGCGTAAGTATAATATCCATGTGCCTGGTAAGGGTTAAAACCTTGCGAACCGGTTGTGCCATAAGTTCCTCGCAGAATAAAATCGGAAACGAAAGAGAAATCTTTCAAAAACGATTCTTTTTTCAGATCCCAACGGAGACCTGCCGACCAGAAAGGCGCCCAACGATTGTTTTTCCCGAATTCGGAAGAACCGTCCAGGCGAACATTGAAATCGAACGAATACTTATATTTATAAGAATATCCTCCGGCAATTACCCAGCCCAGACTGCGGCTTGTACTTTCCAGCCCGGTCACCTTCTCATTGTATTTCTTGCCGAACAATAAATTATCCATATTGTCGTTCGGGAATCCCGTGACATAATTTCCGTAACTTTCCATCCTATTTTCCAATACACTCATACGAGCATTGGCCGTAAGATAATGATCTTGCAGCTGTTTATTCCAACTTCCCGTGAAGTCTATTCCCCATCTTACCGATTCACTTTGGCTCCGTCGATAATCGCCTCGTAAGGTAGGATCCGTTATTCTGTCGAACGCAGTGTGCTGGGCCGGACGGAAAATATCACGGTGACCTACGCTCTTCGATAAAGAGAAAGCTCCTTCCAATCGCAAATCATCGGTAGCATAATACTCCACCTTGAAGAGTTCCCGCACCGTGAAGTTTTTGCTTTGATCTTTACTGTGAAAGGTAGTATTGTACATCGGATTCAAATAATTCGATATATCACCCAATCCTTTAAAGTTATCCAAATGTTTCAAAATCTCTCCATTTTCTCCATAAGGACGCAAATAAGGATTCAGGCGGGTGTACTCACCGAAACTTCCCCACGGAGACTCATTAGCTACCGAATTATCCAGTGTAATGCTATTTTTCAACAACACTTTTTTCAATCGGTACTGAAAATCGAGCGCACCCGTCAACACATCTCGCTTACTTTCTTTCATCACACCCGGAGAGCTATTGTAACCCACATACATACGGTAGCGCAAAGCCTCATCACCGCCTTCCAAAGTCAATGTATGGCGCTGTTGAAAAGATGTCTGCAAAGGTTTATCCAACCAATAAGTATCTACTCCCGACAGAACTTCGCGCAACTTCGATTGATATACTTCCCATTTCTCCACCGTCTCACCGCCGTAAGTGTAAAGTCCCGATTTAAGTTCCGCATCGAGTTTCTCTTTCGCGTTCATCAGATTATAGCCGGTAAGGTCTGGATTTTCCACACGCAGCTCACCGCCGTATGTTACCCAAATGCGGCCGGGTTTAGGTGTTTTACTTTCGATTACAATTACCCCATTCGCCGCACGCGAACCGTAAATAGCTGTAGCTGCCGCATCTTTCAGCAATACGATGGACGAAACGCGGTCGGGATCTAAATCGGCAAGAGTCTGTACAGTTATTTCAAACCCGTCCATAATAAGCAACGGTTGATTGGGATAGGTTTCATATTCTCCTTGTAAAGACAACACTTCACTGCTTGTAGCACTTAAATCCATGTTCGCTCCTCCCCGCATACGCATATCGGGCAGGTTATTCGGATTTGATCCATTGGATATATCCTCCATGATACGAAGTCCGGGGGCTACAGCCGACAGTGCTTTGGCTACATTCGTAGTACTGTATTTTTTCAGTTCTTCCCCTTTTATGGCAATCGCCGAACCGGTAAACCCTTCTTTTTTGCGGTTGAATATACCTGTAACAACAACTTCATCCAATACCTTCGTATCCGATTTCATGACGACGGACATACGGGACGAAGCATTCAGCACTTGCGTCTGCATACCTATATAAGAAAACTTTATCCAGCTGCCTTGAGGAACGTTGAACAATTTAAAGTTTCCATCATTGTCTGTAGTTGTCCGCAAAGAAGTTCCTTCTACCAAAACAGTTGCTCCAATAACAGGCAATCCGTCTTCTTCGGAAGATATCTTACCGATAACTTCCGAAAAATCTTTTTTAGAATCCTTTCTGGTGATATTGATAAATTGCCCTTCAATATGGTATTTAAGGGGATTTTTTCCTATAATGGCCACCAATGCCTCATCGATGGTAGCATTTTCTACTTTTCCGGTAGAAGTATACGAATTAATTTCGTCATAAATGAAAAGCACCTTGTAGCGGGATACTTTTTCTAAACGCTTAAAAATAGAAGGTAAGCGTTCATTTTTAAACTCCATCGTTATTTGCTTTTCTTTACCGGTTTGCGCTCCCAGATAGGATGAACAAGAAAAAAGAAAAAGCAAAAATAAAACAGTGATTTTTTGCGCTTGATTCTTTTTCATAAGCCTGAATAGTTAAATTTTATTTTATTCTTTTTATTTTATACGAAATTAAAAGAAAGATGGTTACCCTAAAAAACGCTATTTTCAGGAAAACTCAGAAAACTGTCATCATTTTCTACAATAAAGTTCACAGGCGATATTTTTCCGCTCCCTTTTATTCTTTGGGTAATTCAGGATGGAAAACTCATTCAACACGAGAAAACATGAGAAAATAGAAACAACTTTCAATCACTATCCAAGGTTTATGTGTTTCACATAAAAAATTATTCTATAATCAGTCTTCCCGACTCAAAATAAGCATGAATCTTTTCCATCCGGTTCAACAAATCGACTATATGATCAATCTCCCGGTTACGATTGGTGGAGAAGTGCATGCGCAAACCCATTATAGAAGCATTTCTGAATTCTATGTCAATGTTGTACCACCTCCCTATCTCTTTCATCATATCAGCCAGTGTGACATCATCAAAATAAAAGAATCCCTCTTTCCAATACAAATATGCCTCCGTATCTACTTCGGTCAATCGGTACGTTCCATCAGAAAAATATTGTATGCTTTGTTTGGGATTCATTTCGATGGTTTTACCCCCACAAGTATCTCTGACAGCTACTTTCCCTTCGATCAAAGTGACGCGAGCATCGGTCGAAGGATAGTTACAGACGTCGAATTCGGTACCCAGTACACGAATATCTATACGCCCGCTTTTCACAATAAAAGGACATTCGGTATTACGGGCAACTTTAAAATAAGCTTCTCCATTGAGCCAAACGACTCTTTCTTTTCCATTGAAAACAGTAGGATACGTAAACCGAGTGTCTGCATTCAGATAGACTTCGCTTCCGTCGGAAAGAATAACTTTGAATGTTCCTCCCCTGGGGATAGTCAGTTTATGCATCTCTACTCTTTTTTGCTCCACTTCCTTTCTTTGCTCCTTATGAACCAAGTAACTGATTTCGCCGGAAGATAATTCAGCAGGAGCAGATATTTTTTTGACAGCTGCCATCACAGGCTCTATCTCTTTTTCGCCTGCTATTTGCAAAGTCACCTGTGTAGAAGCAGAATGATCTGCCAGAAAAACTTCAATTTTATCGGGAACGGGAGAAGAAAAAAACAAACGTAAAACAAGAAGACCGGCCACAGAAGCCGCAACTCCCAAAGACACTGCCACCCATTTCATGCGTTTTGTTTTTCGAGATGAACGCTTGCGATGAAAGTCAGATAATTCTTTCGCGATATCCAGTTTTAATGCATCTCTCTCTCGCTGCATGTACATTGTGATTTCCGCAACGTCACAACAAAGTTGCATGCATTCATCCTCATTTTTCAGGCTTTCGAGTTGCTCTGAAGTAATATGAGAAGCGTTTTCCATCATCTGCAAAGCTTCTTCTTCCGGTCCGGTTATATGTATTTTGTTATCGTTCATCATCAAATTTGTACTATTTCTATATCATATACGATTTAACCCCTGTTTCAGTTACCTTTTTCATTAAGCTCTTTTCGGAGAATACGCAATGCCTTCACAATATTCTTATGAATGGCTGCCACGCTTACATTCAAACTTTCGGCTACTTCTTTGTATTTTTTATTGTGAATGTAACACTCTTCCAGAATATGACAATTGTAAGGAGTAAGTTTTTCCATCGCTTTCCTGAGCGACTTGATACGCTCATCCGACTTATGCCTGTCGGCTTCTATGATCTTACCCGCAAGCTGCGAAGCAAATTCCACATACTTCTCATGAATCTGTTGCTTACGGAGAAAATCTATGCAACGTGTGCGTATGATAGTATAAAGATAAGTTTTTGCAGTATTTTCCTCTATCTTGTCGAAGTTACGCCATAAATATTCGAAAGCATCGCTCACAATGTCCTTGCATACTTCTCCGTCGTTTATAAAATAGTAAGCAAAATATACCATTTGCGCATACCATTCATTAAACATACGGTCAAAAGATGCTTTATTGTCCATCGATTTGCTTATTTTCCTTTATTTTTATTACATCGAACCGCAAATATAGCTTAAAACTTCATACGTAACTGCATCTGCAGGTCGGCTTTTTTGTTTCCGCAGATCAAATCATTGCCCGAACCTATTTCGCGACGGTCGCGATAGATGGTTTCGCCGAACTTCGCTATCAGCATCCAATGCTCATTCAGGTCGTAGCGCAAATGAGCGGTCCACCGCATGCCACGCCCCTGAAAGGAAGGAGTATGGAATGTATAAAGCAACCCTTTTTCGGCAATATACACCCGCGAATCGTAATCGCCGGTACAAAAATAGCTGCCCTGAACCTGCGCTTTCAAAGCCAACCAAGGCAAACGATAAGAGAGCATTTGCGATAGTTGGTATCCGACGGAAGCAGTTTCTCCCTTGATGTGGAAATGAACATAATCCATTGTCGTGCGGCATGAAACCGATTCTGAAGGGTGGCAATCCAACCGATAGCGAAGCTGATGGCGAAATACGGGTTGCGTAACATTTCCGCCCGTTCCCGTCGCATCCCGTTCTTTTTGTTTATAACGGTATCGGAGATACATAGTGAGATACTTCCGTGCCGAGAAAGTTGCCTGAAACAGTCCGTCGGCTCCGGCAGAAGGTTTGCTGATCCGGTACTTCTTCCACGGAAACCGGAACAGATCGAACGAAGCGAAGAAATTCCAACGGCGGAACGGAGCGGTTTCCACTGCCAGATAACAGCCGTTTTCATTCTCTACGCTGTTTCCTTCGGAAAACGAACGGGCAAACATCGCCCAATAGTCGTAAGCATAGTAGCGATGAATGAACATCAGTTTTGTTCCTTGCGCCGGAGAATATTCCAAACGATTGAGCGAAGCCCAACCCTGTTTTCCCATCGCCGTTTCGCCCTGAACAGAAAAACGATGGAAGCGACAAGCATAATCCATCCCCAGATTATAGAACCTCCGTCCGTGCAGACTATAGCGTGAATAGCCTGTTAATAACGGTTCATAACTCCGGTTGAAAAAGTAGTAAACCCCGCTTATACCCAGCTTTATACGGTGTTGTTCATAACTTACGTTTCCTCCCGCCGACTGCAAGGCGAAAGCGTCTTTCTTCTCCGCCTCTTTCCGGCTGCGGTGCAGGCCCGTTCTATATATGGAAGTAATGACGCCGTTCTCAACCGTACCGTCAATCAATCGATGCGAATAAAAAGCCGATACATTCCATCTGTCGGAAAGAGAAAGCGTGGCAGCCGCTCCCCTGAAGTAGTTTACTTCGTCGGTGGAGGCATGTCTGCGGATACCCTGCCCAACGGTCTGACCGGAAAAAGCATACGCCGTCTTCCCCGTCAGGTATCCGGAACCGAGCACAAGCCCCTGCCCGAAACTTATGCGATAGTTGCCCAATGCCAATGCTTTCAGGCGTCCGCAGCGACGAAGAAAAACATAAAACGAATAATAATCGTATCCCCTCCCGTTGTGTAAAGCTCCGAAAGGCTCTCCAGCATCTTTCTCGGCAGTCATTCCCGCATACAGATTGTCCCGATAACGAAATACGTATTTCAAAGAGTTATAAACAGAAGGCCCGAGGTAAGCATGTTCATAACCTTTTCGTTTATAAAACGGTATATCCAAACGAATTAAGCCCTCATGCACACCATATTTCAGACTGTTTTTCAACATGCTTTTCCACCGGAAATCTTCCCGATTGTTGATATCTCTCACACAGACGAAAGGCAGCAGATATTCGATTGTTCTGCGGTCGAACCCATCCACCAATTGCAGTTCGTAAACAGTCTGCATCGGTCCGTTTATATAAATATAAGCCAACAGATTTTCTATTTGGAGATCGGTTAAAAAAGGAAACTGCCGGAGCTGATCGCGGGTAGCCGTATTCATATCAAGCGGTTCCCGAATCCGGTGGGAAAGCTCTTCCAGTTCATCTTCCCAATCGGGTTCTTCAACATCGTTATTAACAGACGATTCTTCGATTATATCTTCCAAAACACGTTCTGAAGGTGTTTGAGCGTTACAAACGGAAGTTATCAACACACTGTTCATAATACTTATCAACCATATCAGCCGATTTCTTTTCATGCAGTAGATTCGTTTTTTTCAAGGTCAACAATTAATTTGCGGTGCAAAAATAAATGAAGTACGACCAACTGCAAGCAAAGAATATATTTTTTAGAAGCCAAAGAATGAAATTTCTTCAAACCTTGCAGGTAGCTCTTCCTTTTTTAATCACAAGCAGGTTATATCCATCGGTAAAGAGTAAATCTCATCCCAAAGCATTAGTATTTTCATAGCATCCTATACATATATAGGCATCAGTGGTGAGTATATATACTCAGCGTGGTGGATATATATGCCCAGCGCGATAGATATATATGGCTACCACGGTGGATATATATGAATAACGAAACAGCTCTATATGATGATTACATATACCTCTCATACACCAATAAAACCAATAAAAAACAGTAAGTTGAAAATCAAAAACAAACGTTTTTACGGAATGCAACCACTCCTGAGAATAAAGCTGAATATCAATATTTCCGTATTTCTATTCCGTAAGAACTCCGGGATAGAAAAATCAATACCGGCAGTTTAAATAAGTTAATGAGCCTGAGAAAAAACAATCAAAGCTGATTATCAACAAATAATATTCTATTTTTGTAGGGTGAAGAAATATCTGTCCATAGCCATCCTATGGTTGTCGGTCGCCTTACTTTGCCCCGGCGTGCAGGCGCAGGAACAACAGCCCATCCGCGGATACCTCGTTCCGATGTGTATTTACGAAGGGGATACGATACCGTGCGTACAACTGAAGACAGTGTACATCTTCCGCCCGCTCTCGTTCAAAAGCGAAAAGGAACGGATTGAATATTACCGGCTGGTGAGAAACGTGAAAAAAGTATATCCCATTTCCAAAGAGGTGAACCGGGCTATCATCGAAACTTATGAATACCTGCAAACGTTACCCAATGAAAAAGCTCGCAACAAACACATCAAACGAGTGGAAAAAGGACTGAAAGAACAATATACCCCGCAAATGAAAAAACTCTCTTTTTCGCAGGGAAAACTGTTGATAAAGCTGATAGACCGACAAAGCCACCAAACCAGTTACGAACTGGTAAAAGCATTCATGGGACCTTTCAAGGCAGGATTTTACCAGACATTCGCCGCCCTGTTCGGCGCCAGCCTGAAGAAGGAATACGATCCCGAAGGGGAAGACAGGATGGTGGAACGAATCGTATTGCAGGTGGAAAGCGGGCAATTATGATTTCTCATAGACTCAATTTCCCGAACAAATCCCAAATCACAATGCCTGCGGTAACCGATACATTCAACGAATGCTTCGTGCCGTATTGAGGAATCTCGATGCAACCGTCGGAATGGTCGATAACTTCCTGCTGAACGCCTTTCACTTCGTTTCCCATCACAACGGCATACTTTTTCGATCTGTCGAGCTCCAGATCGTTCAACATCACGCTTCCTTCAGCTTGCTCCACAGAGTAAACCGTGTATCCTTCGCGACGAAGGTTATCAACAACTTCAACAGTGTTATCAACATGTTTCCAATCGACCGTGAACTCAGCCCCCAAAGCCGTTTTATGCATTTCGGGATGCGGAGGAACAGCCGTTATACCGCACAGATACACACATTCGATACGAAACGCGTCGGATGTGCGAAACACCGAACCGATATTGTGCATGCTTCGTACATTGTCCAACACAATCACCAAAGGCAACTTATCAACCGTTTTAAACTCTTCCGCACTGATGCGGTTCAATTCTGTTATTTTCAGCTTTCTCATTTTACAACCACCTTTTAATCTTCCGTCAATCAACAAACCTTATACAGAATAAGAAAAACAGGATCATTTGTTTTCAACACCCGGAAACCTTATTCCATACAATAAGGATGCAAACAAGTATTAAACAAACGATTATCTTCATCATCTTCTTCCACGAAAAACGTTCACGATGAAAAAGAATGCTTTTCTATCGTATGAAGTTATTCGTTCGTCACAATGCAATCACTGCCGCAAAGGTAACTCTTTTCTGTTAACACAAGTGTTTATAACGGTTGAAAACCTGTCGAAACTATCGGCAAAGATTTTTAAAAACAATAGTTGCTTTATTCAAAATAAAATATAATAGAAATAGGCTATGAACATTCCAAAAAAATAACCTGCAATTTTTGACGAATACATAAACACATTTTTCAGCATTCACCTGCCTGTTTATATCCGTAAAGTTTTTAACTTTGCATATTATCAACAAGAGGTGAATAGAAACTTCTCATTTCTGTAAAGTTTGATGATAATGAAACATATAACAGTAACAAATGAGAAAACAAAGCTGTTGATAATATACTCGTAAACCGGAAGTATGGACTAATAACTTATTTTGCAAGAAAAACGGAAAATAGTTTCTAACACTATTAACAGGCTATCATCACCAACAAAGATTTTTTTAAAAAAAAGAAAGAAAAAGAATATTATTATGAATGAACTCATAAAGAAAATACAGAAGCTGAAAGAAGAGAAGAATGCCATCATTCTGGCGCATTACTACCAGAAAGGAGAAATACAGGACATAGCCGACTTTGTGGGCGACAGTCTGGCATTGGCTCAATGGGCTGCCCGCACGAAAGCGGACATTATCGTGATGTGCGGTGTTCATTTTATGGGTGAAACGGCAAAAATACTTTGTCCGGACAAGAAAGTGTTGGTTCCCGATCTGAATGCGGGCTGCTCGTTGGCAGACAGTTGTCCGGCGGATGAGTTTGCCAAGTTCGTCGAAGCGCATCCGGGATACACGGTTGTTTCATACGTCAATACCACGGCTGCCGTGAAGGCGGTGACCGATGTGGTAGTGACTTCCACCAATGCCCGGCAGATAGTGGAAAGTTTCCCGAAAGACGAAAAGATTATTTTCGCTCCCGACCGCAATCTGGGTAACTATATCAATTCCATTACCGGGCGTGATATGCTCGTTTGGGACGGAGCCTGCCATGTGCACGAACAGTTTTCCGTAGAAAAGATCGTGGAATTGAAAGCGAAGTATCCCGAAGCTTTGGTGTTAGCTCATCCCGAATGTAAAAGTGCGGTGCTGAAGCTTGCCGATTTCGTAGGATCTACCGCTGCCCTGTTGAAATATGCCATCCGCCATCCCGAAAACACGTATATCGTAGCTACGGAATCGGGTATTCTGCATGAGATGCGTAAGCAGTGTCCGCAGACGGAGTTTATTCCCGCTCCTCCCGACGACAGCACTTGCGCTTGCAACGAATGCAGTTTTATGCGATTGAATACGTTGGAAAAACTCTACGAATGTCTCAAAAACGAATCTCCTGAAATTACCGTAGATCCGGAAGTCTCCGCAAAAGCCGTAAAACCTATCCATCGGATGCTGGAGATTTCGGAAAAGCTGGGATTGTAATTTAGAGTATGCGATGCATGCGATTGTTCGCTTAAGAAATCCTTTGGTTTACCGGTGAAATGGTAGTTCATCGTCAACCAGGCGCTTACACGCACCTCCATCGCCTTGCAGCTACTGGTAAAATAGTGACTCCTCGTCGGTAGGTTTTGATTATATACCTTTTATATAATCGTACTGACAGTCGGCGTTAAGGGATGATGAGCCTGTTGCAAAGGACTTTGAATATATCTTTTATACAATCGTACCGACAGTTTTCTGAAGTTGATACAGAAAACATAGCAGTTCGATACGGCAAACTTCAGGAGTGTGTTTGCCACCTGTCCGGTTGGTATTTTTTCTGTAAAAATGAAACTCTGCTTCCGGATAACAGCCTGTTGTTTGTTGTTTCAACCGTTTTTTGTCGATGAATAGCCAAAGTCGGTTGAATCAAAAAATGAAGAATATTGTTTGATATAACAAAATTAGTTCCTATCTTTGCAGCCGAAAACGTTATCGGACATCGATGTGTGTCGAAAACGGTGATTTTTTATCTGATAATCGGAATGTAGCGCAGTTGGTAGCGCACTACGTTCGGGACGTAGGGGTCGGGCGTTCGAGTCGCCTCATTCCGACTCAAAAGCTCAACTTGCTATAAGTTGGGCTTTTTTGTTTCTATAGCTCTTTCACAGGCTTTGCATATTTGGGGGTTATTAATAAAAAAGTTCCGTTGTCATTTTATGGTATGGGGTGACTCTTTTGAGAAGGGCGCTGACCTCGAAGGTCCCTCGATAAGCGGAAACCGACCATTTTATTTCCGGGAACCAAACGCTCTGCCCTTCCGCATGAACTTCGAAATCCGCCTTCACTTTTCTTTTTATTGTGTCAAGTACGGAAAAGCAAATATATCCGCCCTTCATTTCGTTGGCATACGTGAGTATTTTCCTTTTTCTGATTGATTTGGGAAGTTTGTTCGTATCGGCGTATTGATAGATCTGGATCTGGTGCTCTACCGAAATATTGTAAAATTTATCCAGAATCCTCTTCTTCAGACGGAATTCGTCCTCTCGGATGTTCCGGAGCGGATATTCCTTTCCGATTTCGGGCCAGCCTTTTTGCGAGCACTGGATGTCGAATACATATAAACCCTTTTTCTCGGAATATACGGGTATCATGAGCCCGAAGGTAAAGGTATCCTTTTTATAGCTCCAAAATGCCCTCTGGTCCGGTTCAAATAAGTTTCCGGAGAACCCGCCTTTCATCCTTTCCCCGTCTATCGTGCACTCCGCACGCCCCGGACCGTTTATTTTTCCTTCTTTGCGAGAGCACGCCCAAAAACCGGTTATCAGCAAAAGGAAAAAAAAATATATTGCACTTGTATTCTTCATATATATAATTTTTATTTTACTTTGATGCTGTCTTGCTTGGCATACTGATTAAATGGAATGAAAGTAAATCTTTTAAAAAAAGTTTTTCATTCTGTTTATTGTATGCGTTATAAATGCAATTCTCGGATGAAATAGGTTTTATTATTATTTCAAACAAAAATATTGATTTTTTATTGTATTTCATATATTTCTTGTTGAAAATTTAATGTAACCCGATATATCTCCTTATTTATCACTGGAATCTTTTTCTGCGGCTTCAGCACTTATTGTTGATTCCGTATTGTCGGCTTACCTGTGTCTGAAACTAAAACGATAAACTTCTTATGCTCCTTATGTGGTTATCTGAAAATAAACATGTAAATTTGCCCGTTCATTGGGAATAGAATATAAATCACTATAAATAAAAAGATTATCACTATGGAGTATAATTTCGGGGAGATTGAAAAGAAGTGGCAGAAACGATGGGTGGAAAACAAAACTTATCGGGTGACGGAAGATGAATCGAAGCAGAAATTTTATGTACTGAATATGTTTCCTTATCCTTCGGGAGCAGGATTGCATGTAGGCCATCCGCTGGGATACATCGCTTCGGATATTTATGCGCGTTACAAGCGTTTGCAGGGATTCAATGTCCTTAATCCGATGGGATACGACGCATACGGACTTCCTGCCGAGCAATATGCCATTCAGACCGGTCAGCATCCTGAAGTGACTACAAAAGCAAATATCGAGCGCTATCGCGAGCAACTTGATAAAATAGGGTTTTGTTTCGATTGGGACAGAGAGATAAAAACTTGTGAGCCGGAATACTATCATTGGACGCAATGGGCTTTTCAGAGAATGTTCGGAAGTTATTATTGCAACGATGCTTGTCGCGCGCTTCCCATCGAAGAACTGATTCATCATTTCGAAGCGAAAGGAACCGAGGGGCTGAACGTTGCTTGTAGCGAAGAACTCTGTTTTACGGCTGCCGAGTGGAAAGCAAAAAGTGAAAAAGAACAGCAGGAAATTTTGATGAACTATCGCATTGCTTATCTGGGCGAGACGATGGTGAATTGGTGTCCTGCGTTGGGTACGGTATTGGCGAATGATGAAGTGGTAGACGGCGTGAGCGAACGCGGCGGCCATCCCGTTGTTCAACGGAAGATGCGCCAGTGGTGTTTGCGCGTATCGGCCTATGCGCAGCGTTTGCTCGACGGATTGGATACGGTGGACTGGACGGAATCTCTGAAAGAAACGCAGAAGAACTGGATAGGACGCAGCGAAGGCACCGAAGTACAGTTTAAGGTGAAAGACAGCGATTTGGAGTTTACCATATTTACTACCCGTGCCGATACGATGTTCGGCGTTACTTTCATGGTATTGGCTCCGGAAAGCGAATTGGTAGAGCGGTTGACTACTCCGGAACATAAAGCCGAAGTGGAGGCTTATCTCGAACGTACGAAGAAACGTACCGAACGCGAACGTATTTCCGATCGCAGCGTGAGCGGAGTGTTCAGTGGTTCGTACGCCATTAATCCGTTTACAGGCGAAGCCGTTCCTGTGTGGATCAGCGATTACGTACTGGCAGGATATGGAACGGGAGCCATCATGGCTGTTCCTGCGCACGATAGTCGCGACTATGCGTTTGCCAAACATTTCGGATTGGAGATTCGTCCGTTGGTGGAAGGATGCGATGTGAGCGAAGAAAGTTTCGATGCCAAAGAAGGAATCGTATGCAATTCGCCGAAAGCTGGGAGTGAAAGCGATTCTTGCATTCTGAATCTGAACGGATTGACAGTGAAAGAAGCCATCGAGGCAACCAAGAAATATGTGAAAGAACATCGGTTGGGACGGGTGAAAGTGAATTTCCGTTTGCGCGATGCCATCTTCTCCCGCCAGCGTTATTGGGGCGAACCGTTTCCGGTTTATTACAAAGACGGAATGCCTTATATGATAGACGAAAATTCTCTGCCGCTCGAACTTCCCGAAGTTGCCAAGTTTCTGCCTACGGAAACAGGAGAACCTCCGTTGGGACATGCTAAAAAATGGGCATGGGATACGGTGAACAAACGTGTGGTGGAAAATGAGAAAATCGATCATCTGACCGTGTTTCCGCTGGAACTGAATACCATGCCGGGATTTGCCGGTTCTTCGGCTTACTACCTGCGCTATATGGACCCGCATAACCGTGAAGCATTGGTCGATCCGAAGATAAACCGCTATTGGCAAAATGTAGATTTGTATGTGGGCGGTACGGAACATGCCACCGGTCACCTTATTTATTCGCGTTTTTGGAATAAGTTCCTGCACGACATCGGTGTTTCGGTAGTGGAAGAACCGTTCCAAAAGTTAGTGAACCAGGGTATGATTCAAGGACGGAGTAATTTTGTATACCGCATTAAAGATACCAATACATTCGTTTCCCTGAATCTGAAAGACGAATACGATGTGACTCCCATTCACGTAGACGTGAATATCGTATCGGGCGATGTGCTCGATGTGGAAGCCTTCAAGGCATGGCGTCCCGAATATGCGAACGCCGAGTTCATTCTTGAAAACGGAAAGTACATCTGCGGATGGGCTGTGGAAAAGATGAGCAAGTCGATGTTCAACGTGGTGAATCCCGATATGATTATAGATAAGTACGGAGCCGATACGTTGCGTATGTATGAAATGTTCCTCGGTCCGGTAGAACAGTCGAAGCCTTGGGATACGAACGGTATCGACGGTGTGCACCGTTTCATCCGCAAGTTCTGGTCGCTCTTTTACAGTCGCGCGGGCGAATACTTGGTGAAAGATGAGCCGGCAACGAAAGAAGAACTGAAAGCGCTTCACAAACTTATCAAAAAAGTGACGGGAGATATCGAACAGTTCTCTTACAACACGTCGGTCAGCGCGTTTATGATTTGTGTAAACGAACTATCGGCACTGAAATGCTGCAAGAAAGAGATATTGGAGCAGCTTGCCATCGTGCTCGCTCCTTTCGCTCCTCACGTATGCGAAGAATTGTGGCACACACTCGGACACGATACTTCCGTGTGCGATGCCCAATGGCCTGTATGCAACGAAGAATATCTGAAAGAAGATACCGTAAACTACACTGTTTCTTTCAACGGTAAGGCTCGTTTCAATATGGAGTTTTCCGCCGATGCCACATCTGAAGCCATTGAGAAAGAAGTGTTGACCGACGAACGTTCGCAGAAGTGGATAGAAGGCAAAACACCTAAAAAGGTTATCGTTGTTCCGAAGAAGATTGTCAACGTAGTTGTGTAAAACGTTGTAATCCTTATAAACACGAGATTAAAAACTTCGTCAATCTATAAACAAATCATATGTACAGACCTGCCAAAGCCGATATTATGAGAGAGGTGAAAGATTATTTTTACATCACTCTCGGATTGATCAGTTATTCATTCGGATGGGCGGCATTTTTGCTTCCTTATGAGATAACCACCGGAGGGACAACCGGTATCAGCGCTATCATTTATTATGCCAGCGGATTTCCCATTCAATGGTCTTATTTCATCATCAATGCCGTACTGATGACGTTTGCCATTCGTATTTTGGGGCCGAAGTTCAGCATAAAGACTACTTATGCCATTTTCATGCTGACGTTTCTGTTATGGCTGTTTCAGTTGTTGGTGAATAATTATGTGCATGTTCCCGATATGTCAGTAAACGGAAAGCCTCTTATATTGGGAGCGGGACAAGACTTCATGGCGTGTATCATCGGAGCTGCCATGTGCGGTATCGGTCTGGGCATTACCTTCAATTATAACGGAAGCACAGGCGGCACGGATATTATCGCTGCTATCGTGAATAAATACAAAGATGTCAGTCTCGGCAGGATGATTATGATTTGCGATGTGTTCATCATCACCTCCTGCTATTTTGTGTTTCATGACTGGCGGCGTGTTATCTTCGGCTTTGTCACGCTGTTCATCATCGGTGTCGTGCTCGACTGGGTAATCAACAGTGCCCGCCAATCGGTTCAATTCTTTATATTTTCTCAGAAATACGATGAAATAGCCGACCGTATCATAAAAGATACTCATCGCGGAGTCACTGTGCTCGACGGTAAGGGATGGTACAGCAAAAACAATGTGAAAGTACTTGTGGTATTGGCAAAGAAACGTCAGTCGCTGGATATTTTCCGTTTGGTGAAAGGTATCGACCCGAACGCTTTCATTTCGCAAAGTTCTGTCATCGGTGTGTATGGCGAAGGATTCGACCAGTTGAAAGTGAAATAAAGAAGAATATTTACTGTTGCTTTCGGTTTCCGGATTATGAGTTTCCTGAAGAACTCTTCGGAAGACCTCACCGAATGATAGATACGGGGTTTCCCGGATGATGATTTGCCTGAAGAAGAGGTTGAAAGTGAAAGTAAGTATTTATAAAGTGTATTTGAAATAATGAAACTTGTATTTGCTACCAATAATGCTCACAAACTGGAAGAAATCTCTTCCATATTGGGCGATAAAATCGAACTTCTCAGCCTGAAAGACATCGGTTGCCATGAGGATATTTCCGAAACAGCCGATACGCTCGAGGACAACGCTTTATTAAAATCATCGTTCATTTACCGGAATTACGGATTGAACAGCTTCGGCGATGATACCGGGTTGGAAGTGGAAGCTCTTGGCGGAGCTCCGGGAGTATATTCCGCCCGTTATGCCGGCGGAGAAGGACACGATTCTCAAGCCAACATGCGCAAATTGCTTTGTGAGCTGGAAGGAGTGGAAAACCGTAAAGCCCGGTTTCGTACGGCCATCTCACTTATTCTCGATGGTAAGGAATATCTTTTCGAGGGCATAATCAACGGAGAGATTATCAAAGAAAAACGGGGAGACTCCGGCTTCGGTTACGATCCTATCTTCAAACCCGAAGGATACGAACAAACCTTTGCTGAACTGGGAGCTGAGGTGAAGAATGAAATCAGTCACCGGGCATTGGCTGTGAAGAAATTGGCTCAATTTCTGAAAGAAATAGAGGAATAGCAATGACTTGATAATATGATTATTGCCGTTGATACAATTAATTAAAAAGCTCTATATATCTTTATTAATCGGTGTTACAGGCTTTTTGCAATATAGAGGCTTCTTTTCCGCCCAATACACTCCCAATATGATACATGCAGCCCCAAGCAGAGCTACCGGAGTTATCTGTTCGTGGAGAATCAGCGCAGCAGCTGCCATTGTCACCACCGGATTCAGATAAATATAATTGGAAGCGCGCATCATTCCCAGTTGCTTGATGACGATATTCCATACCACGTAGCAGATGAGTGAAGCCAGCACACCGAGGAAAAGCAGGTTCATCCATACTTCGGGCAATAACAACACTTTCGGATCGAGTGTCAGGGGATCGAGCAGAAAAGCCGGCAGAATAGTGACCAATCCATAGAAAAATATTTTACGAGTGAGGAATACGGTAGAATAGCGTCCCGTTACTTTCTTTATAATGAGGCTGTAGAATGCCCACAGAAGGGCGGCAACAAAAGTAAGCAAATCACCCAACGGAGATATTTTCAGTATCACGCTTCCGTTGAACACCACCATTCCTACCCCTGCCAACGCTATGAGCGAACCGTAGACAAGTCTTTTAGTCACCTTCTCGCTCCGGTAGAATAGCATCGAGAGTCCGGTAGTAAGCAGCGGGGCAGTACAGATAATGAAAGAGACATTGGATGCCTGTGTAATTTCCAGCGCCACGTTTTGCAGAAAAAAGAAAAGCGAACCGCCGGAAATGCCTCCCGCCGCCAACCAGAGTTCGTCTCTCACTGTGTTGGCAAGCAAACGTCGGGGCGAAATGATCCAGATTCCGATATAAGCAATCAGGAAACGGAAAAAGAAAATATCCTGGGGAGTCAGTCCGTGCCGGATCAACACTTTGGTAGAAATAAAAGTCATTCCCCACACGCTTACGGTGAGAATGGCTATCAGATGATAATATCCATGCCTTAGTTGCATATGTTGCCTTCAATTTAAATGATACCGCAAAGATAAATCTAAACATGAATATACGGATAATATTGCAATAAAATTCACTATTAACAGAAGGAGAAATTGCAAGAGTTTTAAACGAGGGGAACAAACGTAAGAAGAATGGAGCCCTAAGAAGAATAGAGCCGTATGTAGAGAATGCCTGATAAAAGAGAAAAAAACAGACAGGATTCGTTACGGAAACTCAACAAAGCCCAAAGGAATAAACATAAAAAGAAAAAAGAAACATTAGGAAAAATAAAATAAAGTCTGTTCCTTTGCAGCCAAAACTTCCTTTTTCTATCGTATTACAGAAACAAAAACTATGAACAGCAAGCAACGGACAGAAGATGAATACCTGATATTGGAGCAGTTATCCAAAGGCGATTCTGAGGCTTTCCGCAAACTGTACCTGTTCTATTACGATCGCTTATTCCGCTTTGCGCTGACGTTTCTGCACTCCGAACCTGCTTCGGAAGATGTTATATCGGATATTTTCTTCAATTTATGGAAAGACCGCTACACGCTGCCTTCCATCCCCAACCTTCAGGCGTACTTGTATCAGGCCGTGCGAAACGGATGCCTCAATGTATTGAAAAGCGGATATGTATCGAAGCGCGACGACCTTCCCGATACCGATCTGCAAGTGACCGTTTCGCCCGCCTCTCCGCTCGACGAGCTTGCTTACAAAGAGCTGACCGAAGCCATCGCGAAAGCGGTTGTATCACTGCCCGAACGTTGCCGCCTCATCTTCCGCATGGCAAAAGAAGACGGAATGAACCACAAGGAAATTGCGGAGGCGTTGAATGTCAAACTATGTACGGTGGAGCGGCAGTTGCTGCTGGCAAAAGCAAAGATAAGAAAATCCATCGAACCGTTTCTCGACCCGCACGAAGAAGAGTAAAAGAACCGCAACACGAGAATAGCATGATAAAGGTGAAGCTGCATACTCAGCCTGCTTCATCCGTATGTACAAGATAGTTTCCCTTCATTGAAACTTTTGTTTCCCTTTGGGGAAACTTTATTTTCCCACGTGGGACACTTTTGTTTCCCCAATGGGAAACTTTTGAAACACTGAAGGGAAACTACGGTGTCTATAAGAGGGAACCGCCGCACTACATAAAACCTGCCCCAATAAAAAACTTCAAAAAAAAAGAGTTTTCGCTTTAGCAGTTTTGCCGTGTGAGTTTTCTATAGAATATAAAGCTTTAGCAAAACACATCAGAATGCATACAGAAGAAAAGAATAACAAGATAAAGAAAAGAAAAGCCGACGCGTTGATCGAGAGCATAAGGTTGCAATCTTCCCGTCCGGGCGAAGAATATTCGGCAGAACGTTCATTTTCCCGGCTGATGGAGCGTATCAATGCCATCGACCGTCCGGCGGATATCTTCCGCCTGCGCGCACGCTACTACCGGAAATGGCTTGTTGCCGCCACGGTGTCTCTGCTCATCGCCTTAAGCGGATGGCTCTACACCGCCTTAACGCCCGAAGCCGTCCCCGCGCTCATCGTACAGAGCAACCATACGGGGCTTGTGCAAAACGTAACCTTGCCCGACGGAACTGCCATCAAACTGAACAACCGGTCCAAACTCATCTATCCCGAACGCTTCTCCGGAAAGAAGAGAGAGGTGTTTCTGGAAGGAGAGGCTTACTTCGATGTAGAGCACGACAAGAAGCATCCGTTTGTGGTGCATGCGGGCAGCCTGAAAATCAAAGTGCTGGGAACGAAGTTTACGGTAAACGCGAACTCCACGCTGCCGCAAATCACGGCAACCTTGCTGGAAGGCTCGATTGATGTAAGCAACGACAAACAAAGCATACTGATGAAGCCCAATCAGCAACTGACGTACGACATCGGACAAAACAGCATGAAGCTTGCCGACCTTACGGACACGGCGGACGAAATACGGTGGACAAAGAACGTGTGGGTGCTTTCCGGCACTCCTTTGCTCGATATCTGCCGGCGGCTTGAGCAATTGTTCGATGTAAAATTCATCATCATGAACGACGAGCTGATAAACAAATCGTTCACCGGAGAATTCTACACGAACGAGTCGCTCGAATCCATCTTGGAAATCATGCGGATAAGTACTTCGCTCAAATACGAGCGCAGAGGGAAGAACATAATATTGAAATAATAAATTGTAAAACCTTTTAAAACCGGAGTTGCCTATGACATAATACTGTAAAGAACAAAAAAAGGCAGGAAAATACTGGCTATATTTTCCTACCCTAAGAACTTTGTGCAAACGATGATAGTCATCATCATCAAAATCCTTAATTTCTAATTTATAAAAGTATGACAAATAAAAAAAAGAACCAAGATTTTTGTCAGAAATGTTGCAGTATGTGCGCAAACACTTACAAAAAGAGCATATTTCTGGCAATATTACTCTTCACAATTCCCTATTTGGCTTTCGCTCAAACAACCGGGCAAAACGTTAAGCTCAACTTTACCGACACTCCACTTTCCGTTGTAATCAGCGATATCGAAAAGCAGAGCGGGTTTAAATTCTTCTACAACAATGACATAGACGTCACTCAAAGAATGTCCGTACAAATTACTTCGAACGACATGCACCAAGTGGTAAGTACGTTGTTAAAGCATACATCCATCGGCTACAGCATCTCCGGACAGCGGATAGTGCTCTTTGCGAAAAAGGCAACAGCCAATGGAAAGAAGACATACACCGTGAACGGAGTGGTGAATGACGCCAACGGTCCGGTGATAGGCGCCACCGTTTCTACCAAAGACGGAAAAGGAACCATCACCTCTCTCGACGGCGATTTCCGGTTGGAAAATATTCGCATGGGCGATGTCCTCACAGTATCTTACATAGGCTATCAGGCAAAAAGCATCGTGTTCAACGGACAGGAAAAGCTCGTAGTCGATCTGGTGGAAGACACCAAGACATTGGATGAAGTGGTGGTTACGGCGCTCGGTATCAAGCGTGCGACCAAAGCGTTGAGCTACAACGTTCAGCAAGTAAAGACAGACGACGTAACCGTGAATAAGGATGTAAACTTCATCAATGCGCTGAGCGGAAAGGTGGCGGGTGTCAACATCAACGCTTCTTCATCCGGTGTGGGAGGCGCCTCCAAAGTAGTCATGCGCGGAACGAAATCCATCACTCAGTCGTCAAACGCTCTTTACGTCATAGACGGCGTGCCCATGTTCCCCCAAACAAAAACGGGAGGCATGGAGTTCGACGCGAAGGGGACCACAGAGCCGATAGCCGATATCAATCCCGAAGACATCGAATCGATGTCGGTACTGACCGGTGCGGCGGCGGCTGCTCTTTACGGATCGGCAGCGGCCAATGGCGCCATCGTTATTACCACTAAAAAAGGTAAGGAAGGACGCGTGCAGATTACCGTGAACAGCACTACGGAGGTGATGGACGCCTTTGTATTGCCTAAATTCCAAAACCGGTACGGAACAGGCAGCCTGAACTCTCAGGCGAATGTTTTAGACCGTAGCTGGGGAAGAGCGTTGAACAGCTCGAACTATTATGGGTACAGCCCGGCAGACGACTATCTGAAAACCGGAGTTACCGCAACGGAAAGCATCTCGTTGTCGACAGGAACAGACAAGAACCAGACTTATCTGTCGGCAGCCGCTGTCAACTCAAACGGCATTATTCCCAACAACAAATACGATCGTTATAACTTTACTTTCCGCAATACCACCAAGTTCCTCAACGATAAGATGACGTTGGACTTAGGCGCAGGATATGTTTATCAAAGAGACCGGAACATGATCAATCAGGGAGAATACGGAAACCCCTTGGTAGGCGCATATCTGTTTCCGAGAGGCAATGACTGGGAAGCGGCGCGCATGTACAAGCGCTACGATGAGTCGCGCAAAATCGATACGCAATATTGGCCTGTGGGCGATGGAGGACTTACCATGCAGAACCCTTACTGGGTGAACTACCGTAATTTGCGCGAAAACAGCAAAGACCGCTACATGATAAATGCCAACCTGCACTATCAGATATTGGATTGGCTGAGCGTATCGGGAAGAGTCCGTCTGGATAACTCCATCAACGATTATACTGAGAAATATTACGCCACCACCAACGACCAGCTTACCGAAGGCTCGAAGCGCGGATTCTACGGAATCAATCGCACAAAAGATAAACAGATATACGCAGATGCTCTGTTGAGCATCAACAAATCTTTTGGCAACGATTGGAATCTGCAAGCCAATTTGGGAACTTCATTCTCCGACATGAGGACGGACCTCTTGGGAATAGGAGGACCGATTGCCGACGGATCGATTCCCGGCGAAAAGCAAGGATTGACAAACTTCTTCGCCGTTCAACATTTAAGCCCGAGCAAAACGGCGCGCAATCAAGACGGATGGCGCGAGCAGAGCCAATCGGTGTTCGGTTCTGCCGAGATAGGATACAAAAGCACGTATTACCTCACGCTTACAGGACGTAACGACTGGCCGTCTCAACTGGCAGGTCCGAAGTCGGTAAACAAGTCTTTCTTCTATCCATCCGTCGGTCTGTCTGTGATTCTGTCCGAAATAATACCCAATATGCCTGCCGATCTTCCTTATATAAAAATGCGCGGTTCGTACGCGTCGGTAGGTTCTCCCTTTATGCGTTTCATCGCCAATCCGAGCTACGAATGGCATCAAAAGCTTTACTCGTGGAGCAACAACACGGTTTATCCGGTCTACAACCTGAAGCCGGAACGGACAGATTCATACGAGCTGGGATTGACCGTACGCTTCCTGAAATACTTCGATCTTGATGCGACGTATTATTCGGCAACCACCAAAAACCAGACGTTCGATCCTAAAATAGGGGGCGGAGCTTATTCTAAGATTTACATCCAAACCGGCTCTATACGCAACCGCGGAGTGGAGCTATCGCTGAATTTCCACAAAACATGGAACAAGTTTACGTGGAATAGCGGATATACATTCTCTACAAACAAAAACAAGATTCTGGTATTGGCAGACAATGCCATCAATCCGGACACAGGTAAGGAATTCTCCATTTCCACGCTTGACATGAACGGACTGGGCGGAGCACGCTTCCTGTTGAAAAAAGGAGGGACAATGGGCGACCTTTATTCTCGTGTCGACCTGAAACGGGATAGCAACGGAGCAATTTACATCACTCCCGACAATAAGATAACAACATCGCCCATCACCGAAGAAAAGAATTACATCAAGCTGGGCAGTGTGCTTCCCAAAGCGAACATGGCATGGAGAAACAACTTTAACTGGAACAACTTCCATTTCGGTTTTCTCATATCGGCACGTTTGGGAGGTATCGTGTTCTCTCGTACACAGGCTGTTCTGGATAACTTCGGTGTTTCCGAAGCGTCTGCTGCCGCACGCGACAAGGGATACGTAATAGTGAATAAAGGAGATTATGTGAATCCCGAAACTTGGTACACCACCATCGGAGGAGGGACTTCCATTCCGCAATATTACACCTATTCCGCAACCAATGTGCGTTTGCAGGAAGCAAGTGTGGGATACACTATTCCACGAAAGAAACTGGGAAATATCTGCGATATCACTTGCTCACTGGTAGGGCGCAACCTTTGGATGATTTACAACAAAGCGCCGTTCGACCCGCAGAATGTAGCTACAACCGGAAACTTCTACGACGGTATCGACTATTTCATGATGCCTTCTTTACGCAGTATCGGCCTTAGCTTGAATCTTAAGTTTTAACAGTAAACACACCCTTTATGAAAAATATAATCAATAAATTATCTTTGGGCTTGATGGTATGCGCTGCAACGGCTTGTACCGGAAGCTATCAGGAGATAAACTCGAATCCTTACCAACCGAACGACTTGTCTGCCGACGATTATTTGTTGGGCTCCGCAATAGCGAACTTAACCGGAACAGTTATTTCGGCCGATGTAAACACCGCACAATTTACCGATTGTTTGCTCGGTGGACCTCTGGGCGGTTATTTCGCTCCGTCAAAAGACGGCTGGAACAATATAACCATCGCCAACTATAATCCGACAAACGATTGGACAAACGTTTTCATGCACAGCGATCATATCATGCCGACTTTATTTACCAATCTGGGTATTGTTGCTCGCCATTCTGAAACAACGGGTAATCCTGTCCCTCTTGCCATTGCAAAAATAATCAAGGTAGCGGCAATGCATCGTGTGACGGATGCCTATGGACCTATTCCTTATTCCGAAATAGGTTCTTCGGGTGAAATCTCCGCGCCATACAATTCTCAGCAAGAGGTGTATAACCAATTTTTCACAGAGTTAGACGAAGCTGTCAAAGCGTTGGAAAACGCGCAATACACCTTATCTGCCGACCTCATATATGGAGGTAACCCGCACCAATGGGCAAGGTTTGCCAATTCACTGAAGTTGCGCTTGGCAATGCGAATTGTATATGCCGACCGTGAGAAGGCTCGCCAAATGGCGGAAGAAGCAATAAAAAGCAAAGCCGGATTGATTACTTCGAATGCGGACAATGCACAATGGGATTATTTCAAATCTTCGGAAAACCCTATTTACACGGCTACGCGGTACAATTCGCCGGCTCAAAGCACCACGGGAGGAGATACGCATGCAGCCGCAGATATTATCTGCTATATGAACGGATACAAAGACGCGCGCCGCGAGAAGTATTTCAATAAATCGCAATGGGAAGGAATAGAGTATATCGGTCTCCGCAGAGGTATCGAGGTTCCATCGCTCAATGCGGCGGGATACAAATACTCGGGAGTAGGCGTAAAGCCGAACGATCCCATCATGTGGATGAATGCGGCGGAGATAGCTTTCTTACGTGCGGAAGCCACAGCCGTGTTCGGATTCGATATGGGCGGCACGGCTGAAGAGTTTTACAATCAGGGCATACGCCTTTCTTTCGAACAATGGGGTGCAGAAGGAGCTGAAGCATACCTTGCAGACGAAAGCTCGGTTCCGGACACATACAAAGATCCTGTCGGAACCAACAACTATCTGACCGCTTTATCTTCTCTCACCATCAAATGGAAAGAGGATGCCTCCGTAGAAGAGAAGCAAGAGCGAATCATCATTCAAAAATGGATTGCTAACTGGATGTTAGGTAATGAAGCATGGGCAGACTATCGCCGTACGGGATATCCTCACCTCATTCCCGCTTCCGAAGCCGGAAACAAAAGCGGAGGCATTGTAGATTCTTCAAAAGGACCGGGGCGTATTCCTTATCCGCAGGAAGAATATACAAAAGAAGGAGGCAAATATGTAATCGAAGCCGTATCGAAACATTTGAACGGCCCGGACAATATGGCAACCAAAGTTTGGTGGGATGCCAAACCGAATAAATAAACCGAATAAAAATTTTAATATTATGGATAAGAAAATAGTATTCACCTTTTTCCTCATTATATCTACGGCACTCTTTTCTTGCAGCGAATGGACGGAGATGGAAAGCATAGATATAAAAGAACCTGATATCACCGCGCAAAATCCGGAACTATATGCAAAGTATCTGGAGAATTTGCGCGCTTACAAAAAGTCAGAACACAAGCAAGTGTATGTATGGTTCGACAATAGCGAGAAAACACCGCGTACAAGAGCGCATCATCTGACTACATTGCCCGACAGCATCGATGTGGTTTCGTTGATTCATCCCGATCAGTTAGCAGATTGGGAATTACAGGAGATGAATGAGATTCGCAGCCAAAAAGGGATGGAAGTGATTTACACCATCAGCTTCGATGCCATTAAAGCTTTTTATAATGCCAAATTAGAGAAAGCTACGGACGAAGAGCCTGTCGCCGCTCTGTTTGAGGACTTTCTGGTAGATTCTCTGCAACATGCGTTATCTCTTGCCAAAAAGTACGAGTACGACGGCATCTGTATCGAATACTCAGGAAAGTCGATGCTCCACATGCGCGAACCGGAGAGAACCGAATACACGAAAAACGAACGGATCTTTATGGGGATTGCAGCCGATTGGCAGAAAAGAAATCCTGAAAAAAGCGTAGTATTTGAAGGAAAGCCTCAAAACCTGATCGACAAAACATTTCTTGAGAAGTGCAAAATGGTAATGGTATCAGGCAAGAATGCAACGAATGAAAACATGCTTACTTACCATTTGTCGTTAGCCGCAGTGGAAGGCGTACCTCAAAGCCGTCTCGGAATGGTTGTATCAGCTACTTCATTAAATGACCCCAATAAATTATACGGTTATTTCGCCAATGGAGAGTTAGCCATGCAAGGCTTGGCAAACTGGGCGCCGATGGCACATAACGGAATTGAAGTAGCCGGAGTGGGCGTATACAATGTGTCTACCGACTATTATGAGCCAACCAGAACTTACCATTATACGAGATCAATCATATCAAGCATTAATCCACCCGTAAAATGAAAAAGAGAATAAACATGAAAAAAAATAGAAGTTATTCACTACGCTTATCATTTGTTTTTGCGCTGTGTTGCTTAATCGGAGCAGGATGCCAAAAAGACATGGAAAACTTCGATAATAAAGTTTTTATCAGCAATGAGACGGTAGAAACGTTGTTGTTGAAAGGAGACGATACCGGTAGGGGAATTATTCAGACAGCTATCGCTCAACGCGAGCAAACAAATATTGAAGTTGTTTACAAAGCCGATCTTTCATTGGTAGA
Source organism: Bacteroides pyogenes DSM 20611 = JCM 6294 (assembly GCF_000428105.1). GTDB lineage: Bacteria > Bacteroidota > Bacteroidia > Bacteroidales > Bacteroidaceae > Bacteroides > Bacteroides pyogenes. Next base: position 126,762 of record NZ_ATZH01000009.1, on the reverse strand, counting down.
CCAATACAATCGGATGTTCAATGACAAAGCAGTCGCCCTGCCTGAAGCATGTTATGAGATAGAACAGCCAAAGTCGACTATTGCAATAGGAGGCGTCAAAGGAAATGATGTCATTGTGCATTTCAAAGAGCTCTCCACATTGAACCGAGACTTGTTGTATGTATTGCCTGTAACCATCAGCAGCACCAACTTAGATGTGTTATCAAGCGCGCGAACTCGATATTTCGTCATTAAAGGAGCTGCTCTTATTAATGTGGTAGCCAATATTAAAAACAACAAACTAAGCCTTTCTTCTTCGGGGAGCAAAGACGCTCTGAACAACCTGAGCACGATAACAGCCGAAGCACTCATACGTGTCGATAAGTTCGGCAAACTCATCAGCACTATCATGGGTATCGAAGGACGATTCCTTATCCGCATCGGCGACGCCGGCTTACCCGATAACCAAATCCAATTGGCTACTTCGAGCGGAAATGTGACTGATCCCAGTTGGACTGTAAACACAAACGAATGGACGCATGTGGCCTTGACCTTCGATTCGTCAAACCGCTCGGTAGAGCTATACATAAACGGAGTCAAAAAAGGCGGAAGTCAACCTTCTCCTTACAGCGGTACAGTAAATTGGGGGAATAGCTCTTTCTGGATCGGATATTCATATGAGGACGGACGTTTTCTGGATGGAGACATCTGCGAGTGCAGAGTATGGAACCGCATACTGACACAGGAAGAGATACAAGCCAAAAACCATTTCTATACCGTATCTCCCGAAGCGGAAGGATTGGTGGCTTATTGGAAATTCGACGAAGGGGCCGGTATTGTTGTCAAAGACCATACTAACAATGGAAATAATATCGCATCATCCAAACCTTTGACTTGGAAAGCCATAGAGTTGCCTGCCAAATAACTTTTTCAAATTACTTTAAAATACGGAAAATGAAAAGAATCAAGTTTATCAAACCGCAATATTGGCTGATGGCATTCGTTTTGACCGCCTGTTTGGCCGCTTGTACGAATGACGATATAAAAATAGGCCAAGTAGATGAAGGAAACTATACTGTCAGTAGTGAAGAATTAGCGTTTATCAACGATATAAACGGTAAACGCATGTTTACTGTTACAGAATTTCGTAACGAAGGGAGCACCGAACTGTTTGTGAATGTTCCTAAAAAGTCCTCGGCTAACAGTAGTGTTACCGCCACTTATGACAAATCTGTATTAGATACGTATAATGCAAATAATAATTCCGATTATGAAGCCTTTCCGGAACAACATGTCACTTTCGATAAAGAAGGTATTATCACGCTGAATGCCGGAGAAATGAAATCGTCGGGATTGAAAATCTCTTTTACCTCTGACGGAACGCTTTCTACGGATAAAAGCTATGTAATTCCCTTACGCATGAAAGTAACTTCAGGTAACTTCAAGTTAGCCAAAGAAGATGAAACAAGGCTGATCTTTGTAAAAGATCTGACCGGATTGCCCGACTGCCAAAAAGAGAGCGGCATAAAGGTATTCAGCTGCATGGAGGTGAACGATACGAATCCGCTGAATAATCTGAGCTTTACGCTAAAGAAAAGCGGGAAACCGTTGATCGACGTATTGATAATCTTTTCTGCCAACATCAATTATGACGAAAAGACAGGGCGCGTATACATATATAATAATGAGAACGTACAGGCGATTCTCGACAAACGCGAACATTATCTGAAACCGTTACAAGACAGAGGGATGAAAGTAATACTCGGAATCTTGGGCAATCACGACCGTTCGGGTATCGCCAATTTGGCAGACGAAACGGCAAAAGCTTTCGCACAAGAAGTAAAAGCCATGTGCGACGCCTATAATCTGGACGGAATCTTTGTAGACGACGAGTATTCAAAATACGAGACTCAAAACATTACGCCGGGATTCGTATTTCCATCGCAAGAAGCTGCCGCACGCCTATGTTACGAGGTTAAAATGGCACAGCCGGACAGGTGGGTCATTGCTTATGCGTACAGTACAACTTATGGGCTACCGGCAGTAGATGGCAAACAGTCGGGTGAATTTGTAGACTATGCGTTGCATGATTATGGCGGATCTTCCGATTTAGGTCGTTACTTTCCGGGTATGCCTAAAATGAATATGGGGCTCCACTCTCAGGAGTATAGCCGGGGATATTGGGCATACGAAAGCCAGTTAGTACAGATGAGAAAAAACGGATACGGTTCACATATGATTTTTGCGATGGACCCCAATCGCTGGAATTTCGAATATGGGCAATTGACATCTATGCAACGCATAGCACGAGCCTTTTACGACGACGAACTCGTGTTCGACGGGAAGAAATATCCGAAAGATTGGAAGTAATAATTTAGTAAAAACAGGAAGTTATGAAACTATATAAATATCTGTCTATTTCATGTATTATGCTGTTTTCATTCGGTATAGCCGGGTGTTCCGATGAAAATGAGAAAGAAAGAAAAGAGATTGCCTCTCCGTTGCCCGAACTGAAAATAAAAGAAGATCCCATAAAAGTCAAGATCGGTACGGACAATAAAGTCAGTATCGACATCTTGGAAGGCGGTGGAGAATACAACGTTTTTTCTACCAACGAAGATGTTGTTACAGCCGAAATTATCGACAACAAAGTTTCTCTGGAAGGAAAAGCGATCGGGGAGGCGGCATTGGTTTTGTCCGATAAGAACTCCAAGTATCTGAAGTTTCCCGTCAGCGTATATCTTACCGATAAAATAAAGTTCAGCCAAGAAGAAGTTGAAATGAAAATATTGGCAGGACACCGCAAGTTGATAAAAGTAAATATCTCCGAAGGGAACGGCGGTTACAAAGCCGAATCCGACAACCGGGATATAAAAGTCAATGTCACAGGAGAGGGAGAGATAACCATCGAAGCGATAGCGAAAGAGGAATCTTTCTCCGGCTCTGTTACCATAAAAGACAAAGCAGGTTTCACTGCTTCCCTCCCGGTGAAAGTAGCGGTCACTACAAATCCTTTCCCCGAAGAGTTTCTTGCTGAAATAAAAGCGGACAGCAAACGGCGTTATTTCTTTGACGGTGAAAGCAAGGATAGGGATAATAGCACACCTGTCAGAAAATTGGAAGACGGACAATATTCATATGGATGGACATACTATTCGATATACAGCCTGCAGATTTCATTCAAAGGAGATTTGAGTGTCGGAAAGAAAACAGAAGCGATTTATGCATATAGTATGTACTATAATCCGACTGAAGAGGCTGTCGATTTAGAAATCATTCAAAATGACGGAGAAAATATCTGGGCTATCTTCAGCTATAAAAAAGACGGGGTGATACATTATGGCTACTTCTGCGATAAAACAATCGACAAAGAGCTTATTAAGTTGAAATTGGAAACAAACATGGTAACAATTTCCGGTAAAAAAGGAGAACCGAAGAGCGTGGAAGTCAAAATTCTATCAGGCAGCGGAAATTATGAAGCCTATTCGGATTATGACGGGATAGAAGTTACCGAATCGAACGGCGTACTTCTTATCACCGGAATTCCCCAGGAGGAAGAGATTGAAGCGACAGTAGCTGTTGAAGACAAGGAGAACAATCAGGAGGAAGAGATTACCGTTATTCTGAAAGCATCGGAAGAAGGAGCGGCTGAAAAGGCCTTTTCGTTGGATGAGAAAATCATGTCTGACGATAAAGAGCGTTTAGTAATTGATGGTAGTTCCATCTCTGTTTCGGATATGGAAGTTATACAATCTCCAAAACAATTAGGGTTTAAGCAGAGAAGCCCTAGAAAAGGCATTGTTTTTATGGAATTGGAAGATAAGGAAGTAGGTGAAAAAAGTAATATTAGGATTTATGTTTATGGGTTAGATCCATATTCTTCACTCATCACTACTACTGCAAAATCATTTAAAGTATTGAAAAACAGTGATGGAAAAATCTGGGCAACATTCATTTATACAAGTAAAGACGGAAAAGAAAGAAAAGGATATATTTGCTGTGGCGCTTAAGTAAAAAGATCTTTCGGAAGAAATAGGGAATTTGGCAAAACAATTGAAATGCTGGAAATAGAACTAACACGGGTTGATAGTCCAATAGCATGTTTTCTCGTCGACAAAATTACCGCGTTTCTTTTGAAAGTCTTTATTAAAGATTGATTAGAGCATATAAAAGCAAGTGAGGGTGAGATTAGAACTCGCCCTCACTTTTTTAGTTTACTGAGCTGCAAACAACCTTGCAGTCCGGATAAAATTGATCACCCCGGATATCCTCATTCCGCCTTTTTCTCTATCCGGATGCGGGCATCCACAGCTATCACCCACTTCTCGGTGGCGAGCAGCGGATTGATGTCCATTTCCTTAATCTCTGTGGCAAACCGGAGCAGTGTAGACAGGCGGACGATGATCTCAGCAAACTTGTCTTCGTTCACACCTTTTTGTCCGCGCGTGCCCTGAATGATTTTGTACGCGCGCAAGGAGCGTATCATCGAATAGGCTTCGGGATAAGAAAGAGGAGCAAGGCCGGAAGAGACGTCTTTCAATACTTCGACAAAGATGCCGCCCAATCCGCAGAGCACCACATGCCCGAACTTTTCTTCGTATTTGGCGCCGATAAACAGTTCCGTTCCTTTGAGCATAGGCTGCACCATGACGGCTTTCGCAGCGGGAATCTGCATCATGCGGTCGAATTCGAGAGCCAGATGTTGCTCTCCTTTGATGTTGAGCACCACTCCGCCTACATCCGATTTATGTACCGGACCCACCACTTTCGCTACTACGGGGAATCCGCAACGGCGTGCGAAAGCGATAACTTCTTCTTTATTGTCCGAAACAAACTCATCGACCAGCGGAATGCCGGCAGCGTGCAGTAATGCCTGCACGTAATGAGGCTCAATGTATCCGTTTTCGGGGATGGAGTCGATGATTCGCCGGATGCGGGGAATGTCTACGCCCAGCAATTCGATCTCCGAAGCGGCAGGACGAGGAACGTTCATGATGCGCGAGAGAGCTGTGCCCAACGTTACTTCATCGGCGAAATTCACATGCCCTTTGGCAAGAAATTCGGCTACTTCAGCACCGGCGGTATTGACAGAGGGCAAGATGGGGAAGATCGGTTTGCGGCAGGTTTGCATCTTCTCATGCAGCACGTCGTACATCTCGAACATAGTCACCAGTCCCGGTGTGCCGAAAATAGCCATCATGGCATCTATATTGTGAAACTTGCTTTCGCAGAAATCAAGGCAAAGGCGCAAGTGTTCGGGAGTGCCGGTGGCGAGCACGTCGATCGGATTGCCTACCGAAGCGCCGGGAAACAACTGTGCTTTCAAATCTTCCGCTTCTTCGCCTTCCAGTTTGGGTACATTCAGCCCACCCTTGCTCAACGCGTCTGTCAACATCACGCCCGGACCTCCGGCATGAGTGATGATGGCGAAATTCTTTCCTTTCAAATCGGGCAACGTAAATACGCAACCTACCGTAGTAAGCTCCTCGCGTGAAAAACAGCGCACGATTCCCGCTTTACGGAAAAGAGCTTCCACCGCCGAATCTGAGCTGGCTATGGCTCCCGTATGCGAAGAAGCCGCACGGCTCCCGCTTTCGGAACTTCCCGCCTTGATGGCGGCTATTTTGCATCCCTTGCGTATGAGTGATGATGCATGAAATAAAAGTCTATCGGGGTCTTTGATGTTTTCGATATACAATAGCTTGATGTGTGAATCTTTTTCCGCGTCGAAATGTTCGTCCATAAATTGCAGTACATCCTCCACACCGATCTGCTTGCCGTTTCCTACCGACCATACGGAATTAAACTGCAATCCCTTTGTGACGGCGCTCTCTAATATAAAGACAGCTGTTGCGCCGGAGCTGGAAATCAAGTCCACTCCTTTGGGATCAAGATTCGGAATGGGTTGGCTGAACACACTGTGATGCCAAGTATTGAGCAGTCCGATACAGTTGGGCCCGATAAGCGAAGCTTTGTGACGGTTCACCGTATCCAGAATCTGCTGTTCGAGCAACGCCCCTTCGTGCGTCTCTTCGCCGAATCCGGCAGAAAGTACGATAAACGCCTTTGTCTTTTTCTCGTTGGCCAGCACCTCCACAGCTTCCGGACACATAGCCGCCGGGATAGCCAGAATAGCCAATTCGGTATCAGGCACGTCTTTCACATCTGCAAAAGCCGTAACTCCCTGCACCTCTTTCTCCTTAGGATTCACCGCTCTGAGCGCTCCCCGAAAGCCACCGCTTATTAAATTTCTCAAAATGGCGCCTCCGGGTTTATGCACGTTATTGGATGCCCCTACTACAACAATGCTTTCAGGGCGAAGCAACTGACTTGTAATCATATAGTACGCAGATTTATGTTTAACATGACTACAAATATATTCTTTCCGGCAAAGAAATGCAAAAATATGCATAAAAGATTCTGCGATACTTATCTATAAAGCTTTTTATAGCTAACTGAGGTCAAAATAGTTTCCCACCGGGGAAACAAAAGTTTCCCAATTGGGAAAATAAAGTTTCCCCAGCGGGAAACTTTTGTTTCAACGAAGGGAAACTAACTAAAACCATATAGCCGAATGTTTTTAGCTATATAGCTTAGCCTCTTTAATTGTGGTTGAACGTTTTTAATCCGCCTTTTGTCACCTTAATTTGTAAGCGAGGTTGGCTCCGGTCTTCAAAGTGTACAGACAACTCATATACTAAAAAAAAGGTATTTTAGCCCTCATTAATACCTGAATATAGCGATTGTACCGCAAATCCGATGTGCATATCTTTGCAGCGTAATTAAAAATAACCACTCCTATTAAGCGGATGGGATAGGTTAATTCCTATAAAATATTAATAATCAGCTACAATATCTTTATTTATCAAATGAAGGAGTCGTTAGAACTTTTCGAGAAATCAATAAGGTAAAAACGAATATTTTCAAACAAACTCCGACACTATTCAGACATATACAATGATAATAAGTAAAAGACAGTTGTTACTTCTTCTTCTTCTTTCTGGATACGCGGAAGCTCATTCGCAAATCCAAAAGCAAGAACCGGAAATAAAGAACGACTCCGTCTACCAGCTGCAAGAGGTGGTAGTTTCGTCCCGACAAATACTCGGGAGTAAATTTAAAGCCAGAAACCGTACGGGTTCGGCCTATTACATCTCGCCCGAAGAGATGAAGAAATTCGGATACACCGACATCAATCGTATGCTAAAGGCGGTTCCGGGAGTAAACATGTACGAAGAAGACGGTTTCGGGCTGCGCCCCAACATCAGCTTGCGCGGTACGAAAGCCGAACGAAGCGAACGCATCTCCATCATGGAAGACGGGATACTGGCCGCTCCCGCACCTTATTCGGCTCCGGCGGCGTATTATTTCCCCAACGCCGCCCGTATGGAAGCCGTCGAAGTGCTGAAAGGAAGCAGCCAGGTGCAGTATGGTCCGTTCACCACAGGAGGAGCCATCAACATGGTATCGACTCCCATACCGAATGCTTTCTCGGGCAAGGCGAACCTCTCTTACGGAAGCAAGAACACGTTCAAGTCGCATACGCACATCGGAAACATGTGGAAGCACTTCGGCTTTGCGGTGGAATACCTGCGCTATCAGTCGGACGGATTCAAGAAATACGAAGACCATCCCGTCAAAGGATTCACCAGAGACGACCTCATAGCCAAAGTAATGGTGAAAACCGACAAAGGCACGGGTGTAAACCATGCACTGGAACTGAAGTTCGGATACGCGGGCGAGAACTCGGACGAAACGTATGTGGGGCTTTCCGAAAAGGATTTCAAGCAAACTCCTTTCCTCCGCTATGCAGGCTCGCAGATGGACGAGATGAAAACCAATCACCGGCAATGGGTAGCCACTTACCTGCTCAACTTCTCCAACAAACTGAAAGTAACCACCAACGCATATTACAACCGCTTCCACCGCAACTGGTACAAACTGAACGACGTACGGGCGGGAATCACTTCTAAAGAGAAGAGGTCTATTGCCGATGTGCTCATCGATCCGGAAACAAACATCCGTTACTTCGACATACTGACGGGCAAAACCGACCGCGAAGGCGAAGCGCTGCTGGTAAGAGCCAACAACAGGACATATCGTGCCAGAGGGATACAAACCAAAGCGGAATACCGCTTCAACCTGAATGAGTTCTTCTTCGATATAGAGTTCGGACTGCGTTATCATCACGACGAGGAAGACCGCTTCCAATGGGATGATGCTTACTCCATGAAGAACAAGAAGATGGTGCTGTTCAGGGAAGGCATTCACGGGACGAATGCCAACCGCGTCACATCGGCGGACGCACTGGCAAGCTACCTGCTCGCCAAATTAAGATACAACTCATGGACTATCACTGCCGGGTTGCGCTACGAAGACATCGACCTGCTGAAAAAAGACTATACGAAAGCAGATTTGGAGCGTACGGGAAAGGTTCGCATCGAAACGCCCAACCATGCGCGCGTTTGGATTCCCGGCGTGGGAGTAAACTATCAGCTCGTTCCCGAAGCGTCGGTATTCTTCGGAGTTCACAAAGGATTCGCACCGCCGAGCGCGGAGTTGTATCAAAAACCCGAAAGCAGTGTGAATATGGAATTGGGAACACGCGTTTCCGCCGGTAACTTCAAAACAGAGCTGATCGGCTTCTACAACAATTACAGCAATATGCTTGGAAGCGACCTCGCCGCCTCGGGCGGATTGGGAACGCTCGAACAGTTTAATGTGGGCGAAGCCCGCGTAAAAGGCGTGGAGTTCCTTATGCAATACCAACCCCTGCCCGAAGCGTGGAGAGTGCGCATGCCCCTGCAAGTATCATATACTTATACCGATACGGAGATGAGAAACTCGTTCTCGAGCCATTCATGGGGCAACGTGATGAAAGGAGACGAAATTCCCTACATCTTCAAACACGCGCTGAACATGCAGGTGGGAATAGAGCACAAATGGTTCGACGCAAACATAGGAGCACGCTACAATAGCGATATGCGCACATCTCCCGGACAGGGGACAATCGCCGAAAGAGAGAAAGTGCCTGCGCACCTCGTGCTGGACGCATCGGCCAGCGTATATGTAAACAAATACCTGACGGTAAAAGTAAACGCCGTGAACCTGACCAATAAGGTCTATCTCACTTCACGCCATCCGGCAGGGTTGAGGGCAGGACATCCTTTCGGCATCTACGCAGGAGCTAACGTCCGGTTCTGAACAAATACGTGCAATCATATATAAAAAAGAAGAAATATAACAAGATAAGGCAATGAATGTATCATCGGTTATAAAATTAGTAATCAGCATCCTGTTCACGGCAATCTTCTCTCAGGTTTGTCCGGCACAGGAACTAATGAAAATAAAAGGCACAGTGCGCTCTGCTTCCGGAGAGCCTCTGCCGGGCGCCACAGCCATGGTGGCGGGCACGGCAAAGGGAGTCATCGCAGACGGCGACGGACGGTTCACACTCAAGGCCCGCAAAGGACAAACGTTGGAAGTGAGCTTCGTGGGAATGAAAACCCGGAAAGTGAAAATCACCTCCACCGTCATGAACATCACGCTTCAGGACAACGTGCAGGAGATAGAAGGAGTGGTAGTGACCGGCTATCAGAACATAAAGAACCGGGTATTTACGGGAGCGGCCGCTTCGGTGAAGCTGGACGACATCAAGCTCGACGGTGTGGCGGACGTATCGCGCATGCTCGAAGGGCGTGTGGCGGGACTGTCGATACAAAACGTCACCGGCAGTTTCGGATCGGCTCCCCGCATCAACATACGCGGCGGCGCTTCCATCATGGGAAACGTGCAACCTCTGTGGGTTATCGACGGAGCTGTGTACGAAGACTTAGTGTCGCTCACGCTCGACCAATTGGCTTCGGGCGATGCCGTGACGCTCATCAGCTCCGCCGTTGCCGGACTCAACGCTTCGGACATCGAAGACATACAAGTATTGAAAGACGCTTCCGCCACATCTATTTACGGAGCCAGAGCCCTGAACGGGGTAATCGTAATCACTACCCGCGCAGGTAAAAGAAACACGTCGAACAGATTTTCTTACTCATACGAGTTGAGTATGCGGTCCATCCCTTCGTATACGGACTTCGATCTGCTCAATTCGCAAGAGAGCATGTCCATCTATCAGGAGATGAACAGGAAGGGATACTTTTCTGTGCAAAACACATTATACGGGCGCCGCAGCGGTATTTACCACCAGATGTATAAGGCTCTCGGAACCGTCGATCCGTCTACCGGACGATATTATCTGGAAAACACGGACGAAGCCAAGCGCGCGTTCATGCGCGAGCGGGAATATGCCAACACCAACTGGTTCAAGGAGGTGTTTACATACAACCCCATCCATACGCACACCGTAACCTTCTCCGGAGGAGGAGAGAATTCGACCATGTATGCCTCCATCGGTTTCTACGACGACAGGGGATGGACGCTTGCCGATAATGTAAAACGCATCACCGCCAACATAAAAAACTCTTTCTACTGGAATGAGGACAAGATAAAGGCTACCATATCCGCACAAGGGAACTTGCGTAACCAAAACTCTCCGGGTACGATTTCTCAGCGAAAGAATACGGTGATCGGAACGTTCGAACGCGACTTCGACATCAATCCCTTTGCCTATGCTTTGGGAACAAGCCGTACCTTGCGCCCCCGCAATGCTAACGGCGAACCGGAATACTACCGCAATAACTGGGCTCCGTTCAATATCCTGAACGAGTTTGACAACAATTACCTGAAAACCGAAGTGCTCGACTTCAAACTGCAAGGCGAACTTTCATACAGACTCAACGACAACATCGAAGCCAAAGGATTGGCGTCGGTACGTCATGCGGTTACCAAAAGTTCGCACTTCATCACCGAACAATCGAATGTGATACAGGCTTTCCGCGCCAACGAAACTCCCTACGTGGCGCAAGAGAATATCTATTTGTTGAAGAATAAAGACAACCCCTTGCAACTGCCGCAAGTGGCGCTGACTCACGGAGGCATGTTCAATAAGACCGAGACTTCTCTGCGCAGCTATTTGGGACGCTTTGCGCTCGACTACAACAAACAGATGGGTGAGCACGACATACGCGCTTTCGGATTTACCGAAATACGCTATGCCGACCGCAGCATCAACCCTTTCCAAGGTTATGGGATACAATACGACAGAGGGAATCAGGTGTTCACCAATCCTTTGATTTTCGATAAACTCACTAACGAAGGAAACACTTATTTCTCGCTTACCGAACGCTACGAAAGAGGGGTGACCCTCTCCGCCAGCGCCACCTACGGATATGCGGGCAAATACGTTTTCAACGGCGTATTCAACTATGAAGGGTCGAATACGGCAGGCAAATACAGCCGTTCGCGCTGGTTGCCTACTTGGAATATCGGAGCAAAGTGGAACATGGATCAAGAGAAGTTCATGAAAAAGTATCCTGCCGTTTCCAAGCTCGCCCTGCGTGCCAGCTACGGACTGACGGCCAAAATGAACGAACAGGCGATAAACTCCACAGCTGTGTTCAAGCATCTCATCATCAACCGTACACTGCTGAAAGACCGCGAGAATGCGTTGCGCATCCTGCATCTTGAGAACCGAGACCTGACATGGGAGAAAATGTATGAGCTGAATCTCGGTTTGGAACTCGGGCTGTTCAACAACCGCATAAGCGCAACATTCGATGTCTACCAGCGAAACTCATTCGACCTGATAGACCTCATCCGTACCTCCGGTGTGGGCGGACAGTATTACAAGTACGCAAACTTTGGAGACATGCGCACACGAGGAGTGGAATTGGCGCTGCAAACCAAGAATATCGTAACCGGCAATTTCAGCTGGACTACGGCTTTCACCGTGAGCGGCATGAAGCAGAAGATCACTCGCCTGCTGAATATGCCGAATACGTTCGATATGGTGGCGGGAACCGGACGCGGCAATATCCTCGGATTCCCACGGGGTTCTCTGTTCTCTTTCAACTTTCAGGGACTCAACAACAACGGTCTGCCTACCTTCGATTTCGGACTTTACCCTTCCAACCAAGGTGTGAACAGCGAAATATCAGGAGCCGATTTCCTCGACGCGCAGTACTCGAAATCGTACCTTATCTACCACGGTCCTATCGAGCCTACTTACATAGGCGGAGTATCGAACACATTTAAATACAAGAACTGGGAGCTTTCGTGCTTCGTCACTATGCAAGCGGGCAACAAGATACGCCTTAACCCGACATTCGACCCTTCGTTCGCCGATCTGAATGTGTTTTCCAAAGAGTACTACGACCGCTGGCTCAATCCGGGCGACGAGTGGAAAACGAACATCCCCGTCATTCCTTCGCAGGATTTGATTCGCAACATCGGAAAAGAAAACATTGAAAAGGCTTACAACACTTATAATTACTCTCAGAACAGAGTGGCAGACGGAAGTTTCGTGCGCATGAAAAACATCTCGTTGGGATACCGATTGCCCAAAAAGCTTCTTGCACAACTCAAGATCAGACAAATGAGTGTGAAGGCAAATGTAACCAATCCGTTCCTGATTTATGCGGACAAGAAGTTGAAAGGGCAAGACCCGGAGTTCTACAAATCGGGAGGAGTTTCATTGCCTACTCCGAAACAATATACGATGACGCTGCATGTTGAATTTTAATCGCATTGAAATGAAAAGAACAATTTACTTAAGTATCATACTCACGCTGCTCACGGCATGCCAAGGCTATCTGGAAACAAACCCCGACTCTACGCTCGATGTGAAGATAGACAGTGAAGAGAAAATAGCCGAATTGCTCGCCGGAGCTTACCCCGAAGCCAGTTACTTCGCGTTCTTGGAAACACGTACTGACAATGTGGGCGAGCGGGTGAACGGCATCCATTCACGGCTGAACGAAGCCATGTATTATTGGGAAGATTACGATCAGGAAGATCTGGACACTCCGCTGAACTATTGGAACGCATGCTACGCGGGTATCGCACAAGCCAACCAAGCGTTGGAACTTCTGAGCAAATATCCTAAAACCGACCGTGTGAAAGCTTTGTACGGCGAAGCATTCCTACTTCGCGCCTATCTGCACTTTATGCTGGTCAACATCTGGGCGGAGCCGTACGGTACATCCAAGTCGGAGACTGCACCCGGCATACCTTACCTGACAAAGCCTGAAAAGTACGCGCTGGTGGACTACAAGCGCGGAACCGTAAAGGAAGTATACGAAAAGATCGAGAAAGACTTGAAACTCGGTATTTCACTGGTAGACGACAGCTATTACGGCAAACCGAAATTCCACTTCAATAAAAAAGCCGCATACGCTTTCGCTTCCCGCTTCTACCTGATTAAAGGAGAATGGGAACTCGTTATTGCCTATTCAGACTACGTGCTCGGCATAGATCCCAAACCTGTTCTTCGGAACTGGCAGAAGTACAGCAAAGATTTTTATTTCAACCGCAAGCATCTCTATACCCGATACACAAGTACTGAAGAGCCCGCCAATTTGCTACTCTCCACAACAGAGTCAAGGGTAGCCCGCAACATATCCACAGAAAAGTACGGAGTGACAAGCAAAAGCGCAGACAAAGTGTACAACCAGCATGGGGTAGACGGATGCGCCAACTTCCGGAAAGTGAATATGGAACCGGTTTTCCTTTTCAACTATAATGACGGACGCATAGGCGACGGACAATATATCGGCAAATTCGACGAGCTTTCGTTATCGGGCTATACAGGCATACGACCGAAGGGACTGTATGTCACCAACGTTTTATTCTCCACCGATGAGGTAATGCTCAACCGGATGGAGGCATACGCCATGATCGGAGAATACGACAAATCCATAAACGACCTGCTTATCTATCTTTCTGCCAAATTCGGAATCACTCCTTCGTGCAGCCGTCCGGACTACACACAAACAAGCAGCGACAATTACCAGACTTATACTCCGTTCTACGGGATGAGTATCAAGCAATTGGCAATGGTAAAAACCATTTTAGGATTCAGGCGTCAGGAGTTCATCCACGAAGGATTGAGATGGTTCGATATCCGCCGTTTTTATATACCGGTGAAACGTACATCGAAGTATAAGTTCTATAAGCAGCTGGAAAAAGAAGACCCGAGAAAGCTCCTGCAAATACCTGCCGAAGCCATTAACCGGGGATTAGAACCTAACCCGCGTTGAATATATTGAACATTTAATGGACAGAGAATATTAAAAACATGAAAACAATAAGCAAAAGAATGAGATTCAGATATTTTATCGGGCGGAGCTTGTCCCTGTTTGCCACATGCTTGCTGTTAGCGGGCTGCGAACAGGAAGCTACCTTATCCGACCAAAGCGTAGTAGACTTGGGAGCAGTACAACGCAATAGGACAGAACTCGACGAGTGGATATTAAATACATTCACACGTCCTTACGGTATCGAAATCGAATATCGTTGGGATAAAAACGTGGCGCAGAACGGAAGCTACACCTATCCGCCGGAAGCCGCTAATGTAAAAAGTGTGCTCGAAACTATCAAAGCGTTGTGGATCGACCTCTATACAGCTTCCGATTTGGGAGGAGAAAAGTTCTTTCTGGGCAAGAATCCCGTTAAGATTTACATGTATGGCGGAAAGAATATAGACGGAAACGGGGTGGAGCTGTTAGGAAATGCGGAAGCAACGACCAACGAGATGTTTCTGTACAACGTGAACGATTTCGACCCGAAAGATGAGGACAAGGTATTTATCCTGATGCGAAGCGTGCATCACCAATTTGCCAAGCACCTGATGGAACTGTTTCCTTACGACAGAAACAAGTTCCTGACCATCAGCAGAAGCAGATATATCGAATCGACCAAACTCATTGCCGACGTCTTCAAAGGAGAGATGCAAGGGCGCAGATTGCTTACTCTATCGCCCTATCCCAGCAAGAGAGGTTTTTTCACTTTCCACTCTTTCCTCTCTGCCGAAGATGATTTCGCCGAGATCATCAGCACTAAGCTTACGCATACGCCTAAAGAAGTGCTTAAAGCTTTGGCAGAAGCCAAAAAGCCTTACTACGACCCGTCGGATCCGGAAGTTCAGAAAACTTACGATGAAGAGGCGCGCCAAGCATACAAAGAGCTGACGGAGAAAGAAGCGTTTGTGGAGGATTACTTCAACAAAGAAATCAAAATCTCGCTCGATTATCTCCAAATGATAAGCATAAAACAATTAAAAGCATATACGAAACAAAAATAAAAAGTATGAAAATAGGATTCCAACTACTTATTCTGATAGCGGTTTGCTTCTCCTGCAAGGATGAGAATATCTTCGATTCATCTCCTTCCGAGCGGAGTGCAAAACATATCAGCGAACTGAGGAAGGAGCTTACAGATGCCCCCTACGGATGGTGTGTCACCTACTTCCCGCGCACAGACTCGCTGCTGTTTACAAACGTGAACGAACAGATAGCCCAGTTCGAATTCCGGAACAAATACGGATACGGCGGACACTGTTTCTTCATGAAGTTCGCCGACAACGGAACGGTAGAAACCATAGCCGACTATGACGAGCAGAGCCGGACAGAGAGCCGGATAAGTGAATTTGAAATAAGGCAAAATACATTCACTCAACTGAGCCTCACCACTCACAACTATCTGCACAGTTTGGTAAACAACGAATTTGCCGCCTCTTCCGATTTTCTTTATACCGGCAAAGACGCCGATGGCAACCTTGTTTTCCGCACAGCCTCATACATAGAACCGGCTCGCGAATATATGGTATTCACAAAACTGAAAAGCGAAAACAGTTGGACGGAAGACATGCAGAAAGCATATGCCAACAACCTGTTTTTCCAAGAGATGAAGAATCCGCAACTGGTCATCCGAAAAGCAGACCGGATATATTTCCGCAGCGACATGCAGACCAGAATCATTATTGACAGCAGAGATGAAAACTCAAAGAAAAGAAAAGAACAGGAAGCCTATCAACGCTATCACCTGTTTCTTTTTGCCAAAGACCCCTATGCGCCTCACGGATGGCCCAAAGAGGTAGTAGGCCTGGGATCGGGATATGTAGGTACAACAGACGGACTGACCTTCAGACCCGGCATACGATACAGCAAAAACTACACGTTCTACGATTTCCGCAGAGAAGGAAACCGGTTTGTTTGCGAACTCGTGAAGGTGTTCGACCCCTATAGCAAGACCGGACGTTGGGTAAGCAAGCATCTTGCCCCCGGCGGAGAGACAACCGGAGTGATAGCCGAAATTTGGGATAAATCTGATAATTAAAAAAACAAAGAGCGACATGAAGTATATATGGACAATGTGTCTATCGCTACTGGTATGCAGTTGCAACACCGTGAAAGAAGACACCATAATAAACGAAGAGTATGAAAAGCTATTTCCGCCGAAGGAAATAGAAAAACCGGAAAACAAACGCGGAGAACTGACCGTGCAGCTGTGTGATCCCGATCTGGCGTTGGAGAACTACAAATACCCCGGCACGGAAATGCCCGAAGGGGCAGAGCAGTATAAGGTAACTCTGGTATGTCGGTTTAATGAAATAGACCGTAAAGGAGATCTTGTGGATGATCAGTTGGTAACAGCCCGCTACGAAGTGAAATACATCAACGAAAAGAAAAAGCTGGTAACGATCACTTGCGGCAAAAAGAACCAAGAATCCGCAGAAGAAGATGACACCGAAGAAGGCAACGATGAGGACGGAGATGAAGGAAAAAACATCGATGTGATGCGCAACGGACAAGACCTTGAAATCACATTCACCGTCTATTCCGGGTTTCCCTTATACCTAAGTGTGAGAGGCGTGGGACCCAGAAACTCCAACGTGAAAGCAAGCATTAAAGCCGTCTCCACAGACGGGTTGATCGAAATTCCCGAATTAAACACCAATCAATATCAGAACGAAGAAGGGCCGAATATGCTGAGGAATCCCTATTGCGAATACATTGTTTTACCCTAAGAAAAAGAAAAATGAATTATCTAAAACATATACTTCCCCTCTGCTTGCTGACGGGTGTGACAGCTTGCACCGAAGGGACGAACGAAACGGTAGAAAGCGCATACCAGCTTCCTGTATTGCCGGAGCTGCCGTACAAGTTCTCAAGAAACGGAGAGAGCAGCGTAAACACGTTGGAGTGTAAATTTCTGAAGGCTCCTATCGACAGAATCTTTTCGAGATACATGAGCGAAGCACGCATGAGCACGAAAATGGACTATGACGAAGCGATGCAGATGTTCCGCGAAGGAGAGTACGGTTTGAAGCCGCAAAACGAGATAGCCACTTCTACGCTGCATCTTGCCGACAGAGAAAAAATCCTGAAAGATTTCGGCAGTTGGTTTGATGAGTCGACACGTATAGGCGGATTAGGGTTGGAAAATCCGCACGAACACAGGAATACGGAAGCCCGAAAAGGAATGACGGGATATGTAGGAATCAATATAGGCGACAAAGATATCTGCTTTGTGAATGAAAAAGGAATTGCGGTGGCCGAAGTTTACAGATATGCCGTCATGGGCGCCATATATCTGGACAAAATACTCAACGTACACCTGAGCGAAGATGTAACGGACAATCCGGAAGTACGCTCCGCGCACGACTTGACCCGACTGTCTGCGGGACACAACTATACGGAATTGGAGCATCACTGGGATTTGGCTTACGGATATTACGATTTCTGGAAGCCGCTCGCCCAGTCTGAAGGCTTGCCGGCATTGAAAGATTCGCACCGCCGTATCTTTCAATGCTTTGTAAGAGGACGCATCTATATGGAAACGTCACGCTACGATGAAATCAAGCTGCAAGCGGATACTATCAGGCACGAGCTCGGGCGTGTGGCGGCTGTCAGAGCAATGAACCTGCTGATAGGAGCCAACACCTTTGCCAATCTGAAAGAAAATCCGAAACAGGCTTTTCGACTTCTGTCGCAAGCTTACGGACTCATTTATGCCTCGCAGTTTGCCCGAAACGCACAAGGGCAACCATTCATTACCTACGACGAAACCCGGCAGCTCTTGCAGACATTGGAGCAAGAAGGCGGACTATGGGACAAGGAGCGCTTGCTGGGAGAAGAAAAAGACGAAGGCTCGTTACGCCATCTGGCAGCACAGATAGGCGAGAGGTTCGGAGTGTCACCTGAGGAAATAAAAAAATAAAATAAACATGAAAGCAATTCACAGAATAGCATTATTCGCAATGATGTGGGCATGGATGATTCCCACAGCGAACGCACAAGAGAATTTATTGAAAAACGGAGACTTTGAAGGTGCATGGAGCGGATCGTACTTTGATATGAGTCCCGAAGGATGGAAGGTACACAGAGCGGCGACCGAGCGCGTGTCAGGAAAGCGGGACGGAGGAAGCGGAACGAATATATTCATGGCGTATCTCGACAATGGGGGGGCCATCAGAGCCATTGACAAGAGTGTCGAGGCTTGGCGCGGCGGAGCATTGCACCTGGAGAAAGGAGCTTCGTACAAACTGACCGTTTGGCACAAGGGCACACACGATAATTTGAAATTCTATGCTATGTTTAACTTCTACAAAAAACTTTCCGATGACGAAATCTGGAAAAGCAGCACAGATTACAGCTTCACCACCCAAAAAGACAAATGGGTGAAATTCGAACAGGTGGTCAAGGTACCTGAAAACGAAGATATAGACGTAGCCTCAATGAGCATAAGTTTCCCGTACAGGCGAAACGAGAAAATTTATTTCGATGATATTTCTTTGGTAAAATCAGAGGGCGGTTCCAGCGCGCCTGAAGTAGAAAAACCGGAAAAACCCGGATTGAAGTACCCCCAAAGTTTCCAGCGTGAAATTACAGTGTCGTGGGAAAAAAGCAATGCAGAAGGAATCACTTACGAAGTAAAAGATGGAAAACAGGCATATACCGGAATCACCGGAAACTCGTTCACAGTAGAGAAACTGACTCCCGGACAGACGTACGATATCGAAGTATGTGCCGTAAAAGACGGAGTAAGGTCTGAATATGCGAAAACGACCGCCAGAACGAAAAACCTCGAAAGACCAGTCGATTCAGAAGACCGTATCCCCTATCTGCGTACTATCGAAGCCGATGCTACATGCAAAGGACGTTTTCTCAAGCTCTACTACAACGATTTGGCAAATCCGGATGCAAAAATCTCTTACAAACTCGATGGAAAGCCTGTTCAGCCGAAAGACAATACGCTGGAATTCCCCGCTTTCGAAGGGTATTACAAACGCTTTCAACTGGAAATCCATATCGATGAAGGAGAAGGGCGAGAGTGGGAAATTCTGTATAATGAGCTGAGCGTGCGAAATATTTAAGAATAAAGAACATCATTAAACTGTTTACAAACCAATGAGCAAGAATATAATAACCGCACTGTGCATCGCTTTCTCGATTATTTGCTGCTTTGCCTGCGAAGACGGGAAAGAGGAATATCCGGACATCCGGATAGGAAAAGAAAACCCCGTCGACGAATTGTCGCTGAATAAGCAAACGGAAAAAAGGCTTCTCGTTTCGGGGGGAAACGGAAAATACATCGTCAACGTGGAGAACTCGCAAATAGCCACCGCGCAAATGAGCATGGACACGCTAAAGGTGAAAGGATTGCTGGAGGGCGAAACGTTTGCCACGATCCTCTCGCACGACAAGCGTGTACGGCTGAAAATCAACGTGACTTTCCCCGAATTGGGGATAAGCCATTCCGCCGTCCGGCTCCGGCCTAAAGACATAAGCAAGTTCGTAAGCATTTCGGGAGGAGGAGAACGCGTCACACTACAGGAAAACGATCCGGCAGATGTAATGGATATAAAATGGGACGGCTCTACCGGCATGCTCGAAATAATGCCCAAATACGAAGGAGAAGCCGAAGTTACCGCCATATCCGAAGACGGGAAAGAGCAGAAAACCATCCATATCAAAGTGAAGCCCGAAGGAGATTTGCAGATTCCGGGATGGTATGACACTCGCAACAGTTCATATTACGTGATGTTGAATAACAGAATGATAGTGAAAAGAAAAGGAGTAGGCACATGGATCATAGACAGCGCCCGCCCTTACGGCGGACGGATCACAACCTACGATGGCTCTCACATGAAGATTGCCCCCATCGTGAATCCCGTACAAGGCGATTCCATCGACCTGAATATCCTTGATTACTCGGCTTCACACGGCAAAATAAAAGAAGGGATACACCGGCTCTATGTAGAGGAAGTGCGCGAGTCGGAAGTCATGCTGAGAGGAAAAGGATTTAAATTTCTACTCCCTTACGGGCAGAAGTAAGACACCTGCAACCGGCAGCTGTTTGTCGCCTCCGTGTGAATATCCGCCGGCCGCATCTGTCGTGCTTCAAAAAGGAGTGTACCGCTTTCACGGTGCAACGTGAGGTGATCACCCAAAGTTTGACAGGTACAACATCAAGCTGTTATAGAAAGGGGCTGCCCCAAAAAGCGGCCCCTTGGCATGATAACTTACAATCTATAAGACGCTCACGGAAACCGATGACGTATTGGCTCATCTGTCTCGGTGTTTTAACTTGCAGCCTGTAAGGCTATAAAGAAAAATTCAATAAACCCGGGATGATTAGTTTTTTCGAACAGGAGGTAAAGAAAATTTCACATCTTTCTGTTTCAATCTGTAAGTAACAGCAAGGGGTTACCCGACTTTTGAACTGCCCCGAAGTCGGACCGTAAATTATGAAACTATTTTGAAAAGAGTTCGGCATTGTACCGGACTCTTTCCTTTTAACCGGAACTTAATTCTCCCGTTACTGTAATAATCGATACATCCCTCTAAAGTCTTCATGAAGTCATCGTCGGGTAAAAGACTTCCCGGATGAGGCTGAAAACCCTCCCCGACGCGGTGTATGTAGCCGGCCCGGTGCATATATATGGTCAGCATCGGTGAGTATATATAGTCATCACCCATGAGTATATATAGTCAGCGCGGTGAGTATATATGGTCATCACCCATGAGTATATATAGTCACCACCCATGAGTATATATACATACCGAAACGACAAAATACAGCTGTCGAACAGCACACAATTGCATGAGTCACCCTGCCCAATTTTCGCGGTCGAGATTCCGATAGCCGATAGCTTCTGCCAAATGGGAGGAGAGTATCTGTTCCGCTCCTTCCAGGTCGGCAATGGTGCGGGATACCTTCAGGATGCGGTCGTAAGCGCGGGCAGAAAGGTTGAGCCTGTTCATGGCGTTTCTCAAGAGCGCCAGCCCTTTCTCATCGGGACGTGCATACATTGCAAGCAGCCGGCTGTTCATCTGCGCATTGCAGTAGATGCCCGGGTGCGAAGCATAACGTTTTTCCTGCATCTGCCGGGCTTTGATCACCCGCTCGCGGATGGCTACGCTCGGCTCTGCCTGCCGCCGGTCGGAAATCTTTTCGAAAGGCACGGGAACTATCTCGATTTGTATGTCGATACGGTCGAGTAACGGGCCGGAAATCTTGTTCAGATACTTCTGCACCTGTCCGGGACTGCATACACACTCTTTTGCAGGATGGTTGTAATAGCCGCAGGGGCAGGGATTCATGGAGGCGACAAGCATAAAGCCGGCAGGATAATCGATCGTACTTTTCACGCGTGAGATGGTGATGCGGCGATCTTCGAGCGGCTGACGCAGCACTTCGAGCACAGTGCGGCTGAATTCGGGCAACTCGTCGAGAAAGAGTACTCCGTTGTGCGCCAAGCTGATTTCGCCGGGTTGGGGGAAGCTGCCTCCGCCCACCATAGCCACTTGCGAGATGGTGTGATGTGGATCGCGAAACGGGCGTTGGGAGATGAGCGACGAACCTCCGCCAAGCTTGCCTGCCACAGAGTGGATTTTGGTGGTCTCCAAGCTCTCGCCCAAAGAAAGCGGAGGAAGAATGGACGGCAGGCGCTTCGCCATCATCGACTTTCCGCTTCCGGGAGCGCCTACCATAATCAGGTTATGACCGCCGGCGGCAGCCACCTCCAGCGCCCTCTTCACATGCTCTTGTCCTTTCACGTCGGCAAAATCGAATTCGAAGGAGCTTTGCCGGGCATAGAACTCCTCTCGGGTATTGACCACAGTCTGATGCAACTCGCGTTCGCCGTTGAAAAATTCGATTACCTCTTTGATATTCTCTACGCCGTACACCTTCAGCTTGTTCACTACTGCTGCTTCGCGGGCGTTCTGGCGCGGAACGATGAGCCCCTCGAATCCCGCTTCGCGCGCTTTGATGGCGATAGGCAAAGCTCCTTTCAACGGCTGTATGCTCCCGTCGAGACTCAATTCGCCCATGAGCAGATAGCGTGAAAACCGTTCCGAAGAGATGATTTCATTGGCGCCCAACAAGCCGATGGCGATCGGAAGGTCGTAAGCCGAACCTTCCTTGCGTATATCGGCAGGAGCCATGTTGATGACGATATTGGCGGTGGGCATCTTATAGCCGTTCACTTGCAATGCGGAGATAATGCGTTGGTGGCTTTCCTTCACCGCCGAGTCGGGGAGACCGACGAGATAGAACATACAGCCGCGCGAGCTGTTCACTTCGATGGTAATGAGCGTGGCGTCGATTCCTTGCACGGCCGCTCCGAAAACTTTGGTTAACACAGTGTCTTTCAGGTTTGCTTGTTAAGACCTTCGCAGAAGCCGTTTTCTGCCGAATCATGGTTCAGCGGCTTTCTTTCGCCTCGTGTTTTCAAACAAACATACACAGGCTTTCTCAGGTCGGTTTATTGAGATTTATTTCTTCTTTCTCTTCTCTAATTCGGCAGCCGATTCTTCCAGCTTCTGTTGCAGCGCATCCCCCCAGATGTTTTTAGCCACCACTCTTCCTTCGGGCGAGATAAGTACGTTTGCGGGCAGTCCGTCAACCACATAAGGAGCAGTTGCTTCCGAGTTCAAGCCTCCCTCATCACATACCTGTTCCCATTCGAGGCTGTCTTTCTTCACGGCTGCTTTCCATGTCTCGGGGGCTACATCGAGCGAAACGCCCAGCATACCGATGTATTTGTTCTTCTTGTATTTTTGGTAAAGTTGGCGCAGCTCCCTATTGCGATATTCGTTAGACAGGCTGTCCGCCCACGAAGCCCAGAAATTGACCAACAAGTATTTTTCACGGAAAGCTTCCGATAGCCGGTTGATTCTTTTGCCTTTCGTGTTGGGCAAGTCGAAATAAGGAACGTAGCGGTCGACCTGCACCTTCTCTGCTTGAGCTATCTTCTCTTTCAGCCATTCGACGTAGCGAGTATCCTGTAATTTCCCGGGCATCGTTTCCATCAGCCCCTTCACCTTTTCTATATCTATAGAATCGGCATCGACCAGAAAACGATCCAGCAGGTAGATACCTGCCAACATATGGCGATGATTTTTGATAAACTCCTCCGCCTTCTTTCTTTTTACCGCCTCCGTATCGTCAGCCGTCTCTTTCATGAAAGCGGTCAACGCTTCATTGTCCGCATTACCGTTCACTTCGAGCAGATCGAGCCGTGCGGTATCTCCTTTGATGCTGATTTTATCCCCTTTATCGAGATACAGCGGATATTCCACCCTGTTGCCTATGAGCAGATAAACCGAAGTAAGCGTATCTACACGGACAGTATGCGAGAACTTGCCCTTTTCGTCGACGAAAAGAGTATCTATCCGGTCGTATCCTTCGTCCGCTCCGTACAGATAAAGCGTATCCGTTGCCATCCCGCCGATTTCTCCCGTAATGACCACTTTGTCCGTATTCTTATTACACCCCGTCAGGAACAAAAGGGTAAGTATAAGGGTTAAAATATCATTCTTTTTCATTGCTGCTTTCCTATAAATTAAAGTAACCGTTCAACAACCGGAAGCACCGCCAACCATTCTTGAGATATTGTGAAGAATGCCTTCCGGCAAGCTTCAACGCTACGTTGCGTAAGTCATGCAGAGCAAACTTTCCGTTGAACCGACATTTGTCTGTTGCGAAAGTACAGCTTTTTGCAAATAAAAAAGAATAAGAAGAACAAAAAGTAAACAAATAGCCTATAAAAGACTTAGACTGATTTATTCACGAGGACAAGAATTCATAACGAATTAAAAATAGGATATGATATTCTTATCATGAATCGGCACATAGGAATATCACAACACCTACATTCTAAACCGTTTATTCTCAGGCAGCGTGCTCGACTGCCTCATCAAGCGTTCCATCTCTCTCACCACGTCGGGATACTTATCGGCTACATCGTGCTCTTCTTTGAGGTCGTTCTCCAAATCGAACAGCATTATCCGTTTGTTCCCCTTCTTAATGTTTTTCCACAAAGCTTTCCATTTTCCGCTGCGGACGGCTTTCTCTCCACCCCATTCGGGAAATTCCCAGTAGAGGAATGGATGCTGCGCCTGCTTATCGCTTCTGCCCAACAGAGTCGGCAGGAAGCTGATACCGTCTGTGCGGGGAGAGGGAATACCGGCAATATCTGCCAGCGTAGGCATCACATCTTGAAAGCCCGACAAATGATCTGATTCGCTATTGGCAGCAATTTTGCCTGCCCACGTAAATATCGCCGGCACACGAATGCCGCCTTCGTGTAGAGAGCCCTTTCCCCAACCATATTCCGAGCGAAACAGTCCGCCGCTGTTAAACCAAGGCGAATCTGTTCCTCCGTTAAAGGTCGGCCCATTGTCAGAAGTAAAAACAATGAGCGTTTTCTCATACAATCCCTCAACTTTGAGTTTCTCTACCAGTTTGCCCACCTGCTCGTCGAAATAGCTGATCATGGCGGCATAAGTGGCACGGGGGTAGCGACAGGGCATATATCCCTTCTCTCCGAGGTAAGGAGGTTCGTCACCGAACTTTTGCACATAGTGCTGCACCCACCGTTCGGGAGCTTGCAGAGAGACGTGCGGAAGCGGAGTAGTCCACATCAGGAAAAAGGGGGAAGAGCGGTGTTGATCGACAAAGCGCATCAAACGATCGAAAATAAGGTCGTTGGCGTATTCCTGTTGCACATATTTGGCATAGCCGGCGGCATCATACGGGTCGGCATGAGCATCTAACTTCTCCGTGTGCGGATTCATCACACGGTTTCTCAGATAGATTCGCTCCTCATTCTCATACAAAAAAGCAGGATAGTAAGTATGTGCCTGACGCTGACAGTTGTATCCGAAGAAGTGATCGAATCCCTGCTTTCCGGGTGTTCCCTCAGAGCCGGGATATCCTAACCCCCATTTACCAAAACATCCGGTCACATAACCAGCTTGTTGCAACATCCTTCCCAACGTCATGGTTTCGGCTTTTAAGGGAAACTGCCCTTCTAAATTTCTATGCACGTGCATCGAATCGTAATCTCCGACAGCACCTCTGAAAGCCATCTCGTCATTGCCCCGTATCTGCGAATGCCCGGAATGCAATCCCGTAAGAAGAACACAGCGCGAAGGAGCGGACACCGGCGATCCCGAATAATGTTGCGTGAACTTCATTCCATCTTCCCTGAGCCGGTCGATATGGGGTGTTTCTATTTTCTGTTGCCCGTAGCATTGCAGATCGCCATAGCCCAAATCATCCATCAATATATGAATAATGTTGGGATGCGATACGGCTTGTTGCGCTTGTAAACCGGTATAAGAAAGAAGCGAACAGCCTATCATCCATTTCTCAAATTTCATATCCTTGATTTTTTAAAGTCTTACTAATCAACAAGCGAAGAAAAAAGACAAGGAAAGCAGTTTGACGCCTGAAGCAAAAGCAACATTACTTTCCTTGTCTTTATATGCAACTACAAAGGTTGTTTACCAACCGGGATTTTGTTCTAATTTCGGATTTAACAGTATCTCGGAAGTGGGAATCTGATATAAGTAATATTTCTCCAACCATCCCTTACCTTCTTTCAAAGGATCGTTAAAGAGGAACAAATGTCCTTCTGCCATGGAACCGCTTGTCCCATCCGAATAGCCGGTAGAAGGATTGTACAAAGTCATATTCTTCTTCGCTGCTTCGGCTTTGCTCATCCAAATGCCTGTTGCCGCCCTATTCAGAAACCATGGAGCCATCCGCCAGCGACGCACGTCGTAAAATCCGAATCCTTCGCCCATCAACTCTACGATACGCTCACGGCGAATTTCCCATAATACAGGATCAAGCGTAACACCCCGGTCATTGTTCTTCGGATAATATTTAGCTCGGTCGGGGTCGAAGTTGTCGTCGATATCGGCCACAACCATCTTTGCCACGCCCGCACGCGCACGCAATTTGTTAATCGTCTTATCAGCAACAGCCTGATTGAAAGAACCCAGCTCGAACTTGGCTTCGGCAACATTCAACAGTATCTCTTCTATCTTGAAAATAGGTTTGTCGGATGTATTGACTGCACCATTATTGAAGTTTCTTTCCCAGTTGCTCCAATGTTTCCACACATAGTATCCCGAGCGGCAACTGACGAATGAGCCCGTACCGATGCGAGGAATCTCAGGAACCAAAGACGCTCCCCAGTTTTGTCCCGGCAAACGTTTCATACCGACGCCCGGATTGGTGCAGCTCTCATTGGGCCCCATAATGTCGATATACTCCCTGTCGGCAGGATTACTTGTATACGACCACGTAGGATAGTCACCCTTACCCGGCTTTACTTTATACGGAGGCATCACCGTATGATACAAACGCGGATCGCGATCACGGAACTCGGCATACATATCTTTCATCCCATGATAGCCCGATGAAACATTCTTGATAGGTTTCCCATTTTTCATCAGGTACAAATTAACCGTGTTGTGGTTCATCTCCACGTGATGGGAAGAAGTGTGCTCAATATGCCCCATGCTATGCTCATTCGTATTTTCCACGTAAGACTTATACAAAATGACACCGGGAACGACACTTAAATCGCTGCTTATCCACATTTCTCCATATCCGGCAGCCGGCTGTCCGTCTGTTCCTTCATACAAGGCAGGATAAGCCTCCATCAACAGTTCCGAAACACGCACACATTCCTGAAGATATTTTTCATGGTCGCCCAGCTCATGGTATTTTCTCCATGTACCTTCGCGTAATGCAAAACGGGAAAGGGCAGCTCGCACACAATTACGATTGATGGTATTGGCACCATCCGCAGCGGTGAAATCACCGATATGTTCTTCCGCCCATTTCAAGCGTTCCAAAACCTTGTCGGCAACTTCTTTTCTATTCATGCGCGGTCCATAAGCCTCAGGTGAGTCTTCTTTCAGTACCTGATCTATCCAAGGTACGGCCCCAAAGCGGTCGATCAGCTCCATATACCAATAGGAGTGGAAGAAATATCCCACAGCACGCCAATGATCTTTTTGGGCATCGCTCATGTTGGAATCGTCGATATGAGAAAGCATGATATTGATGCGGCGGATAAATGACTTAAAATCCCAACCGTTTCCACTGGCAACACTGGCTACCGTTTGATAAGCAAACTGATTGTATCCGCTTTCCTGCTTTCTTTCCAGATAGCCCGCATCCATATCTCCTCTATAACTGCCGTTCTGTGCATAACTTTGGAAAGAAGTACGAATGGTATTATTGGTAAACATTTCATAGCAAGGCCACATGAAAGCCTTGAAGTTATCGTACGAGTTGAACGCATTATTTTCCGTTAAATCCGTTACGGGCGTTTTTTCCAGGAAGCTGTCGTTGCAACCGGCACATAGCATTCCTGCAAAAACCGCCATACTTATAAATAGTTTCTTCATATTATTCTTATTCATTTAAGGTTTACAATGTAATATTAAAACCGAATGACACGGTACGGAAAGCAGGATAATCCCATCTCAGAGTCTCTGGGTCTATACCTTTAGGCAGAGAAGAGAATGTAGCCAAGTTTTCTACACTGACGAATGCTTTCAACTGAGACAAGGAGAGTTTCGAGGTCCATACTTTGGGTAAGGTATATGCCAAAGTCATATTCTTGATTCGGAAATACGAAGCGTCTGACAAATATTTGTCAGAAGGGCGGTAGTTAGAACCCTGGTTCCCATAGTTGCCATAGATACGCGGAAATTCCGCATTCGGATTCACAGGAGCGTAATTGCCGTTAGCGGCATCCACCGGTTGCCAATAATTTCCCAAGCCCTTATATAAAGGAATAAATTTATAGTCCGAATACATCGGAAAAACCAAGTTGTTAGCAATCCATGCATCTCTCCTACCCGTTCCCTGCATGAATATATTCAAATCCAACCCTTTATAGTTGACTCCTAAATTAATACCGTAAAGGTAACGCGGGGTTGTGTTACCGATAACCTTACGGTCGCCCGGATTATTTAATGTATTGTCACCACTTGAAATCAGGTTCGTTCCCCTGTCGTCGTCCATCAAGTTTTTAAATTTAACATCGCCCGGACGAGGGTTATAACCGTCGATACTGGGAACACCGTCTTTCAACTTCCACGATGAAGTATCGACGAAATCGTCTATATCGTAAAAGCCGTCGAACTCATATCCCCATATTTCACCCAGGTCCTTGCCTTCATAAAAGTCCCAAAAAGTATAGGTTCCACCTGTTTGCGCATTTCTACGCTGGCTGCTTAAGATATAAGACGAATTACTGTCATATTTCGTAATTTTCGACTTATTGTCCGAGATATTCAGACCGATGCGGTAACCGACTTTACCAATCCGGTCACGGTAGTTCAAACTCAGCTCCCAGCCGCGTGTACGCATATCTGCCGTATTCTGATAAGGAGCATCGGCGCCTACTACGTCTGGTAGCTGCATACCTGGGGCGAGCATTCCATCCGTATTGCGCTGATACCAATCGAATGTTCCGGTAAAGCGATTGTTGAACATGGAGAAGTCAAGCCCCACGTCTACTGTACCTACTTTTTCCCAAGTAAAATTGTTGCTTACCAGTGAAGGAATGGAGGTAATGGCTGTTACACGATTCCCATCAACCAGCCATCCGTTGTACTTGTTGTTTACGCTCATGGTCGGAATGAACGAATAAGCCGGTACATTCTGATTTCCTATCATACCGTAAGAAGCACGTATTTTCAATGCTCCTAACCAACTTTGAATATTTTCCATAAATTTCTCCTGAGCTACATTCCACCCTAACGAAACGGAAGGGAAGAACCCGAAGCGAGAATCTTTGGGGAATTTGGAAGAGCCGTCGTAACGCCCGTTTACCTCCATCAAATATCTATCCATGTAATTGTAGTTTACCCGGAAGAAACCACCCCGTACAGAATATTCATTGTATTGATCGACAGCCCTCAAAGTAGAAGTTCCCGAACCCAATGAAGGAACTTCAATAACTGCCTGTCCGTATGAAAGAGCCTCCATTAGTTCGCTATAGCTCGATTCCTGGTTAAAGCCTGCCATTACTTTGAACTTATGATCGCTTAGCTGAAAGTCATACGAACCATAGAGATTGATGGAGTTATAATCGGTATATCGTTTTGTCTTTTGCAGATAGTCGTTGGTGGGCGTAACGTCTCTCCCTCCCTGCACGGTGGTATAAGCCACACTGCCGGTATACCAGTGATAATCATATATATTCTTGTCATAAGTATACTCGAATATAGCTTCGAATCCTTTAAACGGCTTGAAAATAGATTTCAAGAATATACGAGGATTATCATATAAGGTCTTGGCCGGATTAGACCAGCGAATCTGATTAGAGGGAGTGAAAAAAGGCAAATCATCCGAAACCTTATCCGACATGCCTTTCGGCATACTTCCTTCGGGATAGAAAGAAGCCAAACGAGTTGAATAAACAGCTCCTAAAGGCGACCTCGGCTCCAAATTCTTACTATGCGCATAGCTAAATGTAGCCTCCTGAGTAAGCCATCCGGTTATATCCGTAGAAATAAACCCGCTCACATTCATACGCCGATACTTATCTTTATCTGTGATAAGCACGCCATCATGATTGATATACCCTGCAGACAAGCGATAGCGCAATTTATCCGTACCGCCCGTCATAGAGATATTGTGGGTCTGCTGAAAGCTGGTTTCAAGCATGTTTTTCACCAGATCTTTCTCATTCAGATAGTACACAGCACCATCCGCGTCTTTATACAAACCATCGCCTTCGACCTTTATCGAAGAAGGATTGCTGCGGTATTGCTCCAGATAACCTAACCATTTACTTACGCTTGGAGCCCCGATGGTCCAGAATTGATCACCCGCTGCATGGGAATACGCCTTCAAGTAATCGGTCAGAGGAGCTTGCTCGGGCAAATTGACAGCAGAGGCAAAAGCAAAGTTATTGTTATAATTTAATTGGAATGTGGTTGCTCCCTTGGGGCGTTTGGTAGTGACCAAAATAACACCGCCGGCGGCACGTGCGCCATAAATTGCGGCGGAAGCCGCATCTTTCAATACGGTAATGGTCTCAATATCTTCCGGATTAATCAAATCCAAATCACCTTCTACGTTATCAATCAGAACCAGAGGTTTGATGGTTCCGCCATAAGAACCGTCAGCGTTCTTAATACCTACCGAATAAGCACCCCGGATCTGGAAAGATTTGCTTTTTCCGGGAGCATTGCCGTTGCTGGAAATAAGCAATCCCGGCACTGTCCCTTGCAAAGCATCGGCTGCTTTAGATAACGGGCGGTTGGCCATCACTTCATCCATTTTCACAGAAGCGACCGCACCGGTCAGATTGGCTTTCTTTTGCGAGCCGTATCCCACTACCACGACCTCTTCCAGCGTTTCGGTATCTTCGCTCATGATTACCTGAATGGCTTTTGTATCGCTCACCATTATCTCCTGAGTTTTGTAACCGATATAGCTAACCTGTAACTTCACCGGAAATGAAGTAACCTCCAGAGCGAACTTTCCGTCAAAGTTTGTAATAGTTCCATTGGTCGACCCCACCACTATGACAGATGCTCCGATAATCGGCTCTTTTGAGACATCGAGCACCTGCCCCTTTACTGTGCCTTGCTTCACCTGCCGGGGAGTATAAACGGAAATTTGCTTCTTATCCACTTCGTAACGGATATTCTTTCCCGCAAACAGAATTTCAAGCACTTCTTCCACGCTCTTATTCTCTACATCGATAGAAATTTTCTGATTAATATCGACATCGTTATTACGAACTAAAAAAGAATAACCCGTCTGTTTCTCTATCTCCCGAAAAACAGCGCTTAAAGACACAGAACGTTTTTGCATGGAAAATTTAGAGTGCTGGACAGGCAATGCAGCCATAGCCACATTTCCCCATAGCAACAATGAAATAATCCAGAACAGAGGACTGCAATGCCCTCTGCAAATTTTACAGAAGTTTTTTCTCATACTTAGAATTTTTAGTTAACAATATTATAAGTTTTATTGCTTTCAGTTGTTTTTTATCTCATTTATTATCTGTCTGTGATGGTAATTGTTTTTCCTCTTTTTTTGCAAACGAACTTATTATCTACATCTAATAAAGAAAGTATTTCGTCCAAGGTCAAATGAGCGTCTATGCTTCCAGAGAAATATTCATCATACACCTTCTGAGACCGGATTTCTATCTGCACATTATGTTTTTTCCCGACGCCCTGTAATATATCGGATAGTTTTTCATTGATAAATACCAGACGCCCGGTAATCCAAGCTGTTTGCAGAGTTGCATCTGTTTTTTTCATAGATAATCGCTTCTCTTTCTTATTATAAACAGCCTGTTCGTTAGGCAAAAGAAATATGTTTTTGCTTGTTTCAGAATCGGTAAAAACACTCACATGACCTTCTACCAAACTTACTTTAATTTCGGGATCATCAGGATAAGAAGTAACGTTAAACGTAGTACCAAGTACTTTTACATTTAATTCGCCTGCATGGACAATAAAAGGTTTTTCTCTATTTTCAGCCACTTTAAAACAAGCTTCGCCCGATAGATAAACCTTCCGGTCGGGTTTATATGGCAAAGCGGCGTCGTACTTTAAAATAGTGCCTCCATTCAGAAAAACCACCGTACTATCGGGCAACAATAGCTTGGACGTAGAACTCTCAGGTACTTCTATTCGGCAATAAGACACCGGGTTGGAAGCTGGAACGGATGACCGGGATACATATAAAAGAATGCCGCATCCGATAAGCAACACCCATACAGCGACCGCACTCCATACTCTTAGTCTGCGTGAAAAAGTTTGTTTGCGAGAAGAATGGAAGTTCAGTATATCACGCAATTGCTCAAAGTTCTGTTTTTTCCTTTGTGCAAACCAAGTCGAAGACGCCAATGCGTAGGCACGTGACAATTCACGATATTTTTCCCTGCAAGATTCATCTTCTTTCAACAATGTTACCAGTTTCTGCATATCTTCAGGCTCGATATCGCCTTTCAGATAATTCAGCATTATTTGTTCAAATTCATCTACCGAAGAGCTCATGTCGTATAATAGATATAGATTTAGATTTACCTATATATAATACACGAGTAACAGCCAAAGCATTTAGGCAGAAACCGATTTTTTTCATCGTTTTTGAATATTCCGCATAGTTTCCTTAATCAGCAATGGAATCTCGATGCTTAGAAAAGAAATAATAATAAAATCCCTATTCGTGCACCCATTTTATCTTTTATCTTGTCCATGGCATTTTTCACATGCACCCTGACCGTATTGACGGAAATGTTATTCTTCTCCGCTATTTCTTGAGGAGTTAAATTAGCATAGAGATATTGCTCAAAAATAAATCTGCATTTGTCCGGAAGAGAAGATATGAGATCACGGACTTGACGCTCCAAATCCGCCAATTCGATTTCCTGTAAAGGCGAGCATTCCGAAACACAGTATTCTTCTTGATATTCAAGTAATGCTTCACGATATTCGTCTAAAACTCTCTCCCGACTATGAAGCGAACGGAGATAGTTTAAGCATCCGTTCTGGACTGCTCGTGTAAGATAACCATGGATCGGGAAAGATAACTCGCCACGCTTATACCATATCTTGACAAAAATTTCGTTTACAATATCCTGCGCTTCGATAGAGTTGAAAATATAAGAATTGGCACACGTACAAAGATAAACAAAGTAACTGTTGTATAATACCTCAAAGGCTTTTTCATCTCCTTTGTTTATTTTTTCAATCAGAATTTGATCTACAGTACTTCTCTGCATTTTGATTCTTAAAAGTTTAACGCTGCAAATATAGTCTTTTTTTATTTTAATTTTACGCTATTTATAATTAAGGCTACCGTTAAAACTTTGAGTGAAAAACAGAAAATCTCAGAAAAGCCGGAAAGTGGATATTGGCGTTGAGTTGTTCAATCGGGTGATGGTCTGACAATCTCGTATAGGACTTGAGAACAGTTAGAATAATCTTACGCAGGTAGAAAAGCAACTCCTTTGCCCCCCAAAAAAAATAGGATTTTAAACTTATCTCTTAAACGAGGAAAGAAAAAGGAAAGAGCAAATGAATGAGACTCAACGTAGGCTGAATTTTGTAAATATTTCGTGTTTTATCTATCTGTTTTTATTGAATTTTCCCGTTTTCGTCATCAACCTTAATTTCGAGAGAGTGCTTAAAGATTTAAAAGGAGGTGTGTCGTAATGTACGATGCACTTCCTTTGTGCATAAAAAAAGAGGTGTGCATTTTGACACACCTCCTTTTGAGATTTCGGAATATTCCGAAATCAGGAGAGCAAATCTCTTATCGAACTAAGCTCATGAATGCCGAGTTTGTGAAGTATTTGGCAAACTCTAAGTCGGTAGCTGCCTTCTTTGCCAACGACGGATCTTTGGCGATGGCGTTCTTCAGGCTACCGGTGACCATGGAAATATTGTTAGTTCTTGCGCCCAGCACAGCCATCAGATAGTCTGTGTAAGCATCGGGGCTTTCTACATTTGCCAATGTGTTTTTGGCTTTGTTGTAGTCTTTTGCCAAGATTTGAGCCAACGCCGCACTGTTTGTTTTGGCATCTCCAAATGAATTTACAGCTCGCTCGTACTGGCCTTGAGCAATGTACAGGTTACCCATTGATTCTCCCAACTCTTTTGCGCCCGGAGCCTTACCGAAATAAGTCTCGGCAGCGTTTTTGTCGCCTTTTACTAAAGCAACCAAGCCTAAGTTCATGTTCACTTCAGGAGCGGCATTTAAGCTTTCGGCTTTCTTCAGGAAAGACTCTGCTTTGTCAATGTTTCCAGCTTGATAAGCAAGCTTGCCGAGGTTGTTGTAAGCGCGGTAGTCGTTCGGGTACTGCTTGGTAGCCTGAGTATAAATTGCTTCTTTTTTAGCGTTGTCATCGGTCAGCGTTGCTGCGTAGAGTAACTCTTCAACAGTCAGAACTTTCGGGTCGGAAGCGGCCAGATTAGCAATTTCTTCATCGGACTTACCGATGATTTCGTAGTTCAGTGTCAAGCGAGAACGACGTAATTGGGGAAGAATTTCTTCGGCCAGGTTTTTGTATACGGAAGAAATATTTTTAATTTCCTGCTCTCTCTGATCCGGATCTTTATACATAGATAGCACACGCAGAATGAGTTCTTTGTCCTGGATATTGGATTTTGAAACAAGCTCTTGAAATCCTTCCCAGTCTTGCGCTGTATATTTAGCATCTACCGGAACATCAATTTTAGCTTTCTTTAAATCTTTGTTCAGCATTTTAGAAGTGTTGCTTTCACGATTTTCCGCCAAAGTCGTGTTCAAGCTCACGCCACCGTCCGGAGAAGCGTATGCGGAAATCTCGATATTACTGATTTTTTTGTTGGCAGCCTCGTGCACATTAGCTACTTCTTTGTTGAAATCCTTAGCTTTTTTCAGCTCGCTGGAACGGATATTGGCTTGTTGGATGAGGAACATGATGTTTTCATCGTGTTTTTCTTTGATGATGCGCTGGAAAGCATCTTCGCCCAAAGCCGGGTTAGCGCTACCCAATGTATTGTTTACCAGCTCGGAAGTAGAGATTACTCCGTCAGCCACTTTCACCGCAGGGATAGCGAACTCCTTACCGCCGATTCTGGCTTTGAATTGAAGATAGAGTTCAGACTTCGCCATTGCGGGTACATAGTCGAAAGAGGTTTTCATGGTGTAGTTACCGCCCATCTTATAAGAGATAGTACGATTGTTTCCTTCCACTTTTTCACCTTGGAACATCACCGGCTGGCCTTTGGCTTCGCCTCCTTTCCATTTCAATACTGGAGTTACTTCTACCACCGCTTTTTTGTTGAAATACTTTTCAGGGAATTTGCCATTGATGGTTGCAGGAACTTTGCCTCCTACTGCTTCCAGTATTTGTGGAGTAACAGTAAAATAATCGGCAGATAATTCACCCATTTTTTTGCTGCAGGAAGATACCAGAGCAACAAACATTGCCATGAGTAAAGGCACGTACAACTTCTTTGTCATTTTTAGGTATAAATTAATTGGTTTATAATTGATTTTATTGATGCGTAAACTTTCTTTCACCTGAAACAGGGAAAGTATTAGCAAAGATATTAAATCTTAATGCAAAAGTAAGGAGAGTTTTGCGATTTTATCAAATTTTAAGCCACGAGTTCACTAAAAAACCTTTACTTTTCGCTAATAGAACAACAAACGGAACAAAGGTACGTGCCAAAGGGCATGTTTTCGAAAAAATATCCGGCGGTAGAATTCCTTCCGAATTCTGATTCTGATGCGAGCAAAAGACTCCTGCTTAAAAAGATATTGTCGTTTACTTAAAAATATTTCTATATTTTCTAAACTCGGTTTTTTATAGGTGACAAGCGTATGTTCTTTTCATTAGGCAGAAGAGGTGTTCCGGATAAAGTGGGAAAAGTGTTTGTCGCGAACGAGACAGGTGTTTTTATTTCTCCTGTTCTCTCCGATACTTGATGTTTCGCGGATGATGCTCTATGATTTCACTGCGCAGCATTTCACGATCGATGTGCGTATAAATCTCTGTTGTTGCGATGGATTCATGCCCGAGCATACACTGGATGGCACGCAGATTGGCCCCTCCTTCGAGCAGATGTGTGGCGAAAGAATGGCGGAACGTATGGGGGCTGATGTTTTTGGTGATGTTTGCCTGCACGGCAAGCTCTTTAATCAGATGGAAAATCATGATTCTGGAAAGCGATTTTCCGCGCCGGTGGCTCACAAAGACGAAATCTTCGTATCCCGGCTTTACTTCAATGCCGTTGCGGTCGGAGAAATAGAGCCTGAGTTCGTATATAGCGCGTGGTGATATGGGAACCAGCCGCTGTTTACTTCCTTTTCCCTCCACCTTGATAAACCCTTCGTCGAGATAGAGGTCGGATAGTTTGAGGTTGACAAGCTCCGACACACGCAGCCCACAACTATAAAGTGTTTCCAGAATAGCCCTGTTGCGCTGTCCTTCCGGTTTCGAACGGTCGACGGCGGAGATTATGGCGTCTATTTCTGCTACCGACAGTACTTCGGGCAACTTAAATCCGATTTTGGGCGATTCCAGCAATTCGCTAGGATCGGCTTCCAAGTAATCTGACATCAGAAGAAATCGGAAAAAAGACTTGACCCCCGATATGATGCGTGCCTGGGAGCGAGCATGAATGCCGATATCGTGCAATCCGGCGGCAAATCGCTGGAGATCTGCCAGGCATACTTCTAGAAAATCAATACCCTCCAAAGTAAGAAAGCTCATGAGCTTGTCCAAGTCCGTCAGATAAGCTTCCAGTGTGTTGGGAGACAAACCTTTTTCTAATTTCAGATACTCCCTATACTTTCTGACTATCAAGGCTTGTCGTTCCTTATTTCTCTTTTTTTTATTGATTTCCATTTCTTTTTTTTACCTTTGCCTCGCAAAGACAGATTGTACCTTGCTGCATATGGGCAAGATTTGTTGCTCCGCTTCATTTGCACTATCTTTGCACCTTGAAATATTGTTCTTCGATACAAAGGTATCAAAAAAACAGGATTGCGCGATGAGGATACAAATTATTAACGGCCCAAACATAAATCTGTTGGGAAAGCGTGAACCTTCCGTCTACGGAAGCGTTACATTTGAAGACTACCTGAAAGAGCTTCGTAAAAGGTATGCTGACGTGGAAATCGACTATTTTCAATCGAACATCGAGGGTGAGATGATAGACTGCATTCAGCGGGTCGGATTCGAAGCAGACGGAATTATCCTGAATGCAGGCGCTTACACGCACACGTCTATCGCTTTGCAGGATGCTATCCGGGCAGTGACGTCGCCGGTAATCGAAGTGCATATATCCAATGTGCACAGCCGTGAGCCTTTCCGACACGTTTCGATGATTGCCTGCGCCTGCAAAGGAGTGATTTGCGGATTCGGGCTGGACTCTTACCGCCTCGCGATGGAGGCATTCAAAGGGTAGCAACGGAGATTCTTCGGCACAAAGACGGAGCTTTTAGAATCGGTGTATAAAAATTCAGGAGATAGCCGGAATGAATTTCCCGGTTTTATAGCCCAAAAAGGAAATAGAAGCAAGTAATTTTCAGGAGTAGGCGGAAAGGTTTATCAAGCTGCATAACAGAAAGATAAAATCTCAGGAGGTGAAAGGAATAACTTTTTGCTTGTATGACAAAGGTGAGCAAACAGCAACCGGAGAGCTTCAGAAGCAATCGGAATAGCTTTTATTGAAATATTTTTGAAGCCTTTGCAGCCAGGTCATCGTTACCAAATATGATGAAAAACCTTTGGTTACCCGTTAGAAGCAGATTGTCAATCTGTTGGGAGGCTGCTGTCGGCAAACGGCCTCAAAAACCGGAAGTAAACTTTTACACGGGTTGTCTGCAAGCTCAAAAAGACAAACTTCGTTATGCGGTAAAGGCTTTTACTCGAAGAAGAGAAGATAAATGTAATATATAATAATAGGTATAAAGATTATGTTATTGAAACAAACAAAAATAGTGGCGTCTATCTCAGACAGACGTTGCGATGTGGATTTTATAAAGGGGTTGTTCGAAGCGGGAATGAATGTTGTGCGGATGAATACCGCACACGCAAGCCGCGAAGGATTCGAAACCCTGATTGCAAACGTACGCCAAGTGTCCAACCGGATTGCTATCCTGATGGATACCAAAGGTCCGGAAGTGAGAACAACCGCATGCGCCGAACCTATCGCCTACAACATAGGTGAAAAGGTGAAGATTGTGGGGAGGCCGGAACTGGAAACCACCCGCGAGTGCATTTCCGTTTCTTACCCGAATTTTGTAAACGACCTGAACGTGGGGGGAATGATTCTGATTGATGACGGAGACCTCGAATTAGAGGTAATCGACAAGGGTATCGACCACCTTCTTTGTGAAGTGAAGAACGAAGCTACGCTGGGCAGCCGCAAAAGTGTGAACGTGCCGGGTGTACGCATCAATCTGCCTTCGCTTACGGAGAAAGACCGCAACAACATTTTGTACGCCATTGAGAAAGACATCGACTTCATCGCCCACTCGTTCGTGCGCAATCGCCGGGACGTACTTGACATCCGGGAGATTCTCGACGCACACAACAGCGATATCCGCATCATCGCCAAGATCGAGAATCAAGAAGGTGTAGACAACATAGACGAAATTCTCGAAGTAGCCGATGGAGTAATGGTGGCCCGCGGCGACTTGGGCATCGAAGTTCCGCAGGAACGCATTCCGGGCATCCAGCGTTTGCTTATCCGCAAATGTATCCTTGCCAAAAAACCGGTGATCGTTGCCACGCAAATGCTTCACACGATGATTAATAACCCGCGCCCCACACGCGCCGAGGTGACCGATATCGCCAATGCCATCTACTACCGCACAGACGCGTTGATGCTGAGCGGCGAAACGGCTTACGGAAAATATCCGCTCGAGGCAGTGAAGACCATGACCAAAGTGGCGGCACAAGCCGAAAAGGACAAGATGCAGGAAAACGATATCCGAATCCCTCTGCCCGAACACGGTGACGACGTGACGGCTTTCCTTGCCAAGCAGGCTGTGAAAGCTACGTCAAAACTTAAAATACGAGCCATCATTACCGACAGTTTCAGCGGACGCACCGCACGCAACTTGGCAGCTTTCCGCGGAAAATTCCCGGTGCTCGCCATCTGCTACAAGGAGAAGACGATGCGCCATCTGGCTCTCTCGTATGGTGTGGAGGCTATCTATATGCCTGAGCTGGCGAACGGACAAGAATATTATTTCGCCGCCTTACGTCGTTTGATTAAAGATGGACGTCTGAAACCGACGGATATGGTGGGCTACCTGAGCAGCGGCAAGGCAGGCACTCAGACTTCTTTCCTCGAAATAAACGTGGTGGAAGACGCTCTGAAACATGCCGAAGGAACCGTGTTGCCCAATAAGAACCGTTACCTCTAACCTGGAAAACTGTTTTTTTATTTATCGTCATCAAGACATTTAAAACGATATGAAGGAAACCGAATCTATCGACGAATATATTTTAAACCACATCGATGCGGAGAGCGAGTACCTGAAGGCACTTTATCGCGACACGCATGTGAAACTGCTCCGTCCGCGCATGGCGTCCGGACATCTGCAGGGAAGGATGCTGAAAATGTTCGTGGAGATGATTCGCCCTCGCCGGATATTGGAAATCGGAACGTATAGCGGATACTCTGCCCTCTGTCTTGCCGAAGGCCTGCCTGAGGGTGGAATGCTGCACACGTTCGAGATAAACGACGAACAGGAAGATTTTACACGCCCGTGGCTCGAAGGTTCGCCGTTTGCCGATAAAATCCGTTTTCATATCGGAGATGCCTTGGAGCTTGTGCCTCGTATGAATCTGACTTTCGATTTAGCCTTTATCGACGGCGACAAACGAAAGTATATCGAGTATTACGAAATGACGCTGGCGCATCTCTCGGAAGGAGGATACATCATAGCAGACAACACGCTCTGGGACGGGCATGTGCTCGAACTGCCTCACCCCACTGACATGCAGACCATTGGTATCAAGGCGTTCAATGATTTTGTAGCAGCAGACCAACGGGTAGAAAAGGTGATACTCCCGCTGCGCGACGGACTGACGATTATCCGGAAGAAACCCGCGATGCCGGGTAGCTCTCCTCTGAGCGCCTATGAATAATAGTGAAAATAAAATATAAGGACCCAAACAACGATTTATAAACAAACTTATGGAAACAACCAGACAAAATAAGATTGCCCGCTTGCTGCAAAAAGAGTTGAGCGAAATGTTTTTGTTGCAGACGAAAGCCATGCACGGAACATTGGTATCGGTGAGCGCCGTGCGCATCAGCCCCGACATGAGTGTCGCACGCGCGTATCTCAGCGTGTTCCCTTCGGAAAAGGCGGAAGAGATGGTGAAGAACATGAACGACAATGTGAAGTCGGTACGCTATGAACTCGGTACACGTGTTCGCCACCAACTCCGCATTATCCCCGAACTGAAATTCTTTGTGGACGACTCGTTGGATTATATTGAAAAGATCGATTCGTTGCTGAAGTGAACCTCCCCTTCTACATAGCCCTACGGTATCTCTTCTCGAAAAAGAAACACAATGCCATCAATATCATTTCGGGCGTATCGGTATGCGGCGTGGCCTTGGCTACGCTGGCACTGGTATGCACGTTATCCGTCTTCAACGGATTTCAAGATATGGTGGCAGGATTCTTTACGGCTTTCGACCCGCAACTGAAAATTACCGCTCGTCGAGGAAAAGTATTCGATGGCAGTGAAGAGCGTATCAGGGCGGTCTGCGCGCTTCCGGAAGTGGAGGTGTTTACAGAAACGCTCGAAGAGAACGCGATGGTGCAGTACAAAGACCGTCAGGCGATGGTGGTACTGAAAGGAGTGGAGGACAACTTCGAACAGCTTACGGCGATTGACAGCATTTTGTATGGAGCCGGGCAGTTTTTGCTTCATGATTCGGTGGCGGATTACGGAATTATGGGTGTAGAGCTGATATCCACACTGGGCACGGGACTGGAGTTTGTGGATCCTCTGCAAGTATATTTACCCAAGCGTAACGCGAAAGTGAACATGGCAAATCCCAATGCCTCGTTCAACCGCGATTATCTCCACTCGCCGGGAACAATATTCGTGGTCAACCAGCAACCGTACGACAGCAAGTACATATTGACTTCGCTCGGGTTTCTCCGTCGCATGCTGGATTACAGCACAGAGGTTTCCGCCATCGAGCTGAAGTTGAAGCCGGAAGCAAACACCTCTACCGTACAGGCAAAGATAGAACAGATGCTGGGAGAAGAGTTTTTGGTGCAAGACCGTTATCAGCAACAGGCCGATGTGTTCCGTATCATGGAAATAGAAAAGCTGATTTCTTACCTATTTCTTACTTTCATCCTTGCCGTCGCTTGCTTCAATGTCATCGGTTCGCTCTCGATGCTGATTCTGGATAAAAAAGACGATGTGGTGACACTGCGCAGCTTGGGAGCGGACGACAAGTTGATTGCGCGCATCTTCTTGTTCGAAGGGCGGCTCATCACTGTTTCCGGGGCTGTCACCGGCGTTGTATTGGGACTGCTTCTCTGCTTCATTCAGCAGAAATTCGGTCTCATTTCATTGGGCGAAGGCACGGGAGCTTTCGTTGTAGATGCATATCCGGTAAGCGTACATGCGTGGGATGTGGCTTTGATTTTTATCACAGTGCTGACGGTAGGTTTTCTCTCTGTCTGGTATCCGGTTCGTTACCTGAGTAAGAGGCTTTTGTAAATACCGTTTTTTAAATCTTTCATTGCGGGTATGCAATTGTTTCCGCAAAATAATTTTAGTGGACTTCAAATAATAATGTTAATTGGAATTGTTTGAAGCATTAAAAAAGGAGCCCTGAGAAGTCTCAAATGTTATTTTCGAGGACTCTCAGGGCTCCTTTTGTTCTGATTACTTATATTTTCTGTAATGTGAAATAGCCTATTTCACCTCCCACGTATCGTTTGTCATAAGCAACTCCTGAAAATTATGATACTTTCTTTTGCTTTTCACTTCTTCTATTTGTTGACAAACGGCATCATTGTACGTAGGAGCTTCCACGTCGCGAATCACACCGAGCGCGATAGGGAACTCGGGACCTTCCATCAGTGCAAGCTTCAGCTGAAGCGTGTTGTCCTGACTATGAGCGTCGTGCACCAGAATATCTTTCTCCGTGACACCGTTCTCACCTAGTTTCACCACTTTCAAACCAAAACCTTCCTGCATCAGCCCGAACTCTTTGTTCTCACCGAAAAGCATCGGTTTTCCTTGTTCCAGATAAATAGCATTTTTCGCGCGCCCTTCTTTAGTAGCAACGGTAGCATGCGTCCCGTCGTTGAAGATTACGCAGTTTTGAAGCACTTCCACTACCGAAGCGCCTTTATGGCGTGCCGCCGCTTTCAGTACTTCTATCGATGCCGGTCCGTCTACTGCAATACAGCGCGCAAAGAAGCGTCCCCTTGCTCCGAATGCCAGTTCTGCAGGTCGGAACGGATCTTCCACTGTCCCGTAAGGCGATGATTTAGTCACCAGCCCGCGTTCCGAAGTAGGAGAATACTGTCCTTTGGTCAAACCGTAAATGCGGTTGTTGAGCAAAATCATGTTCAGGTCGATGTTCCGGCGAACAGCGTGAATGAAGTGGTTTCCGCCAATAGCAAGACCGTCTCCGTCACCCGATATTTGCCATATAGTGAGATCGGGATTGGTCACTTTGGCTCCCGTTGCCACAGCTGCCGCACGTCCGTGAATGGTGTGGAAACCATACGTATTTACATAATAAGGCAGACGAGAAGAACAACCTATACCCGAAATAACAGCGGTTTGATGAGGAGGAATCCCCAACTCTGCCATAGCTTTATGCAGAGAATTTACAAAAGCGTGATCGCCGCATCCCGGACACCAGCGTGGCTGTCCGAATTTATAATCTTGCATGGTATATACTTTTTCGCTCATCTGTTATTCCTCCAATAATTTAGTGAATGTATTTATCAGTTCTCTCGTAACGAAGGGCTGTCCTTTCACCTGGTTGAACTGCCGAATGTCCAATCCGGGCACTTTCATGCGAAGATATCCGGCAAATTGTCCCAGATTCTGTTCGGCTACAATGATTTTCTTGTAGCGGCGCAACACTTCGGCTGCATTCTTGGGTAGCGGATTGATGTATTGGAAGTGGGCGAGCGCCACCTTCTGTCCACGTGCGCGCATAAAGTCCATAGCCAGACGAAGATGCCCGTAAGTACCTCCCCATCCTACAATCAACAGGTCGGCATCCTCATCTCCCAAGATCTCAAGCTCGGGTATCGAGTCGGCAATCTTTTCTACTTTTTCACGACGCAGATGAACCATTTTTTCATGGTTGTCGGGATCTCCTGAAATCACACCGGTTTCACTGCTTTTCTCCAATCCGCCAATGCGATGCATGAACCCTTCTGTTCCGGGTGTCGCCCAATAACGTACGCCCGTTTCGGGGTTTCTGAGATAAGGCGTCCAAGTTTCTGCCATATCAGGCTTTACATAGGGAGGACAAATGGGAGGATATTTCTCCAAGTCGGGCAATTTCCAAGCCGCAGAACCGTTGGCTACAAAAGCATCGGTAAGCAATACAACCGGCGTCATGTGTTCCAGCGCTATTTTAGCTGCCATGTACGCGGCATCGAAGCAGTTCGTAGGCGAGGTTGCAGCAATAACAGGCATCGGACTTTCACCGTTGCGTCCGTAGAGTACTTGCATCAGGTCGGTCTGTTCGGACTTGGTAGGCAAGCCGGTAGAAGGTCCCCCGCGTTGTACGTCGATAATAACCAGCGGAAGCTCGGCGATGACCGCGAGGTTCATTGCCTCACTTTTCAGGCAGATGCCCGGTCCGGAAGTCGTAGTCACCGCCATGGCTCCTGCAAAAGAAGCTCCCACAGCCGACGCGCAACCCGCTATTTCGTCTTCGCACTGCACGGTTTTCACACCAAGCGATTTGTGTTTGGCTAGTTCATGCAGAATATCCGTAGCCGGTGTAATGGGGTAGGAACCGAGATAAAGCTGCAAACCAGCTTTTTCAGCAGCGGCAATAAGTCCGTAAGCAGTCGCTTTATTGCCGTTGATATCGGTATAAAGTCCTTTTTCTTTCAGTGATGCGCTTTCTATTTTATAAGTGGAAACCGAAGCGTGAGTATTGGCTCCATAGTTGTATCCGTCATTCAGCACCTTGATGTTAGCTGCCGCTATTTCAGGTTTCTTGGCAAATTTCTGTCGCAGCATCTTTTCCGCCGCCGCCAAGTTTCGGTTGAACAGCCAGCAAACCAATCCGAGTGCAAACATGTTTTTGCAGCGAAGAATAGTTTTGTTGTCCAGTCCCGAGTCTTTCAGGCTCTCCTTACACATAGACGAAATGGGAACTTCAAGCACCTCTTGCCTGATGCCTAATTCCTCAAAGGAGTTTTGAGTCATGAATTTAGCTTTTTCAAGATCCCTCGGTGTGAACGAGTCGGAGTCTGTGATAACCAATCCATTAGGTTTACAAAACTGAATTTGTGTTTTTAATGCAGCCGGATTCATCGCTACCAATACATGGCAACGGTCTCCCGGTGTATACACCTGTCCGGCGCCCACATGTATCTGGAAGCCTGAAACACCGGTGAGCGAACCTTGCGGAGCGCGAATATCTGCCGGATAGTCGGGGAATGTGCAAATATCATTC
This sequence comes from Bacteroides pyogenes DSM 20611 = JCM 6294, assembly GCF_000428105.1. Classification (GTDB taxonomy): domain Bacteria; phylum Bacteroidota; class Bacteroidia; order Bacteroidales; family Bacteroidaceae; genus Bacteroides; species Bacteroides pyogenes. Next base: position 82,393 of record NZ_ATZH01000009.1, on the reverse strand, counting down.
CCTACCGTAGCCGACACGTTCGAGAAGATGTTACCGGCCAGCTGCATGCCATCGCCGGAATCCCCGGAGAAACGTACTACTACTTCCTCCAAATTCTTTACCATCATTTCGTCTGCCATAACTTTGAATTACTATAGTTGATTTTAAGATTAAAACAGCCTTGTTTAAAGGCGCGGTAAAGGTCGGAAAGTTAATCGAATTTTCAAAATAAAAACCTCTTTATTGGCATATGTCATCACAAAGATTCAAACTTATTCGAAGGAAGTATGCTCTTTCCTCTTGATAAATCGGTAGAAACCGCTATCTTTGTGCCCAAGATAGAAAACGGCCTTGTAGTTCAACGGATAGAATAGAAGTTTCCTAAACTTTAGATAGGGGTTCGATTCCCCTCGAGGCTACTTCGAAGGCGAAGTGTTTTTTATTTCATAATCCTGCGATACTTGGATAAGCTAATCTTCAGAATTGTACGCATTCAGAGTTTATTCTATAAATTATTGCTGTGCGGCAGCTGCCTCTCGAAGCCGACCTTTTAGAAAACATGATGTTCACGCTATTGTCTACTTTGGCGGACATATATATACATTGCGTGAAACATAATATCTATCATGCCAGGCAATAATTATCGGTGGGATGAACTGTGTTCTGTCCGTATCCGATAACTTTCCCGAAAGCTTCCTTCATCACACCTTCCGCAGGTTCTCCCGCACGGTTTCTCCCTGTTTGATAAACAGGCACAAGCCCAGAAATGTGAAAAATGCGTTGAACAATAGCAACTCATAGCTGAACCGGTAGCCTCCGAACCACGCTTCGGAATTGAGCTGTAACACCAGACAGAGCAGCGGAGAAACGATAGCAACAAGCGGAATGTAACGGTCGCGCACCTGCCGTTTGGTGAAAATGCCGAACGCGAACAGTCCGAGTATGGGGCCGTAAGTATAACTTGCCAACGTATAAACGGCATCGATAACGCTCGTATTGTTGAGACTGTTAAAGACAAAAATTGTAACTCCCATCAACACCGCCATCGCCACATGCACCCGCTTCCGGGTGGAGGTCAGCGCTTCATCGCTCTTGCCTTTGGCGCCAAGAATATCAATAGTAAACGAAGTGGTGAGGGCTGTCAGCGCCGATCCGGCTGCCGAATAGGCGGAAGAAACAAGCCCGATAATGAATAGCACTCCCACAAACACAGGGAAGTAGTCTCCTGTGGCAATCATGGGGAACAGCTCATCGCCTTTCTCTACCGTCAACCCCTGATCGGCGGCAAAGAGATAGAGCATCACACCCAGCATGAGGAACATCAGAATGACTACGAACTGAAGGCAGATGCTGACAACCATATTCTTTTGGGAGTCTTTCGAATTCTTGCAGCTGAGGTTCCGCTGCATCATATCCTGATCCAATCCCGATATGGCGATAGTGGTAAATATTCCCGCCAGAAACTGCTTGAAGAAGAATTGCCTGTCGTTCACGTCGTCGAAGAAGAAAAGACGCGACATGTCGCTGTCGGCAATAGCTCCCAGCATCTCTCCGAAAGAAAGCCTGAGTTCTCCGGTGATATAATAGATGGTGAGTCCCACCGACACGACAAGGCATAGCGTCTTGAACGAATCTGTCCATATCAGCGATTTCACGCCGCCCCGAAACGTATAAAGCCACACCAGCAACACGGTAATCGTCACGTTCAGCAAGAAGGGAAGACGCAACGGATCGAATACGAGCAATTGCAGCGTAAGGCAGACCAGAAACAGGCGGACAGAGGCGCCCAGCATCTTCGAGACAAAGAAGAACCATGCCCCCGTTCGGTACGAACGCATTCCGAAGCGATTTTCGAGATACTCGTATATCGAAACCAAGTTCATTTTATAGAACAGAGGAACGAGCACGTATGCGATGACAAGCTGCCCCACGATGAATCCCATCACCATCTGTAAATAACCGAAGCCGCTGCCTGCTACCATACCCGGCACAGAAATGTAAGTGACTCCCGATATGCTGGCCCCGATCATGGCAAAAGCGACAACATACCACGATGATTGCCGATTACCGGTAAAGAAACCGGCATTGTCGGCTTTCTTGCCTGTGACATACGAGATAGCGAACAACACAATAAAATAAACGGCAATGGTGATAATGACAGATAGTGGTGACATAATATTTCGACAAGTATAATTATGGTATAAAATGATTCAGTTACGTTTGTTTGTTTTTCCGGATGCGTATCACTCTTCGGGATACAGCAAGTAAGGTTTTCGCTGCTTTTTGAACTTCTCCACATCCCCTTTCCAACGGGCTTTTATCTCTTCGGCGCTTTTCCCTGCTTTAATCATGGGACGGACATAGTCCACGCCGATAAGCAATTCGAAGAAAGGACGGAAGAAATGGTCGCCCAGATTCAGGTTGCGGTAAGCGTCTATCACATAACTCAGATCGACACCTCGCCGCCAGATCTCTTCATCCTCCATGCCGCTCAAGTCGACTCCGTAACAACGCTTTCCCAGTTGAGGAGGATTCTTGGCTCCCTCCACGCTCTGCGGAGTAAAGCTGAAGTCGTATCCCACCATGTTCGGGTGTCCGTACACCTGAAAAGGCAGCGGAGTTCCCCTTCCCAAACTAACGGGTGTAGCCTCGAAATAGCAAATGGAAGGATATAGGTAGACGCCCTTCATGTTCCGCAGATTGGGCGAAGGAGGAACGGGCAGTTTGTAGAGTGTGGCGTGCGTGTAGTTGGCACACGGAATCACCGTCAGCTTGCAACGGCGTCCCTGAGGAAGCCATCCTTCTCCGTTCACCATTCGTGCCAGCTCGCCCAGTGTCATCCCATGCACTACGGGAATAGGCAACCAACCTACCCCCGACTTATATTTCATGTTCAGGATAGGACCGTCCACATAGTGTCCGTTCGGATTAGGCCTGTCGAGCACCAACACCTCTCGGCCGTGTTCGGCACAAGCATCCATCAGGCGGCACATCGTAATATAATAGGTATAAAACCGCAACCCCACATCCTGTATATCTACAATCAGCAAGTCGAACTCTCTCATCGTTTTCGCGCTCGGTTTCTTATCTTTCCCGTCGTATAGCGAAAAGATGGGTACTCCCGTTTTCGGGTCGGTAGAGCTCGATACATGCTCGCCGGCATCCGCATTCCCCCTGAATCCGTGTTCGGGTGAAAAGATGGCGGTCACATTAAAACCGTTTTCCACAAGAACATCCAGCAGGTGTTTATCGCCTACCATTCCCGTATGGTTGGAGAATATGGCAATGCGCCTCCCTTTCAGCAGAGGGAAATACTTGTCGGTCTGCTCGTCGCCGAGAATCACCTTCCCCGAATCCGTCAACGGGACTTCAGTATTGGCGGAGCAATCAACTCCTGTCCGTTCACAAGCGGAAAGTGCCGTATCGCTCTTTACCCACAGCGTGGAAAACAGGAAAAGGGAAAATAGAAAAGCTGAGAGTTTTTTCATATATCAATTGGTATGTAAGTAAACATTGGTTGGAACAAAGATATATCTATTTTTTACATTAGAAACTTTCGTTTTGATATTTTCAATATTCTTTGAATAAGTTGTGATAGTAGCTTCTTCATCCGCTCCTAAACAATCGGCCATTGAATCTGAGATGGGTATTGTTCTCCATAAGATTAAGAATAAAGGCAAGGAATGATTCGTCACTATGGATGCGTTAACAGTTCAGCTCTCACGGCAATACCATGAAACAGGTTTGGTTTCAGCTGTTTTTTATCTTTCCATCCGATTTGAGAAAAAGAAAAAATCTTCATTAGATATAGAATCATTCCATAATTATATTTTCCGGATTCATCAACAGCGGTTCATTCAAATTCAGAAAGAATCAGTAAAAAAAGAGGTTTAAAAAAGATGGATCATGACTTCTAAATAATAAGTTAAAAGAAAAAGATAAAACAAAAAAACAGAAATATATATATCTATATATAAAAAACAACTTATCTTCGAAATACAAAACGAAGAGACAAGATATGCTTTTCAGTATCTTCTCGGTCTCTGCATCTGATGAACAAGGATCAGAAGATGTTTTTATTAATAATATAATCAATCAATCTTTTATGAATGGAAATCACAAGAACCGAGCAATTGCTCCTCGCCGTATACTAACGGCAATGGCCATAAGCTCCCTGCTTTTAGGCAACAGCCATGTGATGGCTTCAGATTTGAGTTCCGGTCCGTCATTCACAGTGATGGAACAGATGCAAAATCAAACCGTTACAGGTTGGGTGGTAGACACCAAAGGTGAACCCATGATAGGTGCCAGTGTAGTAGAAAAAGGTACAACAAACGGTATTATTACCGACATGGAAGGCAAGTTTTCCCTCAACGTAAAACCGAATGCCGTGTTGGAGATATCCTATGTAGGCTACAAAACGCAGGAGGTGAAGGCAAGCAACCAAATGAAAATTGTGCTGAAAGAAGACACCGAGTTAATAGACGAAGTAGTGGTTGTAGGATACGGCGCACAAAAGAAAGTCAACCTGACAGGCGCAGTGGCAAACGTGAATGTGCAGGAAGCCATCGCCAGCCGTCCGGTGATCGATGCGGCGAAAGCCCTGCAAGGCATCACTCCGGGATTGACCATTACAAATAAGATAGGCGGAGTAGGAACAGAGTCGACCATCAAGCTCCGCGGTTCTATCGGGTCGCTGAGCGCTACCGAAGGAACATCTCCCCTTATTCTGGTAGATAATGTGGAAGTCCCGAACCTGAACGTAATCAACCCCGACGACATTGAAACCATCTCCGTACTCAAAGATGCCGCTTCGGCATCCATCTACGGTACACGGGCCGCATGGGGAGTTATCCTGATTACCACCAAACAGGGCAAGAAGAACAATAAAGTAAGCGTGACTTACTCGAACAACTTCGCGTGGAATACTCCCACCAAAACAGCAGAGCTGGCATCCGCCACAGACAACGCCCGATTTATCTTATCCATTATGAAGCGTTTGGGAAAAAGCACCGTGAGCACCATCGGATACACCATAGACGACTATGCGCTGGGACGTATCGAAGATTGGGAAAAGCAATACGGCGGCATGTCGCAAAGCGAACTGGGAGAGATGAAAGAAGGACGGGATTTTGAAATTAAAAACGGAAAGACCTACTTCTACCGCTCGTTCGATGCCGTGAAGGAGTTTACACGCAAGTGGACGCCGCAACAGAATCATAACCTGTCGGTAACAGGAGGCAATGACCGTACAACCTACAACATCAGCCTCGGCTATCTCAACCAAAAAGGTATGATGAAGTTCAACACCGACTTGTACGACCGCTACACGCTGAACAGCAGCATCACCACCGCCGTACGCGACTGGTGGAAGGTGAAAGCCAACGTGCTTTTTACACGCTCCATCAACGAGCAGCCCTACCGTTACTCTTCGGGACAATACGACTCATGGTTCTACCTCCAACGCTGGCCCCGATGGTATCCGTACGGACAGTACGAAGGAAGAGACTTCCGCTCGGCGGTGACCGAAATCAAGGCAGGCAACCGTGAACGAGTGGCTTCGAACTACATACGCACCAATTTGGGTACGGAAATCAATCCGATAAAAGACCTGAGCATCAACTTCGACTACACTTTCTCAATGCTGATCGACGCACAAAAGCGCGACGGGGGAACCATCACGGCATATGATATGTTTGCCACAAGCCCTTTCAGCAACTACAAGGAGGTCACCCACTCTTCGCACAACCGTGTGGTTCAAACCAGCAAATACACCATGTCGAATATTTTCAAAGCCTATGCTACTTACCTGTTCAGATTCAATGATGTGCACAACTTCAAAGTGATGGGAGGTATGGATGCAGAGACACGCGAACGACTCGGTCATTATTCGGAACGCCGGGGACTTATCAGCAGCAATCTTCCTGAAATAGCGCTTACCACCGGAGAAGAATTTGCTTACAGCACGACCGACAGCTATCACAACGATTTCGCTGCGGCAGGTTTGTTCGGCCGTATCAATTACGACTACATGCAACGCTATCTGCTGGAGCTGAATATGCGCTACGACGGATCGTCGCGCTTCCCCAAAGGTAAAAAATGGGCTTTCTTTCCTTCCGTATCGGCAGGATGGCGCGCCTCCGAAGAGGCTTTCATGGAATGGGCGAAACCTGCGCTGAGCAATCTGAAGTTCAGGGGTTCGTGGGGAACGATTGGCAATCAGGACGTAGCCGCCAATTCATTCATATCCACCATGTCTTCGGGCGATTCGGGATGGGTGATAGACGGAAAGGAAGTTCTTTATCTGAGCTCTCCGTCGGTTATTTCACCCGCATTGACATGGGAGCGGGTCACTACACTCGATCTCGGATTCGACGTCCGTTTCTTTAACGACGAACTGGGCATATCTTTCGATTGGTACAAGCGCGTCACTTCGGACATGCACAGCGTGGGCGAGGCACTTCCGCTGACCTTCGGAGCCATAGCACCGAAAATCAACTACGGTGAAATCACCGGCAAGGGATTCGAACTGGCGGCAGACTACAACCACACCTTCGCCAATGGTTTGGGAGTGAGCCTGAGAGCAGCTCTCTCGAATGTAAAAGAGAAGATCACCAAATTCAACAGCACAGACAGAAACATCAACAGAAATTACGAAGGCAAGGTCTTGGGCGAGATTTGGGGATACGAAACCGATCGTCTGTTTCAGGAATCGGATTTCGACATCATAAAGAACGGCAGCAAAACGATCTATAAACTAAAAGACGGAATCCCGTCACAGTCACTCTATGAGACCGGCGACTTTACCTTCGGCCCGGGCGATGTGAAATACAAAAATCTCGACAGCGACAATTCGAAAATCAGCTACGGAGACAACACCGTAGATAATCCCGGCGATATGAAAGTGATCGGCAATTCGCTGCCCCGATACGAATACAGCTTCACGTTGGGAGCAAGTTATAAAGGGATAGACTTCAGCGCGTTCTTCCAAGGAGTGGGCAAGCGCGATTTCTGGGCATACGGTTCGGTAGGAATACCTGCTGGAGGATCGGGCTATGCGGAAGGAGCATTCGCACATCAGATGGATTACTGGACACCGGAAAACCCACACGCCTTCTATCCGCGTCCCGCCAACAACGCATGGACGAGCAACGGCATGAACTTCCTGAGACAGACCCGATACCTTGCCAACATGGCGTACCTGCGATGCAAAAACATCACCATCGGGTACAGCCTCCCCAGAGAATGGATGAAGAAGATACATTTCGAACGGGCACGACTTTATGTAAGCGCAGAAAACCTGTTCGAGTTCGACAGCCTGCATCTGCCGCTCGACCCCGAATCGACGGACTATAAAGTAGGAGTGAAAGGCAGTACATGGTCGTTCGGAAGAAGCTATCCGCTTTCGAGAACCATCTCCTTCGGCATGCAATTAGGATTTTAACCTTGAATGACAACAGTATGAAAAGAAAGATTATGAGAACAAAGATATACAGCTTGCTGCTTGCAGCAATGAGTTTGGCGTCCTTGTCATCGTGCGAAAGTTTCCTTACGCGCGACCCTATGGATACCACCACAGACATTCCCGGCTTCTGGAACAACGAAAATAACATACGCACTTCGATCTACGCCTTTTACGACATCTACTTCGAAGGATACCGGAGCGGATGGAACCGTGCCGACTGGTATTCGGAGACCAACGTGGCCGATTGGACGGACGATAACGCGCAGGAAGCCGCAACGTTCTTCACCAAAGTGGCCCCCACATCGGAAACGGACAACACGAAAACCAAAATCGACGAACGCACATGGACATTCAGCTACGTACGGCAGTTCAACACGCTGATCGACCGCATCGGCAAGTCGACCATGAACGAAGAAGCGAAGAACCATTGGCTGGGAGTCGCACGGCTGCTGCGCGGCATGGAATACTCCAAGCTGGTATCCCGCTTCGGCGACGTGCCGTGGTATGGCGAACCATTGAGCAACACCGACTACGAAGCGCTGTACAAACCCCGCGAAAACCGTGTTCAAGTCATGGAGAAGGTACTCGACGACCTGAAGTTCGCTTGCGAAAACATACGAAAGACGGATGGCAAGCCGGGACTTACCATCAACAAAGCGGTGGCTTATGCTTACACTTCACGCCTTATGCTTTTCGAGGGCACTTGGCAGAAATACCGCGCGAAAAACAACGAAGCGGCCAAGAAGTTCCTGAAAGCCGCCAAAGAAGCGGCGGCAGAGCTGATGAACCGGAATGATTACAAACTGGCAGACGATTACAAATCGCTCACCACTTCGGAAGACTTGGCGGGCAATCCCGAAATCATCATCTACCGCTCTTACGTAGACGGAGCAGTCACCCACAGCCTGATGACATTCCAGAATACGGAGAAAGAAAAAAACAGTCCGTCGAAATCATTGGTCGACAGCTACCTGTCTGCCAACGGGCTGCCTATCCATCAAGCCGAAAACAAGCAGTTCAAAGGCGACAAATGGTTCTTTGACGAGATTGCCGACCGCGATCCGCGCCTGTCGGCAACAATAGAAACCAAAGGGCTTCGCCTGAAAGACGTGGAAGCCGTGTATGCCATTTCGGGATACTTCGCCAACCGCTTCGTAAACGAAAAGTTGATAGACAAACCGGGAGGAACGAGCTCTACTTGCATCACCGACGCTCCGGTGATGAAACTCAACGAGGTGCTGATGAACTACATCGAAGCCGCCGCCGAACTGGCGCAAATGAACGACTACACGCTGACACAAGCCGACTTTGACCAAACAATCAATGTCATCCGCAGCCGCAAGAGCACGAACATGCCGCACGTGAAACTTGCGGGCACAGACCTGTCCGTCAACGGCATCGTGATCAACGACCCCAAACGCGACGGTGACGTACCTTCGCTGATCTGGGAAATTCGCCGCGAGCGCCGCGTAGAACTGGTGTACGAAGGCATCCGTTTCAACGATTTGCGACGATGGAACAAGTTGCACTATGCCGACATGGTGAAGAATCCGGCCATCAATATGGGAGCGTGGCTCGACAAAGAACGCTACATAGCCTGGTACAATGCCAACCACCTTTTAACCCCCATCAGTCTGGAGAGCTTGAAAAACATTATCCTCGACAGGCCGGGCAATGCCGGATATATCGTGCCCATAGAGTCGGATGTGATGAAACGCACCCTTCAGGAAAAGGACTACCTATATCCCATTCCTCTGGATGAAATCACACTTTACAAGAGTCATGGCTACACATTGGAGCAGAATAAAGGATGGTAGCCGGTGTTTTACCTGATGCAGAGTTTCGTTGTTTTTCATGCTTGTGACACAAGAGTTTCCCACTGGGGAAACTTTTGTGTCCATTAAGGGAAACTTTTGTTTCCCCAGTGGGAAACTAATCTGTCTATATATGCTTACGGCGATAGATATCTATCTCCATCGGCGTATATCCGAATAAAGCCGTTTCAGCTTGTGAATTTATAGCTGAAACGGCTTTCATTGTATACTCGAATGCAGATGATGACTTCCGAGTGTTTCAGAGCGCCTCTTGCACATCTGCCTTCATCCCGAAAGACAGCTTCAAGTCTTTCTCCGCGCTTGCGGTTATTCGGACAGTTTGGTCACTCTCACCCAATCCACCTCCATCACAGCCGGCAGATTATCGTCGTCTACGGGGCCTGCCCACGAGCCGGGGCGATCTCCGCCCAAACCCATGTTCAGTATCAGATAGAATGAAGAATCTTTGGTAAAGGGCCATTGCTTCATTTCCGCTTCGTTCTCCAACTTGAGGTTGGGGTATGAGAATGTTTCCTGCCCATTGACAAAAAAGGTAAGCCGGTCTTCGCTCCATTCCATCCCATAGGTATTCCAATTCCGGTAATCGCAGACCACCGTTTTTGTGTTAGACGGTTTCTTAATGCCCAAATTATAAGTATAGTTGGTGTGTATCGTATGGTGAATATGAGGCTCCTGCTTGACATGTTCCATAATGTCAATCTCTCCGCAGTTGGGCCAACCGTTGTAGATAAACTTGCGGGGCATCATCCAGATGGCGGGGAAAGCACCGTTCGGACATTGGGTGATTCTTGCCCGTACCTCTACGCGTCCGAAAGTAAAATCGAATTTACCGTTGGTCTCTATGCCGCCCGCCTTATATTCTCCGTTAACTTTTTCTGCCACCAACACCAGCTTGCCGTCTTTCAGATAGGCTTGGTCGTAACTTTCAGACATCTCATCGTTCCAGTCGGAGCCGGCTTTCTTACAAAGCGCCCATTTCTCCGGATCGGGCGTGCTGCCGGTGTTAAAGTCGTCTACGAACAACAGGTTCTTATACGTTTCGTCAAACTTCGTAAGTACGATGGTATAAGTCGTCTGCTTGCCATCTTCGGTTGTAACGGTCACTGTCTGCTCTTTTTCCCATTTCCCGATAAACGCGGAAGGGTCGGGAGCAATGACAGCGTCATTGCTCATCAGCGTATATTCCACTCCTGTAATGGTATTGGCATCTTCGATAGCCCCGATTTCCACCTTATGCGCCGTCTGGCCTATTTTCCCGTGAAAAAACGAATCTCCTACCTTGACAGCAAAGGCGGTGAGCGGGTACTTCTTTGGCGAAACAACGCTTCCCGTACTGTCGTCATCCGAGCAGGCGATGCAGGAGAACCCCAGCAAAGCCATACCCAGCGAAAGTAATAATTTTTTCTTTATCATATTCTTGTTGTTTTATTGATTCATATATCGGTTGCCGATGCTTTAATCTCCCCAAACCAACGGAGCGATGTACTCCCACTTCGTAAACACTACGCTTCCTCCTGACGCGCGCAGCAAGAAGGTTCCCCCGGCGCTGATCTGGTCGAACGGAACTTTCCATGTATCGCTCGAACCGTTCGAATCGGTTATACCGTCGCTGGTTGCCTTGGCTATCACCGCATCGTTGAGTATCCATTCGGTATAAATCCATGCCTTAGACGGATCATTCGGGTCGACCGCCTTCTGAATATCGAACGACAACACATTCGGCTTCCCGGTATCTACGTCGCGGATACAATTGCTGTTCTCGCTAAACACATCGCCGCACCAAGGGGTAGTGCTCAGGCTCGTTTTCTTGTTCAGCACATGGAAACGCAATTCCGCATACGGGTTGCTTCCGCTCCAGATAAAGAACAGATTGACGCGTGTATTGCCAAACGGCTCCAGATAGAAATTGTAGCGTCCCGGCATCAAGCCGCCCGGACCGTAGAAATCTCCGCTGATGGTACGGTTCACCTCTTTTACCACCGGAATCTTCGGATTGGCTTGTTTGAACTTCACTGTTTTCACAAGCGGAGTAGCTCCCTCGTCAGCTTTGGTAGTGAGCACGATTATCCCTGTACGCACGCTGGAACCTTTGTGTTCGGATACATTGATTACCAGATTGGCGGAACCGCTGAACGAAGTCTTTTCAAACTCGTACCAGTCGTCATCTGCCTCATTCTCTTTAGATACGCTCCATTCTGCGTTCGACTCCACAGGAATCACCAGTTGCTGCGCTTTCTCGTACACGGCAAACCATTTTCCGTTTTCGGGAGTTGCGGGAGTCAGCAAAACACCGTCTTGCGTGCACGCCACTTCGCGCGCCACCTTACCGTGGCGATCGTATATGGTCACTACGCCCGTGCGCTGCTCGCCCGTATTGGGAGAAGCGGATACTACAACTTTCCCATTCTGCTCGCCGGACATCCCCGAGCGGAGTTTCAGCCAAACAGCGCCTTCCGTTACCTTCGCCGTCCATTTCTGATTGCTGAGCACATCGAATGCCATCTCCTCTCCTTCCCTTCCAATCATCTCCACGCCTTCCACATCGAGATAGGCGATGCCCTTTTGCATAAGCACAAACCGTTTGCCCGTCCAATAGTCGCTTTTGATACTGATGGTATCCGTCCGGTCGTCGAGCTCCGTATTTTCTTTGCAGGTGATGGTTACCGTATAAGTCTCACCCGCCTCGCCCTTAGCGGGCGAGATAGCGTACCAATCGTATTTGCCGAACACTTCCCAAGGATCGGTCGATTTGACAAGGAAAGAAACCGGCTCGGGATTTTTGGCTTCCAACAAGTAAGCATCTTCCACCCTGTAACGCAAGTCGACCCATTTCTCGGCTTTCTCATCATCTTTACAACTTTGCAGCAAGGTAGACATCCCCCAAAGAGCAAAGAGCGAAAAGCCCAATAATGCTGTTCTATATTTCACAAGTTTCATAATCTTTTCGTTTTTAGCTTTTTAAAATCACTCCTCAGGTTCGTGGGTGATGCTCTTAATCACATAGTAATCGTCAGGTTCCGCTACTGTGATCTGAAGATTCACCATTTGCCCCGGATTGTTATCAGGATCTTCCTCGTAACAGTTGCTCTTATTGCCGAGCACGGCCATCTCCGTCCCGTCGATCACCAGTCTCAATCTCAGCTTGCCGGCATTATCCGGATCGTTTTCCACATAAAAATCTATCTTGCGAATCGCGTTCACTTGTTCCGCTGTCAGCTTGAAGGTTTTCTGCTGCCACGCAAACCCGCTGCCGCCGCATGTGTACTGGCATGGAGCATCCGACCTCAGCCAGAAATGGAAGTTGGTATTTCCCTTGTTCGGCCACATATTGAATACCAAGCGCGATTTTCCCGTCAGGTTCATTTCTGCGAATTCGAAACTCAGGCGTCCTTTCCTGAACGCATAGTTGGAAACGATATTGTTGTTTACAACTGCCTTCATTTTCACATTTCCGGTTTGCTCGTCCACTGTATAGTTTTCACCGGCCGCACTGAACCAGAACTGCGGGCGTTGCGTGATTCCGAAAGATACTCCCTCAAAGCCCGGAATAATGTCTACTGTCGACAGCAACACATGTGCCTTCCGGGTAACCAACCGGTTGCTGGGCTTCACAGATATCTTCAGTTCCGATTCGTTCAGAGCTTCCGCTCTCATCCAAGCAGCAAACTCTTCGGGCACTTTCACCTTCCATGCCTTATTCGCCCGCACTTTCACCACTTTTTCCGATTCGTTCCAGCCGAAGTCAATTGTTCCGCTTTCCGAAGGCTCTTCCTGCTCAATTACCACTCCATCCTGATGAACAGTGAAGGTAAACTCTTCATAATCGGTCTTCACGGTAAGTGTGCCGCTTCTCCGCGCACCCGGATTTTCGGGAAGAGTGATGCTGATACTCTCTTTCTCTCCACTCTCATTCCCTTGCCCGGAAGCCTTGTCAATGTTTTCGAGGAACTGAGTGGAAGGAATAATCTCCCAAGGTTTATTCGAAATGATGTTGAAAGAGATTTTTCCGCCTTCGGTGGGAACCATTCCGTCGTAAGGAATCACCACCAGATTTTCTTTCGAAGCTTGCGTGATGGTGATTACCCTTGCTTCTTCGATGCCTTCGGCTTTGATTGTCAGCGTAGCTGTACGCGACTGTTTTCCGGTATTCGGCTCCGTTGTCACCACAATTTCCGAAACCAGCGAGCTGGACGCGCTCATGGCGGGAGTAGCCTTGCACCATTGCCGGTCGCTGCTGATTGTCCACGGAGTGTTGGAGCTGATATTGAAAACCACATTGCTGGGTGAAGTAGCCGTTACGGTATACGCGTCTTGCGCATCGATGCGGATATTGAGCGGACCTTCCGGTTGAGAGTCGATATCGAACTCCTGACAAGCGGTGAAACTGAATGCGCACAAGGCAAAAATCAGTTGCAATAATGTGTTGTTATATAACTTTTTCATACGTCTTTAAACTATTGGATTAAACAAATTGATTACCATCCTGTGTTTTGAGGATTCAAGTTCTTATTTTTATACAACTCGCTTTGCGGAATGGGATACAGATACATGCAGTCCCTCCACTTGCGGATTTCGTAAAGGTTTCTGTAAAAAGAGAAACTACCGTCCTGCTTCTTTTCTATTTTTACACCGTATAGTTCCCTTTGTGTAGAATCGGCAATCTTCCACCTTCTCACATCCCAAAAGCGGTGATCTTCGAAAGCAAACTCTACCCGCCACTCGTTGTACAAACGCCGGATGAACTCATCTTTGTCGCACGAAGGGATTGCGGGCATGCCTGCATTCTTTCGCACCTCATTGAGCGCCCATAGAGCGGAATGCTTATACACACCGTCCGTATAGTTTGCATCACCGAAAGCGTTTATCATCGATTCGGCATACGTGAGCAACGTTTCCGCATAACGGTAAATCACCCAATGATGCTTGTTGCTTACTTCCTTGTCGGGCGTAAAGCTCGTAGTCTCCTGAATGTATTTGCGCAGGTAATATCCGGTAGGAGAGCCGCCTTGCGTTACCGGGAAACAGTCTTTTCCACCCTCGAAGGTCTCGATAGTGCTTTCTTTGAACTTCGATCCGTTGGCCAGAACCACCCGGTAGAAGCGCGGGTCACGATTAGCGTAAGGATTCTGCGCATCAAACTGCGGATCGGCGCAGACCCAACCTTTATCTTCCAAAGTCACTTTATAGCCGTTTACCGTCTCAAAAGCATCTACAAGATTCTGGGAAGGGAAATTGCCGTAAGCAATCATACCTGAGCCACGTCTCCCTTCGGTGAACCGGATAGGAAAATTATACAATTCGAAGTTTGCCGATTCGGAATTCATGCGCATCAGGACCACTTCGGTAGAAGCAACATTATTGGCGCTCTCCTGTGAAGAGAGAGCATACAACCCGGTTTCCATTATATCCAGTGCCGCTTTAGCCGACTGTTTCCATCTTTCAGCGTCCATCGAAGGGTTGTGCAGCTTGCTGGCGGCATAGAGCAAAGCCTTCGATTTCACCGCCATGGCAAAGCCTTTCGTTATGCGTCCCACCTGCTTGTCGGGTTCGTTGGCATAGCTCTCGGGCAAATTCTCTGTCGCTTCTTCACATTCGTCGACAATGAAGCGGATCACCTCATCGAATGGAGTTTTTCCGATCGTGTTCGCCTCCTCTTTATTCAGAACCTTCAAGGGCATGGCAATATCGCCGTAACGGCGCGCCAGTTCAAAAAAGTAATACGCCCGCAGCACCCTCGCCTCGTAGGGGAAATACTTCAGCTTCTTCATCCAGTTCTTATAATTCCCATTGTACTCGTAACGCGAGAAATCGACCTTGGCAATGTCTTCAATAAAGCTGTTAGCCGCACGTATGCCATTGTACAGCATCCACGCATCATCGTAAGTCTTAATCGGCGACCAGTTGCCGTTGTTCACATTTTGCACGGGTTCCGCTACCGCTCCGAACTCTCCGTCGTCGGAAGCGCAATCACGCATTCCGTACCCTTCAGGGTATAAAGCTCCCGAAGCTCCGAACCAGCGGCATCCCTGCGGCATGAATGAATATACATGGGTAAGCATATTCTCGGTGCTTCCGAAATATTTGTACATGTCTTCTTTTGTTTTCAGTCCGCTTGTCTCATCGAAATCGAGATAGTTACATGAAGCCAACAACAACGAAGACCATATAGTCATGATAATGTATTTTACTCTCATAGCATTCATCAGTTAGTTTGCATTAGAAATTCAGTTTAATACCCGCCCAATAGCTTCTCGTCGACGGATAAGCGATTCCGAGTTGTTCGGGATCGGCAAAGCCGATGTTATCCAGCGAAAACAGATTGGTTCCTTGCACAAACACTTTCAAATCGGCAAACCGTGTTTGCGATTTCGGGAAAGTATAAGCCACTAGCAGGTTGCGCAGTTTGATGAACGACCCGTCGCGATACCAAAGCGAACTGGCGCGATAGTTGTTCATATTCTCGAGAGTGGTAAGCCGGGGCATGGTGGCTCCCGCCTTATTCTCTGCAGTCCAATACACTTCTTCTTTAAGGAAAGTGTGCGAAATGTTTCCGTTATCCACAAGCGGACGGTAGAGCGGACTGTCGAGCAACGAAACAGTTACTCCCGTCATCCCTTGGAAATCGGCGGAAACTTCGAACCGTTTATAACCCAGATTTACGTTAAATCCGAAGTAGCAACGGGGGATGGACGAGCCGAACATGCGAACAACGTCTTTTTCGTCGATAATGTTATCGCCGTTCTGGTCTTTGTACTTCACATCTCCGGGCGATACCTGAGAGAATGTCTGTCTCGGACTATTGTTAATCTCCTGACGGCTGTTGAAAAAGCCGATAACTTCCAAGCCATACCTTTGTCCCACACGATTTCCCTTTGTGTACAAGTAATCGTGCTCCTGATAAGCCTGATTCTCATTTACCACTTCAGAATCGAGATAAGACATCGTAGCTCCCGCACCATATCGGAAATCCCCGATTTGGTCATTCCATCCCAAAGCAAGATCGAAACCCTTGTACTTATAGATTCCTTCATTCACCTTCCCTACACCGATGCCAATAATTCCGGAAGTAGAGTTCGAACCCGGCACCAACACATCCGAACGCTTTTCATAAAATCCTTCCATGCTTACATTCAATCGGTTGCGGAAAGCTGCGAGATCCACACCTATCGTCGCTTTTTCCGACCTCTCGGCCACCAGCCCTGTAACAGGCAGATCTCCTTCGCTACCACCCCATACCTGTGCTGCATTGGCTCCGAAGTTGTATCCGGTTCCGCTGCCTCCATAAGCTTGCCGCCACAACTCGTGAGTTAGATTTCCATCCCAGCCTGACAATCCGTAAGAAGCGCGAAGTTTAAGCAGATCGACCGGAAGAATCTTTTTCATAAATGCTTCGTTAGACACTACCCATGCGGCAGAAAGGGCGGGATAGTTATCGAATTTATCCCCATCCGGCAGGTAAGCCGAACCGGAACGATTGAAAACCGCATTGATGCTGTAGCGGTTGTCGTAAATATAGGAGGCATTTACAATCACCGACTGGTTTTTGGCGGTATTGTTCCTTCCGTGCTTCACAACCGACTGCATATCGTATATCAACGCTCCACCGATTTCGTGCCTGCCGAAAGCGCGGCGATAATCTATTTTCGCCTGAAGGTCGCTTCTCATCAACAAGCTTTCGAAAGGCTGGCTATGCCCAAGTGTTTCAGAATCTTTTCCATATACTTTCGGAGTAGTCACCAATGTTCCGTCATCTGTAATCCGGGCGTTGGCATTCATGTAGCGGTATTCTTTTCTGCTACTCTCCTGCATGCCCCCGATGTTATCGAACGAAACGGATACTTCCGCCGCTAAGCCCTGAGTCAGCATATTCAGCTTCTGGCGAAGGCTCAAATCGGCCAATAGTGTTCCATACATACTCCTTATGTGACCGTAGTCTTTCAACAACGCTACGGGGTTCTTCTCTCCGTAAACGGCGCTTCCTCCATATATGCCATTGGCATAACGGATAGGGAATGCCGCCGAAGGAGTCCGGTAAACAGGCCGGAAGATGGCATTTCGTCCGTAATGCGTACCGTTCGTCTCATGCAGTTTTCCTACTATTCCCGCTTTCAGATACGTTCCTTCGGTGATATTCACATCGATATTGGTGCGCAGAAGCAACCGTGTGTCGGTAGGATTGGTGTCATAACGGTCATCTTCCGTATTCTTTTTCAACATAGACCGGTCGCGATAATAATCGATTACGGTGAAATAACGGAACTTCTCATTGCCTCCGTTGAACGACATTTTCAGGTTGTGCGTAAATCCGTTTTTATTCAGAATCTCTTTCCACCAGTCTACATTGGGATATTCGTACGGATAAATTCCCGTTTGAAACGCGTCCAGTTCCTGCACGTTATAACGTTCTTCCAATCCATCGGCTGCCAATGCCGTATTCAACGCTTTGGCATAGGTGTAAGCATCGGCAAACTCCGGTGAGCGAAACCGGCTGTTCACGCCAAAGTTATAATCCACTTTCACTTTCAGACGAGCGTTCGCACCCCGCTTGGTAGTAATCAGCACCACACCGTTGGCTCCTCTCATTCCGTAAAGAGCTGCCGCGGCTGCATCCTTGAGGATATAGCACGACTCTATTTCCATCGACGTGATATCATCAATGTTTCGCGGATATCCGTCTACCAAGACCAAAGGTGCATTCCGGTGAATGGACAGGCCCGACAGGTTGTCGGGCGACGCTCCCGTTCCCTGATATACGTTCAAGCCGGCTATTTTCCCGTACAGGGCTTTACTGACATCCACATGCGGAGACTTCTCAAAAGCGGAAGCATTGACTCCGCTTACAGAATAACTGCTTGTCAGGGAAGATACATTCATTTGGTAACCGACACTTAACGTATCGGGCAGCTTGCTTTCCGAAGCCACAACCGATGATTGCGCATTCGCGGAAACCGCTCCTCCCAGAAGCAGAGTGGTTAATATATAATTCAGTTTATTCATTTCTTCAATCAATATTAGTTAACATGCTATTTACCAACCCGGATTTTGAGTCATTCCGTATTTCTTGTTGATTTCGTCTTGCGGAATCGGGGCCAGATACCATTTCGTATCCCAGTTGGCCACCCAATAGCGGTCGGGGAGTGCCACCTTTTCAAAAGTGAATGCCGTAGGATGATTCAGATCATTCCCCCTGCTTTTCAACCCGTACAACTTCTTCTTGAAATCGCTTTGGCGGTTTCTGCGCACCAAATCGAACCAACGCACCTCTTCGAATCCCAATTCCAAAGCTCTTTCCCTGAGCACCGCCTCCAAAAACTGCTCGCGGTTCATTCCCGGACGGAGTTTCGAAAGCCCCACTCTCTCACGTACGTCATTCACCAATTGATAAGCCCGGTCGTTCGGGCGTCCATTGACCTCGTTGATGGCCTCCGCATACCCCAGCATGATTTCTGCCAGCCGGGTGTGCGGCCATTGTACGGGGCGGTTGGCGCGGTCTCCGTTTTCCTGCAAGATATATTTCATAATCAGGAATCCGCTACCCGGTTTGTAGGAAGCATGGTTCACGTATACAGGCGCGGTAGTTCCGTCACAATACGTATCACCGGGACAGGCTACGTTTTCATACAGTCGCGGATCGCGGGTAGGCACCATGCCTTCGCTTTCGGAATATTTAAAGAACGGTTGGCGGGAAGGCGACTTCCAATTGAAATCTTCCGGAAAGTCCGAACCGTCTTCCCAAGGAAACATGTCAACATAATTCAGTGTAGGCCCGGTATAGTATCGCTGGTCGATAAAATCGGCATGTGTAGCGGGAAGGTAGCCTTTTCGTACCGAGATCAGCACTTCCGTTCCACCACGGTCATAATAAGCTTTGCGATAAGCCGCACGTCTTGCCTGATGAGTATTTGCCGAAGGGAGAATCAATTTATAGCCGTTTTGTTTCTCCATTTCCTCGAAGAACTCCCTGCCTGCCGTTTCGGCATCTTTCCAGCGTTGCGCGTTATAATTTCCGTAACACGTGTATTCATCGGCTTCCGGATGCCATTTCTTATCGGAGTTGAAAGCGGGACTGGCAGCCCAGTGAAGTACTTTGAATTTCAATGCCATCGCTCCGGCTTTGCTCATCCGCCCGTCATTAATATCGTCCTGCTTCCATTTCAAAGCAGGGATGGCTTCATCGAGCAATGCCACTATCTTCTCCACTGTTTCCGCAAACCCAATCCGCGGGAAATTCAAGGCTTCATTCACATCCACATAATGGTCCAACCAAGTCACGCCTCCTACATACCTCAACATTTCGAAATAAGAGAGCGCGATCAGTGTTTTGGCTTCTGCCACTCCTTCGTTTTTTTCAGCATCGGAGATGTTGGGAACCTTTCCTATGTTTTCAATATACAGCCAGGCATAGCGTATCGTAGTCCAATCCGATTTGGCTCCAAATCTGTAAGCCGAATTCCTTGGTACGTTGTTGGCTCCTAAAGCCCCGTTATAATAGAGCTTCACCGGACCGTCGCTTATATTATCACGGAAGCTGTAACACAAGTCGGTAATAGATTCGAGTATATTTCCTCCCAGCTTATAATCCGAAGCGGTAGGCAATCCGTAACTCAATCCGGTATAAGCCTTTGTCAGCACCTTCTCCGCATTCTCTTTCGAAGAGAACATCTCTTCGGTAGTGGCACCGGAGCTTTCCGGCTGTTTGCCCAGAAAGCTATCTCCGAAACTTATCTCGGAGCAAGACGCCATCAGCGCGCAGCCCAACGCAACTCCAAAACCTTTTAATATGCTATTCATAAGTCGTCTTTTTTAGAAGTTAAGATTTAAACCGAAACTATACAGTTTGATTAACGGATAATCTCCCAACCGGTCGGGGTTGCTTTCCGGATCGATATACTTGAGCGGAGAGAACGTTAACAGGTTATAACCGCTAAAGGTGATTCCGAGAGATTTGACTCCCACCTTCTTCAGTAGGCGGTTGCCGCTAATGGTATATCCTACGTTCAAACTTTTCAGCCTGAGATAAGAAGCATCCTGTAACCATAAGGTAGAAGGCTCGGAGTTCCAGCTTTCCGATTCTTCTGCCGGACGCGGATAAACAGCTCCCAATTGGTTTTCGGGAGTCCAGCAATCATTGTAGAAGTAAGTCAGCAAACCGCGCTTGCCGGCGTTAGTGAACGGAATACGATATTCGATATCGTACATCCGGCTGACGTTGGTGGCGCCCGCCCATTGCATGGAGAAACTGAATCCCTTCCAGTTGCATCCCATGTTCAAACCGAATGTATATTCGGGGCGGGTAGCGTATCCTGCCACACACCTGTCTTTCCCATCCACAATGTTGTCTCCGTTGAGGTCGGCATACATCGCGTCACCCGGATATACCTTCTGGTACGGCTGTGGAAGTTCGGGTTTCAAGGTCAGCCCGCCTTCTGCATCCTTTATAAAGTCGTCCTGCTGGTAAAGGCGGATATATTTATATACATTGGTCTGGCGTCCGGTGGATCCTCCCGTCACATTCATATAGTCGAACTGCTTGGGTACTTCGTCGCGGTAAATGATTTTATTGCGCGCAAAAGACACATTGGCGTTCATGTAATAATTGAAATCCTTTCCTATCGCGTCGTTCCATCCGAGAGCCACTTCGTAACCGTGATTATTCACTTTACCTATATTTGAGTTGGGTAAGGAAGTGGCGATGATGGCAGGAGTGGATTCGGGAGTGATGAGAATCCCCGTACGGCGCTCCATGAAATAGTCGAAATTGAGCGACAAGCGATTGTCGAGAAACTTAACGTCTATACCGTAATTCTGCTTGTCGGCGGTTTCCCAAGTCACATGCGGATTACCTATTTTAGTGATTCCAAAAGCGGGAGCATTTTCGGGTGTATTCACTCCGAAGCTGTATCCGCCCGACTGTTGCCAAACGGCAGGCATATACATGAAGCGGGAGTCGATGCCTTTATCGCTGCCCACGCGTCCCCACGAGAGTCTTAGTTTCAGATAATCCACCACATGCTGGTTGGCCATGAACTTCTCCGCGCTTGCCACCCATCCGGCGGAGAATGCGGGAAAAATCCCGAAACGGTTCTTTCCGGGAGCGAAGTTTTCAGATCCGTTGTAACCCACGTTTACATCGAACAGGTATTTACTCAAGTAGCTGTAAGTAGCCCGGCCGACAAAACCGATATAGCTTCTGGGAATATAGGTATATGCGTCGGGGTAGTAATCGCGTGACTGATTATACAGCAAAAGCCCGGAAACTTTGTGGTTCCCGAAAGCGCGTTCGTAGTTCACACGCCCTTCTATATACCAGTTCTGGTCGCGTCCCCGCTCTTCGGCGTAGCCCAGCGGTGTGTCGCTGCCGGAAGGCAGATAAATCAACGACTTATCATAGTCCGGATCGGTGGCAGGCATATTGCCGTTGGAGTCGAAATACGACTTATAATAAACGGTTTGGCTCTCCACATCACCGCCCGGACGCTTTTTAAACAGTTTGAAGGCATTGTCGTACGCTCCTTTTACGGAAACGCTCAGGCCCTTCGTCAGGAAGTCCATTTTTTGAGTAATGTCCAAATCCAAATTCAAATTGGTACGATAATTTTGCGTATAGCCCTTTCCGTAGAAGACGAACATACCGTCGCGAAGAACCTCGCCAAGCGGAACAAGATCTTTCGGAACCAGCGTGCGCACCCCGTCTATAAATCCCGGTCCGGCAAACGGATGCGACCATATCTGTGCGATAACCCACGGGTTCTGGTCTTGTCCTGTGTCGGATACCACGCTGCGAGGCTCTTGCGTTTTACCCAGATTACCGCCGATACCCAACTTCATGGTCGTAGTTTTTGTCAGCTTGGCGTCGATATTGGCACGATAATTATAACGGTCGTAACGATAGTTGTTGTTGTACTTCTGTCCGGGAAGATCTTTTAAAAGTCCATTCTGGTAGAGGTAACCGATAGAGATGAAATACTTTACATCCTCACTTCCGCCCGATATGTTGATGTTGTTCTTGCTCTGTAGATACACATCGTGGAAGATATACTTCTTCCAGTCCATGCTGGGGTACATAATGGGATCCGAACCGGTGCGATAAGCCTCTACCTGCTCGGGAGTAAAATAACGCTTCTTGTCTGCCACTCCGTCGAGTTGCTGCTTGATGTTCCAGAAACGGGCAAACTCATAGCTTCCGGTCTGCTCTACGAGCGAGATAGGCTGTTGCAAGCCCAGCGACGTGCTTACATTGATTTGCGGTTTGCCGCTCTTTCCCCGCCGGGTGGTCACCAGAACCACGCCGTTGGCTCCCCGCACACCAAATACGGCTGTAGAAGAGGCATCTTTCAAGATAGAGATGCTTTCAATCTCATTCGGGTCGATTTGAGAAAACTCGCGTTCTACACCATCTACCAGTATCAACGGTTTGGATTGCGAATCATTCAGCGAGCCCGAACCGCGTACATAGATAGCTGCGGCATCCTTTCCGGGCTGTCCGCTGGTCTGCACCGACGAAACACCGGGCATGGCTCCCGCCAGCACATTGGTGACACTTGCCACCGGCGATTTTATCAGCTCTTTGTTACTGATGGAAGATACGGCGCTTGTAAGCAGGTTTTTATCCTGATTACCGTATGCGATAGCAACGACTTCCACCTCTCCGAGCACATTCGCGTCTTCCTTCAAACTGACATCGATTGTTCTTTTGTCTCCCACTGTAATTTCCTGAGTGACATAGCCCATGAACGAAAAGACCAATACCGATTTTTTACTCGGAACCACAATGCTGTAAGTTCCGTCGAAACCGGTGATTGTTCCGATGGTGGTACCCTTCACAGTTACGTTAGCTCCGGGAACGGCTTCTTTCAACGCTTCGTCTGTCACCCTGCCTCTGATTGTTATGCCTTCCGGAGGAAAGGCATGAATCATCATGGGCATGAACAAAAGAAACGCGATAAGAAAGCTGAATCTTAAATTAAGCGTGTTTCTCATACTGTTGAATTTGTTGGTTAATACTTACCGGCAACCGATTTTCGGAGTCGGCTACAATTATTTCGAGCCTTAGATTATATACGAACTATCGTCCAAGCCTCTTTATCATTCGCACAAAAATAGGAAGCAAGGGAGAGACGGATGTGCAATATTCTCCAAATTAGTTACACAAATTGTGATAAATAGCCTTTATGCCTGCTGAAAGAAGATTCAAAGCAACAGAGTTCAAGTCGATGCCAACTGTTTTTAATAGAATTGTATTGTCAGCTTTATAAATATGCATTATGTGGGTGGTAGACATATATATTCAGCACGGTGGATATATATGCCCAGTGTGGTAGCTCTATATAGCCACCGCGGTAGCTCTATATAGTTACCACGGTGAGTATATATGAATTGTGTGATGAATTGCTATTGAACAAAATTGGGAGAAAAAGGGTAAAAAAAGGATGCATCAAAAACCGGAGAAACTCTCTGGGATTTTTGATTCGGAATCGCTCTTTGACAAAGAGACGTACGAATAAAATACCCGCAAAGGTTCCATGATCGATTTATGATGCATCTCCGAATAGATTTCATGCAGAAGCGAAACATGCAACAGTACTACGAATCACAGCTTCCTAGTACGCCGCATCCCGCATCACTTCAGCGTGTAGTTCGTCCAGTCGGTATTCCTCATATCGCCGCTGCGGTTCAGTTCGGCATGCATACCGAGAGCTGCTTGTACGGCATGAGGCGTTTGCGCCTTGTTGCCGGATAGCTTGAGGTAATCCCACAGAAGTTGTTTGTAATCGGGATGGGCGCAATTCTCAATGATAGCTTGCGCGCGCTCTTTCGGACTTTTGCCACGCAAGTCAGCCACACCCTGTTCCGTTACTACGATGTTCACGGAGTGTTCGCTATGGTCGTGGTGCGATACCATCGGCACAATGGCGCTGATCTTTCCTTCTTTGGCTACCGACGGGCAAGTGAAAATGGAGATGTAAGCGTTTCGAGTGAAATCTCCCGATCCTCCGATGCCGTTCATCATCTTAGTTCCACCAATATGGGTCGAATTTACATTGCCATACAGATCCACTTCGATGGCGGTGTTGATAGAAATCACACCCAAGCGGCGGACTAACTCGGGATTGTTGGATATTTCCGAAGGACGCAGCACTAGTTTGTCGCGGAAGAAATCCATATCGTTGTAGATACCTTCCAGGCAGTCGTTGGTCACCGTGAGCGAACAAGCACTGCCGAACTTGATACGTCCGTCGCGGATAAGTCCGATGACCGAATTCTGAATCACTTCCGTGTACATTTCAAATGCCGGAATGGTTTTATCGCGTCCCAATGCTCCCAGCACGGCGTTGGCAATGTTGCCCACTCCTGATTGCAGAGGCAGGAAAGTAGACGGAATGATTCCGCGTTTCATGTCGGCAACGAGGAAGTCTGCAACGTTTTGTCCGATTTTATCCGTCAACGGATCGGAATCAGCAAAAGAACGCGCCTCATCGGGCCAATCGGTTTCCACTACCGCCACTATTTTTTTTGGATCTACTTGTATATAAGGCAAACCGATACGGTCGCTCGGCTTATAAATAGGAATTTCCCGGCGATAAGGCGGGTCGAGAGGTTCGTATACATCGTGAAGCCCCATGCCTGCTTTGCTATGCGCGCTGTTGAGTTCTACGATAATCCGATCGGCCAAACGGCAAATGGTAGGAGAGATACCTCCGGCGGCAGTCAGATAAATCTTTCCGTCGGGAGTCAGTTCGCAAGCCTCAATAATAGCTACGTCTACTTTTCCCATGAATCCATATCTCACCTCCTGCGCCATCTGCGACAAATGGATATCGTTATAAGCTATTTCTCCATTATTCACCGCTTTGCGGAAGTCGGGGTTGGTAGTATAAGGGGCGCGGTATCGGATGGCTTTGGCACGTGCCAAAATACCGTCGCATGAGTCGCCCGTAGAAGCTCCCGTGAATATTCCCACTTGAAAAGGATTTCCTTTGGCATGTTCTGCTACCGCTATTTTTGCAAGTTCGGCTGTAACAGCCTTAGCTGTCCCTGCAGGAGTAAATCCGCTCAGACCGATGTTATAGCCATGTTTAATGAGGCTTGCAGCTTCTGCTGCCGAGATACGATTGAATGACATAGTTTGTTAGTTTTTGAAGTTATTAGTTTTTTGAGGTTGTTTATTTCTTAAGCTTTCTTTTTTATTTGGATACGGAAGTTGCTACTCTCAAGAAAAACTTTCCGCATTCTGTCAAAAGAATGCGGATGAAAGCAAAACGGAGGTTCGGGT
Source organism: Bacteroides pyogenes DSM 20611 = JCM 6294 (assembly GCF_000428105.1). GTDB lineage: Bacteria > Bacteroidota > Bacteroidia > Bacteroidales > Bacteroidaceae > Bacteroides > Bacteroides pyogenes. Next base: position 56,841 of record NZ_ATZH01000009.1, on the reverse strand, counting down.
AACCGCTTTGCCTGTAAATGGAATGTGTTTCCGGATTTATAGAAGCAGCTGTATGAAGCATGTTCATATAATAGCTTTTAAAGATTAAAAATGTTTCCTTTGCAGAATTTCTCCCCAGACAATCGCTTTCCGTACTTCTTCCACAGTGCGAATGACAAAGTTCTCGTCTTCGGTCTTTGCATCGGCAAACGGGTGGTTGCGGTCGTACAATTCATGTGTATCCTTGCTTACGCGTTCGCCCTCTTGCCTGAAACGGCTTTCTTCTTCCCAACGAGAACTCTTCTGGCTTTCTAATATTTTTCTATCAGTCGTTCGCCTTGAAGTCTCTCTTTGCACTTGAGGAAATCTCTTGTCTCTTTTCGGATTGTAAAGGTCCCTGCCTTTTCCCGCATGCCTCTTTGCCTGGCTTCTCTCTGTTTCAAAGGGGGAGGGACCTGCCGGACGATAACCTCTTCCGCTTCTATCCGCTTCGCGTTCCGCCAAATCCCTTTGTTCTCGCACAGATTCTTTTTTCACTTCGGTTTCATAAGGAATAGGATTTAGAAGATCATCTAAAGAAGAAGTTTGTCCCCATGGTTCGGACACAGGAGAGGCATCGGGAGATATCTCCGGTTCCGGAGGAACGGAAAGGTTGCGACGGCTGTCCGCCTCGCTGTTCTTTTGAGCTTGCCGAATTACCCAATAAGCGATTCCGCCAACAAAAAGAAGAAAAGTTACGACATTCATAACAATGTTTTCATTTCTGATAAAGTTGTTCGCCAAAGGTATGATTTAATCTTATTTTACCCAACTTTTTGGCACGAAAAAAGGGCAGCTTCACAGCTCCCCTTAATTTTTTTAACCTAAACCTTAACTATGAAAAAATCTAATGTTTCTTTCACCATGCAAAATTGTAAATTAAACTCAGATTTACCAAGAAATGAAGAGTAAATATGTCTATCGTTAACAATTATTATAAGTATTGGCATTTTACTGCAACTTTTTTCTGTGTTTTTTATCATTCCATCTCCGTCATTCGCAAGAAGAAAGCAATCGTTTGAATTCACCCTTTGCCTGCCTTCTGACTCTATGTCAGAAAAAAGCGCTGTATTTATACCTTTTATTCACATTTAAACTTCTTCCAATCACTCGCATTTCCCGATTTTCTGTTATATCTTTGCAGCCTAATTTTAAAAGAAACTGAATATGAATGAATTGACGGGAGCGGACTTTAAATCCGCAACTGCCGATAACAACAAAAAGTTGTTTATCGAAACCTACGGCTGTCAGATGAACGTGGCCGACAGTGAGGTGATAGCCTCTGTAATGCAAATGGCTGGGTATTCTCCGGCCGAATCGCTTGAAGAAGCCGATGCGGTATTTATGAATACCTGCTCCATCCGCGACAATGCCGAGCAGAAGATTCTGAACCGCCTTGAGTTTTTCCACTCGCTGAAGAAAAAGAAGAAGAATTTCATTGTGGGCGTATTGGGCTGTATGGCCGAACGGGTGAAAGATGACCTCATCACCAACCATCACGTCGATTTGGTAGTAGGCCCCGATGCTTATCTCACCTTGCCCGAACTTATCGCTTCGGTAGAGGCAGGAGAGAAAGCCATCAACGTGGAGCTTTCCACTACCGAAACTTATCGCGATGTGATTCCCTCGCGTATCTGTGGAAACCACATCTCGGGTTTTGTTTCCATCATGCGCGGCTGCAACAATTTTTGTACTTACTGTATCGTGCCCTATACCCGTGGACGCGAACGGAGCCGCGATGTGGAAAGCATCCTGAACGAGGTATCTGATCTGGTAAGCAAAGGCTACAAAGAGATTACGCTGTTGGGCCAGAACGTCAACTCCTACCGCTTCGAGAAGTCTTCGGGTGAAGTGATTACTTTTCCGGTATTGCTGCGCACAGTGGCGGAAGCCGCTCCGGGCGTTCGGGTTCGTTTTACCACTTCGCATCCTAAAGATATGAGCGACGAAACGCTGGAAGTCATCGCTCAAGTGCCAAATGTGTGCAAACATATCCACCTGCCTGTGCAGAGCGGAAGTTCGCGCATCCTGAAACTAATGAACCGCAAATACACCCGCGAATGGTATCTGGAACGGGTAGCGGCTATTAAGCGCATCGTCCCCGATTGCGGTCTGAGCACCGATATATTCTCTGGTTTTCACTCAGAGACGGAGGAAGACCATCGGATGTCTCTCTCGCTCATGGAAGAGTGCGGATACGACGCAGCTTTTATGTTCAAGTATTCCGAACGTCCCGGTACGTATGCGTCGAAACATCTCGAAGATAATGTTCCCGAAGAAGTGAAGGTGCGCCGACTTAATGAGATTATCGCTCTGCAGAATCGTCTTTCCGCAGAATCGAATGCCCGCTGCATTGGAAAAACGTACGAAGTCTTGGTGGAGGGTGTTTCCAAACGTTCGCGTGAGCAACTTTTCGGACGCACGGAACAGAATCGTGTCGTAGTATTCGACCGTGGCAGTCACCACGTGGGTGATTTCGTAAATGTCTGTATCACTGAATCCAGCTCTGCCACATTAAAAGGTGTGCTTGTCTGATGCGCGTTAATACTTTTCGAAAGAAGGTTTATCGAGGTCGTAAATGTAATCAAAGTGAATCTTTCAATTATGAACCGAAGTCACTGATAATTCCTTTGTATGGGGTTGAGAGTCGCTTACCGTTTATCTGGTATAGATAAGCCTCTTTAAGAAATAGGTATATACCGTCCACAAGGTTGTTGGATTGACTCAAAAAAATAGCGTAAGGAGGAAGCGTACGGGCATAAAAAAAGGAGTACCGCTGTACTCCAACCTTTGTTAACCTTAAATCTAATACTATGAAAAACACATTGCAAAGGTAGGCACTTTTGCGAAAACTGCAAATTATCCAATCGAAAAAATGTGTTTGATAACATGTTTTAGTATTTTCGACTGCTTTGTTAAGAAAATGACCGCTTTTCTTTGAAGCTTTGTAACACTTATTTGGAAAAATAGGAAGCCGCATCCGGTTGAATCTCTGTCAGAAAATCGTATCTTTGTTTTTTAAAAAAGATGGGTATTTTAAAATGAGAAAAGAGAAAGAAATTACAGTGAATGATAAAGATATTGTCCTCACGCCCATGATGAAGCAATTTCTGGATTTGAAAGCCAAACATCCGGATGCAGTGATGCTGTTTCGTTGCGGCGATTTTTACGAAACTTATTCTACAGATGCCATCATTTCATCCGAAATACTAGGAATTACCCTGACCAAGCGCGCCAATGGAAAAGAGAAAACCATCGAGATGGCGGGATTTCCTCATCATGCGCTCGATACTTATTTGCCTAAATTGGTTCGCGCCGGTAAGCGCGTTGCCATTTGCGATCAGTTGGAAGACCCTAAACTTACCAAGAAGCTCGTGAAGCGGGGCATCACGGAGCTGGTTACGCCCGGGGTATCTATCAATGACAATGTGCTGAATTACAAGGAGAACAACTTTCTTGCTGCGGTTCACTTCGGCAAAGGGAGTTGCGGAGTAGCTTTTCTCGATATATCTACCGGCGAGTTTCTCACGGCTGAGGGACCGTTTGATTATGTAGACAAGCTGCTTAATAACTTCGCGCCCAAAGAGGTGCTTTTCGAACGCGGAAGAAGAGGGATGTTCGAGGGAAACTTCGGCAGCAAATTCTTTACTTTCGAACTCGACGATTGGGTGTTTACCGACAGTTCGGCGCGTGAGAAATTGCTGAAGCATTTCGAAACCAAGAATCTGAAAGGGTTTGGCGTGGAGCATCTCAAAAACGGTATTATCGCATCGGGTGCTATTCTGCAATACCTCACCATGACGCAACATACGCAAATAGGGCACATCACTTCGCTGGCACGCATCGAAGAGGAAAAGTACGTTCGGTTGGATAAGTTTACCGTTCGCAGCCTCGAACTCATAGGCAGCATGAACGACGGGGGAAGCAGTCTGATAGATGTGGTCGACCGTACAATCAGTCCGATGGGAGCCCGCCTGCTCAAGCGTTGGATGGTGTTTCCGCTGAAAGACGAGCGTCCCATCAACGACCGCCTGAATGTGGTGGAATACTTCTTCAGGCAGCCCGACTTCAAGGAGCTTATTGAAGAGCAGTTGCATCTCATCGGCGATTTGGAGCGCATCGTTTCGAAGGTTGCCGTAGGCAGGGTTTCTCCTCGCGAAGTCGTGCAGTTGAAGGTGGCTTTGCAGGCCATCCAACCCATCAAGCAGGCTTGTCTCGAAGCCGATAATGCGAGCCTAAACCGCATCGGCGAGCAACTGAACCTTTGCGTTTCCATTCGCGACCGGATAGACAAGGAGGTTCAGAACGACCCTCCCCTATTGATAAATAAAGGCGGAGTGATAAAGGACGGCGTGAATGCCGAGCTCGACGAACTGCGTCGGATTTCGTATTCGGGAAAGGATTACTTGCTTCAGATTCAACAGAGAGAAAGCGAACAGACGGGAATACCGAGCCTGAAGGTGGCTTACAACAATGTATTCGGTTATTACATCGAAGTGCGCAACGGGCATAAGGATAAGGTGCCGCAGGAATGGATACGCAAGCAGACGTTGGTGAATGCCGAACGCTATATTACGCAGGAGCTGAAGGAGTATGAAGAAAAGATTCTCGGGGCGGAAGACAAAATCATGGCGTTGGAAACGCGGTTGTATGCCGATCTGGTACAGGCTTTGGCGGAATTTATTCCACAGATACAGATTAATGCCAATCAAATAGCGCGTATCGACTGCTTGCTTTCGTTCGCCAATGTGGCGCGTGAGAACCATTACATTCGTCCGGTGATTGAAGACAGTGATGTGCTCGATATTCGTCAGGGACGCCATCCGGTGATTGAAAAGCAGCTGCCGATAGGAGAAAAGTATATAGCCAATGATGTGATGCTTGATAGCAGTACGCAACAGATCATTATCATCACCGGTCCGAACATGGCAGGTAAGTCGGCGCTTCTGCGACAGACCGCCTTAATCACGTTGCTTGCTCAGATAGGTTCGTTCGTTCCGGCAGAGAGCGCGCGTATCGGATTGGTGGATAAGATATTTACCCGTGTGGGTGCGAGCGATAACATTTCGGTGGGAGAATCTACATTTATGGTGGAGATGAACGAAGCGGCGGATATACTGAACAATATTTCTACACGTAGCTTGGTGCTGTTCGACGAGCTTGGACGCGGAACTTCCACTTACGACGGAATCTCCATAGCGTGGGCTATTGTGGAATATATTCACGAGCATCCCAAAGCCAAAGCGCGTACGTTGTTTGCCACGCACTACCACGAGCTGAACGAAATGGAAAAGTCGTTCAAGCGGATTAAGAACTACAATGTGTCGGTGAAAGAAGTGGATAACAGGGTGATTTTCCTTCGCAAGCTCGAACGGGGCGGAAGCGAGCACTCCTTCGGTATCCATGTGGCAAAGATGGCGGGTATGCCGAAAAGCATCGTGAAGCGTGCCGACGAAATATTGAAGCAACTTGAATCGGACAGTCGCCAGCAAGGCATTTCGGGTAAACCGCTGGCGGAAGTAAGCGAGAATCGCGGGGGCATGCAGCTTAGTTTCTTCCAACTGGAAGACCCCATTCTTTGCCAGATACGCGACGAGATACTGAATCTCGACGTAAACAACCTTACTCCCATCGAGGCTTTGAACAAGCTGAACGATATTAAGAAGATAGTCAGGGGGAGGTAGGCTGCATACTCTTTCATGCTTCGCACATACTCCCCTATGCCTTTTCCGGATGTTTTTGTGATCTTATCAGTAAATCTTTAAATCAGGAATGATTTTTCCGGCAATCCGGCGGCATTGCTGTGGACAATCTTTTTTTGTTTTTATTTGTTACTTAAAATAGGAATAGACGTGCGACAATGCAGGGATTTGAGTTCTTTCTCTTTTTGCCGTAAATTCAGTTAAGAACTCTCTAAAACTTTTCTATTATGGATACAAATTGTTTTTTCAGACTTGGTTTGCCGGATTCGGATGGCAAACGCTTCTTTAAAATTCTTTGGGTAATCGCAATACTTGCGTTGTATCCTTCGTTATTGTTTGCGCAGACGAAGCGCACCGATGACTTCAAAAACCGTTATCAACTGAAAGAGGTTGTCGTATTGAGCCGGCACAATATTCGTGCTCCGCTTTCCACCAAAGGCAGTGTGCTGGAGGAGATCACATCGCATCCTTGGCACGATTGGAGTGCGGCAGCCAGTGAGCTCACTTGCCGGGGAGGCGCGTTGGAGACCATGAACGGACTTTTCTTCCGCAAGTGGCTGGTCGGTGCGGGACTCTTTCCGGAGAATGCCGTTCCCACGCAAGATGAGGTGAACATATACGCCAACAGCATGCAGCGATGTATCGCTACGGCGCATTATTTCACGGCGGCGTTTCTGCCGGTTGCCAATGTGAGGGTGAATCATCGCTTTACACCGAGTAAGATGGATCCGGTGTTCTTTCCGCGGTTGACGAAAGCCGGTCCTCGTTTTGAGGCGGAGGCTTTGAAGCAAATTGCCGCTTTCGGCGGGCCAAGAGGGATTGTCGGCATCAACGAAGGGCTGAAAGAGTCGTACGACATAACGGCGAGGGTGCTCAACCTGAAAGATTCTCCGGCATGTAAATCGGGACAGATTTGTGCGTTCGACGACTATAATACCCGCATTATTCTGAAGAAAGGCGATGAGCCTAAGATGAAAGGCTCGCTGAAAGTGGCGAACACGGCGTCCGATGCTTTCATCCTTCAATATTACGAGGAACCGGATGTGAAGAAAGCGGCTTTCGGACACGATTTGACAATTACAGACTGGGAAAAGATAGCCAAGATTAAGGACGTTTATGGCGATGTACTGTTTTCGGCGCCGATTGTGGCAGTCAACGTAGCCCATCCTTTGTTGGTTTATATGTACGACGAGCTGAATGCCGACAACCGTAAATTTACTTTCCTCTGCGGGCACGATTCCAATCTGGCATCGGTTGCGGCGGCTTTGGGAGTGGAAGATTATGAACTCCCCCACTCTATCGAGAAGAAAACGCCTATCGGCAGTAAGATGGTGATAGAAAAATGGGCAGACAAAGAAGGGAAGCTGTATGTGACCATCAACCTTGTTTATCAGTCGACGGCGCAGTTGAGAAACATCGAATTGCTCACCCCGGATAATCCGCCGATGATTTTTCAGGTATCGCTGAAAGGGCTTTCTGTAAATACCGACGGACTTTATACGCTGGATGCCGTGAACGGACGGTTCATGGAAGCCATCCGCGCCTACGAGAGTATTGAGGACGAACAGTAGTGAGGTGCGCGAAGTTATCGCGCCTGAGGCTGTAGCCCCTACGAAAGCATCGAGGACGAACAGTAGTGAATATGCTTCGAATCATTTATCGGTTTTCTCCGTGCTACGAAGAAATCGGAAACGAACGAGGCCCGTTTGCCATATGCGATGCCGCCCGATGCTGTCTTCTCCGTATTACGAAGACGCCGGTGACGGACAATAGCCGGTTTGCTGAAACATTGCTGCTACGAGATAAAGATTGATAAAACAATATATAAATAGAAGAATATGAAAAAAATTATAGTTTGGGGTATTGCTGCTTTGTGGACGATACAGGCAAGCGCACAAGAAGGTGTACAAGGGAACTTCTCCATGAAACCGGGCGCAGGGAAAGAGACTTCAACGGGTGTTGTGGAGTCCATGCAAGATAAGTTTTCGGTGAAATTAACCGGACGCGCTCTGTTCGATGCAGCTACGTATGCCCAAAATGATGCTTCCGAGCAGCAAATAGGGAAAATGAACGAAGGTGTTTCCGTGCGCGACATGCGTATCGGATTCAAGGCTTTTTACGGGAAGTGGTCGATACGGGGTGATGTCAGCCTTGCGAACAATGTGGTATCGTTGAAAGATACTTATCTGCAATATAGTTTTGAGAAGAACAACTTTGTGCGTGCGGGACATTATACCGTACCTTTCGGCCTGTCTTCGGCTTACAGCTCGGCAAAGAAAGAATACATGGACGAACCGGAAGCGAACATCTATCAGCCGGGACGCCGTATCGGCGTCATGCACACGATTTATAACAATCCTCTCTGGTTTCAGTACGGTCTTTTTGCCGATAACTCCGCGCTTAGCAAGAGTACCGACAAGTCAGGACCTCAGGGATATACTGCCGCCGGTCGGTTTGTGTGGCGCCCCGTTATGAAAGAGCGATACGGATTCCATGTCGGTTTCTCGGCGATGCACGTAAAAGCCGAATCGAACAATGGAGAGCATGCCCGTGTGCTTTATGGAAAAGGTTTTCTGACTTCGGTAGATAAGCGGAAGGCGGTAGAGATAGACGTCACCGATGCCCGTTGGGAGAACAAGTTTACGGCGGAGTTGCAGGCCATCTACCATAACTTCCAGTTGAGCAGTCAGTACTATTGGTCACACATTTCGCGTGATGAAGGGAAAGAGTATAACACTGGGGGATTCTATGTATCGGCGCGCGGCATCGTGGTGAATCCTGCGGATTATAAATACAATTACGCAGGTTCGGGAGTGGACAACCCCGACCGGAAGAATCTGGAGCTTGCTCTCGGATACGGCTATCTCGACCTGAGAGACAACGATGCCTTGGCAGGTTCGTACATCGACGGATTTGAAAAGGCGGGGAAGATGCAGGACATTACGGTGGGACTTTCTCTGTTCTGGAATAAGAACGTGACGTTCCGCGCCGGTTATCACCATATTACTGTGAACAGGTATCAGAAAGAGAAGCAAAAAGTAGATGTGTTCCAGTGTCGGGTACAGTATCTTTTCTAAGGGAAATCCGATACCTCTTGTCTAAGAACGTTTCATGCGGTAAACGGCATTTTCACCCGTGCATTCGAAACTTGAAAACATGCTCTTTTTATCAGTGTTCTCTAAAAGCTATTCTGCATTATTATACCATTTTGCATCCGGTAGCTAAAGAAAGCGGGAAGTTGCTAATAGTTTCCGTCTTGCCGAAAAAGCGGGCTTTTCATAAATTACTCTCTTGCTTTTTCGACATGTAACGGATTTCGGAACTTTTGATCTATTCTTAGTAGATTGCTTTAAAAATACTTGAGTTAAAAAGCTGCATAGAGTTAATTCTGTACGTTTTTGGCAGTAATTGGAACAAAAACGCAAGGTTTCCCCGTTTTCTTTTGCTATTTTTGCATCGTGTGCGTAAACGAACAGCTTCTTACAAAGAATTTGTTCAGAGAAGATAGAAGCACCTTTATTAGTGGAATAGGCGGTGAACTTCGATTGCAAACGACAGGAGTTCTCCCCTATCACGGATTTAAAATAACAATTTATAAACTCAACCGTGCCTGCCGTGCCATCTTGCATCGTCTGCTACCGATGCCCGGCACATCGGCACATTAAAAAAATTCAATCTTATGGTAAACTTTTCATTGGAAGGCAAAGTAGCGCTGGTGACAGGCGCTTCTTACGGAATCGGTTTTGCTATTGCGAGTGCTTACGCGAAAGCCGGCGCTAAAATCGTGTTCAACGATATCAAACAAGAGTTGGTAGATAAAGGTATGGCTGCCTACAAAGCCGAAGGAATCGACGCGAAAGGATATGTGTGCGACGTGACGAACGAAGAGCAGGTGAACGCTATGGTAGCCCGCATTGAGAAAGAAGTTGGAGTAATCGATATTTTGGTAAACAATGCGGGCATCATCAAACGTGTTCCGATGCACGAAATGAGTGCGGCAGAGTTCCGTCAGGTGATCGACGTCGATCTGAACGCACCGTTTATCGTTGCCAAAGCGGTCATTCCTTCGATGATGAAGAAAGGACACGGCAAAATCATCAATATCTGCTCGATGATGAGCGAGCTGGGACGCGAGACGGTTTCTGCTTACGCAGCAGCCAAAGGCGGATTGAAGATGCTGACCCGCAACATTGCTTCGGAGTACGGCGAATACAACATCCAATGCAACGGCATCGGCCCGGGCTACATCGCTACTCCGCAAACTGCGCCGTTGCGCGAGATCCAGCCCGACGGTTCGCGCCATCCGTTCGACCAGTTCATCATTGCCAAAACTCCGGCTGCCCGTTGGGGAACTCCGGAAGATCTGGCAGGTCCTGCGGTATTCCTCGCTTCCGAAGCCTCTGACTTCGTAAACGGACATGTGCTTTACGTGGACGGCGGAATTCTGGCCTACATCGGCAAACAGCCGAAATAAACGCCATCTTCCGGCAAATGAAGAGAAGGGCTGAGGCTCTCGGCCCCTCTCCTGCCCGCTCCCGCATCATCTATTTGCAGCAGGGCGGAAGCTCTTTCCCGGATGGCCTCGTGTTTATTCTCATCGCCGGCATGAACAAAGGAGAGATTCTGTAGTGAGTACATGACAACTCGGACGTTTCAGAAAGTACCGGGATGAAAATGACTATACGGAGCCGTTCAATTGGTATGTTGTGCCGCCCTTGATAGAAGCCGGGCGGGACGAAAACGCAATATACGGGTCGTATCGGAGTTTTTATTGTTGCTCTACAGGCCTTGCCCGGAGATATAGCTGAATATACAGGGTGATATTGTGGCGGATTGTTCTTGCTGCTTATCACCCTTTTTATTATGTTTGCATACGATGCCGGATATTGTTTTGCCGAAACCGCATCGTTATGATGCCCGCAGTATTCATGAGTGCAGGTAAACCGTTTGCGGGAGATGGAATATGAATAATAAAATTCTTCGGAACAAGAAACAGCGCCATCGATTCTCAAAGCTCTGAATTTTTGTCCGATGTAACACCTGATGAATAATGAAAAAGACTCTTTTATTGTTTGCCGTCGCTTGGATATGTTATTCTTGCGCCGGCGGTAACCGTACGATGACTGTCACCGTTACGAACCCTTTGTCGATAGAACGTGCCGGCGAAATGGTGGAAATCTCCATGAATGATGTGACGGCAAAGTTGCAATTGCCCGATACGGCACAGATCGTAGTGCTCGATGCTAACAGACAACAAGTGCCCTATCAGCTGACCTACGACCAAAAGCTGATTTTCGCCGCTGCCGTAGAAGCGGGCGGTACGGCTTCGTATACCATCCAAGCGGGTGAACCGGCTCCGTTTGACGTTCTTGCATGCGGGCGCCAGTATCCCGAGCGAATGGACGATGTGGCGTGGGAGAACGATCTGGTGGCTTTCCGCGCTTATGGGCCTGCCCTGCAGGAAAAGGGCGAACGGGCATTCGGCTACGATGTGTTCACCAAATACAACACCACGCAGCCTGTGGTAGAGGCCCGCTATGCGGAGGAGCTGAATGCGGAAAAGCGTGCGAAGATTGCAGAACTGAAGAAGACCGACCCCGAAGCGGCTGCCGAAATGCAACGGGCTATTTCGTATCATGTAGACCATGGCAACGGGATGGACTGCTACGCCGTAGGTCCTACGTTGGGCGGCGGCGCTTCGGCGTTGATGGAAGGGGATACAATTATCTATCCCTACTGCTACCGTACACATGAGATTTTGGATAACGGGCCGTTGCGCTTCACGGTGAAGCTCGAGTTTACTCCGCTTGTGGTGCGCGGCGATTCGAACGTGATAGAGACACGCCTCATTTCGCTCGACGCAGGCTCTTACCTCAACAGAACCGTGATCACATATACCAATCTGAAAGAAACCATGCCTGTGGCCACGGGAATCGTTCTACACGAGCCTGACGGTGTGGTGAAGACCGATGCGGCAGGCGGTTATATCACCTATGTAGATCCTACTACCAACCCCGGCGGTGATAACGGTAAGATGTTCATGGGAGCTGCGTTCCCCGTAGAAGTAAAAGAGGCGAAAACAGTTCTCTTCCCCGAACAGGAAAAGAAAGAATTGCGCGGCGGCGCTGATGGACATGTGTTGGCAATCAGCGACTATCAGCCGGGCAGTGAATACGTGTATTACTGGGGATCCGCATGGGACAAAGCTGCCATAAAGAGTGTCGATGCGTGGAACCGATATATGGCGGAGTATGTACAGAAGCTGCGTTCGCCGCTTGTTGTAAGCTATTGATTGCTAATCGAACACTTTAAATGCGTACCCTTCTTCTTTCAGAAAATCAATAGAACGGGGAAGGGCGTATTTCAGGTTTCCGTTGTTCCATGACTTTAGGGAGTCGTGAAAGGTAATGATGGAGCCGTTCCGCGCATAGCGTTTCACATTCTCCAAGACTTGTTCGGGGCGCACCCGTTTACTATAGTCGCGCGTCACCAGGTCCCACATGATAATCCGGTAGTGATGCCGCAAAGTATAATACTGCCGGAACCCCATGTGTCCGTGTGGCGGGCGGAACAGGTCGGAGTGAATCACCTTGTCCACTTGCTTGGCGTTGGCCAGATAGTCGGGGTTTGAGTAATTGAATCCGCGGATATGATTGTACGTGTGGTTACCGATACGGTGCCCATGCTCCACTACCATCCGATATTCCTCCGGATGCTTACGGATATTGTCGCCCACCATGAAGAAGGTGGCTTTTATGCCGTGCTTTTCCAGTAAGTCTACTACCCAAGGAGTCACTTCCGGAATCGGACCGTCGTCAAAAGTCAGGTAGACGGCCCGTTCGTTCGGATCCATCCGGAAAATGGCCTGTGGATATAAAGCCCGGAAAAGACAAGGGGGTTGTTCTATAAACATTTAATCTCAGCGTTGAATGTTTTTTTCTTCAGGGTCGAGAAGCTAACCGTTAGTTCCCCATTCTTTTTACGTATTCTTTGTACAACGTATCGAATTGCACCGAATAATGCTTAGCCAATTCCTGCGAGTCGTATTTCTGCAACAGACGGATGTAAGCGTCGAGAAGACTCGCGTTATATACGAAGTTCTCACCCGCAATAGCAAGCTGAGCGTCACTCATGCTCAAATACCATATCATGTATTCCAAAGACTTGTTAGCCAGTTCATCCATTATCTTGTCGGCTTTTTCTTTCTGTCCCAGCTGATAGTAAGCTTCCGCCATTTGGAAAGCGCCGTTCGCCCAATCGTACGGAACGTTGTATGCCGGAATCTTTTTCTCCGCATAGTCGAGGGCCTTAAGAGCTTTCTCTTTTTCTCCTTCTTTCACCAATTGGCTGACTAATTGGGAGAAGATACGGCGATGCGTGTAACACATGCGCATCAGATTTTCGTCGATATATATTCCGGGCTTGTCGATACCTCCGAACTTGAACTTGTTCATCAGGTTGTCGTACATCTTTTCGCTGTCTATCTTTACCCCCAGTTTATCCGTATCGAACGGAGTAAAACGATAGGCCAGCCCCTCCTGAATGAAGTGTTTGTTCATGCCCAGCTGATTGTCGACTCCCACCGTGATAGCCATGTAGATGGGGCGTTCCCAATTCGCATTGGCAAGCATTTCGAGCATCATCAGCTCGCTTTTGTAGAGCGCGCGCTTAGGTTTCCCGTTCGAATCCTTCAGGCTGATCGTCATATAGTCGGGGATAGAATCGCCCAATGCGGCCGGTATCTTCATACCCGAACGGCGAACAGCTTCTTTGTCTATCTTTACTACGATGCTGTCTGTCGGAATCACCCGAAGTCCTTCTTTGTCAGAACGTACCCAGTATTTGAGGATATTCTTCAGTTCGTAAGGATTTTCTCCAAACTGATTCTTCAGTTCGTTCATCGCTTCCGGATTTCCTCCTTTGAGGGCATTCTCGGCTTGCGCATACATTTCGTCGATATGTTTTCTTACTTCCGGACGAATCGGGATGTATTCGTTCTGTCCCTCTACGTATTCGGCCCGTTCCCAAGTGATGGGGAGCGAAGGAGAGTCGTAGGCCGGACGCTTCATTTGGTCGATGTACCAGTCTGTTTGCAAATAGCTCAGATTGCAAGTACGGGCGTCGGTACGGAAACCTTCCACCTCTTGATTGTACCACAACGGGAAAGTATCGTTATCGCCATTGGTATAGATAATCGGATTGCCCTTTTCCTGAAGCGTCATCAGATAGTTCTGTCCGAAATCGCGTGCTACATAACGTCCGCTACGGTCGTGGTCGTCCCATGTCTGTCCGGCCATCTGTATGGGAACCAGCAAGCAAAGCAACGAAACGAGACCCGCCACCGTCGGAGTGGGGTTGAACGGGATGTAAGTCTCGTACAATGAGGCAAGTTTGTCCTCCAATTCCTCTTCTTCCTCTTTGGTGATGAATGTCGCCCTTTTCGCCTCCAGCGTCTTTCTTATCTTTTCGGCTTCTTCTTCCGTTGCACCGTCGATCAACCTTTTCTGAGGCTTCATCCGCGAGCACCACTGTATCAGTCCCGCCACTCCCATACCTATCCAAATGGAGAAGGCATAGAACGAGCCGGCATACGCATAGTCGCGTTCACGCGGCTGTGCCGGAGTCTGGTTGAGGTAGAGCACGATGGCGATACCCGTCATGAAGAACAGGAAGAATACTACCCAGAACTGTTGGATACCTCGCTGGCTGCGGTAAGCCTGCCAGAACAGCCCGATGAGTCCGAGCAATAACGGGAGGCAATAGAATACGTTACGCCCCTTGTTCTCTTTCAGCTCTTTCGGCAGCAGCTCCTGATCACCTACCAACATCTTGTCGATGAACGAAATGCCGGTGATCCAATTGCCATGCTCTATCTCTCCGCTACCCTGAATGTCGTTCTGCCTTCCGGCAAAATTCCACATGAAATAGCGCCAATACATGAAATTCAGCTGGTAGGTGAAGAAGAACTTGATGTTTTCCCATTGCGTGGGTATGTTCACCATAATGTTCCGTCCGCATTCGTCGTAGGCGACGTCTTTTCCTTTGATGTCCACCCATTGCTTGTAGAGTGCGGCATGCGAGGAACTGTACATACGTGGGAAGAGCATATTCTGCGCGTATTGGTACTCTACCCGTCCGGTGAGTTCCATGTACGAGTCCTTCTCGTCGGGCGAAGTTTTCTCTTTGCGGATGTATTTCGATGCTTTCTCGGTTTGGCGGGGTACGCAATATCCGTCTTTTACGTCGAGCGCCACTTTCGAAGAAAAGGCAGGGCCATAAAATAGCGGGCGGGTTCCGTACTGTTCGCGTCCGAGGTATTCTCCCAGCGTGAAGATATCTTCCGGAGAGTTCTGGTCCATCGGCGTATTTGCTGTGGAGCGGATCACAATAAGCGCGTATGAAGAATAGCCGATCACAATCATCATCGTACAGAGCAGCGCCGTGTTGAGCGTGCGCGCAGATATGCGGGCTTTTTCTTTCATCTTCTGCTGCATCTTCGGAGCCAGATAGAAACCGAGCGCGGCGATGACCAGTATGCCTATGAGGACACTGCTTGTGCCGTGTCCGTAGAACGGAATACCCAGCAGGGCGATAGTAAGGACGAAAGAAACCGCCATGCGCGTTTTGTTCTTTTCCGTATAGCTTTCGTACACTCCCCAGATGAGGGCGGCTGCAAGCACTATGATGTAGACTACCACACCGGTATTGAAAGGCATGCCCAGTCCGTTGACAAACAGCAGTTCGAACCATCCGCCTACTTTCACGATGCCGGGAACGATACCGTAGAGCACCGCAGCCACCAGTACGCCTGAGCCCAGCAGGGCGATAAGCGAACCTTTCGCTGTGGCGTTCGGAGTTCTTTTATAGTAATACACCAATACGATGGCAGGCAGGCAGAGCAGGTTCAGCAGGTGTACGCCGATACTCAAACCCGTAAGGTAAGCAATCAGGATAATCCAGCGGTCGCTGTGCGGTTCGTCAGCTACATCTTCCCATTTCAGAATGAGCCAGAACACGATGGCCGTGAAGAGTGAAGAAAAGGCGTAAACCTCAGCCTCCACAGCAGAGAACCAAAATGTATCGCTGAATGTATAGACCAATGCGCCCACCAGTCCGCTACCCATAATGGTGATAAGCTGTCCGGAAGTGATATGATTTTCGTCTGTAATCACCAGCTTGCGGACAAGGTGCGTGATGCTCCAGAAAAGAAAAAGGATACAGGCGGCACTCATCAGTGCGCTCATATAGTTCACCATCTTCGCCACAGTCGTCACATCCGAAGCGAACTGAGAGAACAGATTCGCCACCAGCATGAAGAACGGTGCTCCGGGCGGATGACCGACTTCCAGCTTGTATCCGGTAGTAATAAACTCCGGGCAATCCCAGAAACTGGCAGTAGGCTCTATGGTCAGGCAATAGACGGTTGCCGCAATGATGAAAGTAAGCCAACCCATCAGGTTGTTTACGGTTCTGTACTGTTTCATTGTCAGTATGATTATCGTAGTTTATTCGTTAAAAACAGATTATGCGAGGCAAAGATAGCGATTTGGGGTATAAAGCGGGTATAAAAGCCCAAGAAAGTAAAAAGTTTTAGCGTTCTTTTACTTGGGAGAGACTTTCAGTGCCGATGACTACTCGCCGATTTATCCTTTTTGCACCGAAATCATTGGGATAGTTAAGAAATTCCATACATTTGTGATTGATAATCTGATAACCGAAAAGTTGAACTGCGCGTAAAGCACCTTTCGCGCCAATGAACCATAAAAATATGATAAACAAACTGATTGACCATGGAGCATGGATGTTGCTCGCAAGTGCTTTGGCGCTATTCCCCCAAACTTCTCCGACTGAATCGCTAACCCAGCCTATGCCTAGCCCATCCTCCGGAGTCTTTGAGCAAGAAACAGGGCGTTCATTTCTCCCTCCACTTATGGGCTGGAGTTCATGGAATACTTATCGTGTAAATATCAGTGAAGAACTTATTAAGAATCAGGCGGATGCTTTGGTTAGGCAAGGATTGAAAGATGTCGGATATATTTATGTCAATATCGACGACGGATTTTTCGGCGGACGAGACGAGCAGGGACAGATGACATATCACAGGGAGCGTTTTCCCAACGGGATGAAAGTTGTATCGGATTATATTCATTCTCTCGGATTGAAAGCCGGAATCTATGCCGAAGCGGGAGACAACACTTGCGGTTCTATTTATGATGACGACAAAAAGGGAATCGGCTCGGGCCTGTATGGTCACGAACAAGCGGATATGAATCTCTTTTTAAAAGATTGGAACTACGATTTCATTAAGATAGATTATTGCGGAGCGCTTGAACTGGGGCTTGAAGAGGAGCAGCGATACCAGACCATTTGCGATGCCATTCGGCAGACCGGGCGTACGGATGTTTCTATCAACATTTGCAGATGGGCGTTTCCCGGTACTTGGGCAGCGCGTCTGGCGCGTTCTTGGCGTATCAGCCCAGACATTACACCTCATTGGAATTCTGTGAAAAACATTATCCATAAGAACTTGTATCTCTCTGCGTATGCGGGAGAAGGTCATTATAATGATATGGATATGTTGGAGATAGGGCGTGGACTAAAGTTTAATGAGGAAATCGTACACTTTGGTATGTGGTGTATTATGAGCTCGCCTCTGCTCATAGGTTGCGATTTGGCTACTATTCCCGAGCCTTCTCTCCGACTACTGAAGAATCGGGAGCTTATTGCTCTAAATCAGGATGTATTGGGATTGCAGGCGCACGTGGTACAGCACGACGGAGAGAGTTACGTGCTGGTAAAAGATATCAAGCGGAGGCGCGGGCGGGAAAGGGCTGTAGCGCTTTATAATCCTTCCGATACGGCACACACGTTTGTCATATCCTTCGAGACTTTGGGCTTGGGGGGTAAAGCGGCTGTTCGCGATGTGGTGAACTGTAAAGATCTGGGGATATTAGAAGAGAGGATTGAGTATACCGTGGAGCCTCACAGTGTGGCTATCTGGACTCTTAAAGCGGACAGAAGGGTGGAAATTTCTCTTTACGAGGCTGAACAAGCCTATTTGCCCTGTTATAACGACTTGGGAGTGAATCCGAAACAGGTGCGCTATGCCGTATCTTCCAATTGTTCCGGAGGTATAAAAGTAGCATACTTGGGCGGTCGTCCGGAGAACTATGCCCAATGGAAAGATGTATACAGCGATAAAGGCGGGGAATATAAAATGACTGTAGCCTATTGCGCCGAAAGGGATTGCAGGTTGGAGGTCACTGTCAATGGTAAGAAGCGTGTTGTTAGCGTGAAGAGTTCCGGCGGTAAAGACCGTGTAGCTTCCATCGTACTGCCGATAGAGCTGAAAGCCGGATACAATGATATTCGTATGGGGAATGCTTACTCTTGGGCACCCGATATTGATTGATTGCTTTACGCTGACCAAAGAATAAACGTTTAGTCCTGTGTGTTTTGCGTAGAACTATTCACACCGCTTGCTGTTCAAAGCGGTGTGAGAGGCGTAAAACTGATTGCTTGTCCTCCTCCTGCCGCCATTCGAACGGTTAATGTATCTTCGGCGGTCACTGTCTGTTCCGTAATCGTATAATCCGTCGGATTGGATTTCCAATCGGCGTTCTCTCCGTCGGCATATATCACGGCTTTGTATTGTTTTCCAGATTTCAGAAAATCGAGTTTGATAGATATTTTGCGTGCCTCTTCATTGGTAGAAGCTCCCAGGAAGTATTTTTCTCCCGCTTTGCGTACGATGGCGATGAATTCGCCGGGCTCTCCCGCCAAGGCTTCCGAGCGGTCACAGTCGGGGTCGAAGTCTCGGAAGAACTGGAAGGCGGGATGTCCTTGATAGTTCTCTATCAGATCGGAAGCCATCTGCATGGGGGAGTAAAGAATTACCCAATTGGCAAGCTGTTTGGCCAAAGTAGTATTTACCCGGCTATTCCCTTGGTCCAATTCGTTCCATTTCTTCCGCCGGGGAGAGTGGCGTGTTTTCAGAAACAAAATGTCGAATACGCCCGGTGTGTAGTCCATGGGACCTGCCAATAAGCGGGTAAAGGGTAGCGTGACGTGGTGAGCGGGCGGATTTCCTTCGCTCCATGCGTTCCACTCCATACCTCTGGCTCCTTCGCGGGTCATCATGTTGGGCCATGTACGGCGGATGCCGGTATCTTTGATGGGTTCATGGGCGTCCACCATCATCCGGTAGCGGGCAGCTGTTTCTACTACACGCTGATAATGATTGACTCCATACTGTCCGTGGTGCGACAACCCGTAAGGAAAGCTTCCGGCATAGCCGGTCTTTACATAGCGGATGTTACGATCGGCATACCACTGCATCGCTTTGTCGAGCTGGCGTTCGTAGTTCGGGATGTTTCCGCCCGTTTCGTGATGCCCGATAATGACAACTCCTTTCTCCTTGGCGTAGCGCACAACTTCATCAATGTCAAAATCGGCACACGGTTTGGTGAAATCAAAATTCTGCGAACTACCCCAACTTTCCCAACCGGCATTCCATCCTTCGAACAAAACGCCCTGAATTTGATTGGCGGCTGCAAAATCGATGTACTTCTTCGCATTGGCAGTGGTAGCTCCATGTCTTTCATCCATTTTCCACGTCTCTACTCCCAAATGCATCCCCCACCACACTCCTACATATTTCAGGGGACGAATCCACTCGGTGGAAGCAAGCGCGGATGGTTCGTTCAGATTTAATATGAGGGCGGAATTGATTAGCCCGACCGCTTCGGGGGCTATCTGGAGGGTACGCCACGGAGTGGTGAAGCGGTTTGCTTTACGTGCTTTGATGCCGTCGGGATAGGGTGTCAGCTCTGCTTTGAACACTCCGTTGCCCTGTTGGCGAAGCGTCATTTCGGGAAAATCGTAAAGAGCAGCTTCGTGGATGCTGGCATACATGCCGTTTGCCATTTTCAAAGTGAAAGGAGTATTCGCTGTTTCCACTTCCGAGAGTGGAAGCTTCCGGTATAGCAATTCGTAAGTCTCGGCACTGGCGGGAATCGACCAGGATATACCCTCCTGACGGAAGTTGAAAGCGGTTAGTTCATCGGTAATAAGCAGTGAGTCTGTTGAGGGAATGTCATATTCGTACCGAAATCCTATCCCATCGTCGAATAGGCGAAAGCGGAGCGTAAGCCGCACTTTCTCCCGATTCTTCAGGTGGATTGCCATCTCATTGTAGTGGTTTCTGTTGGTTTTGTTCTCTCCCCACGGTTGTTCCCAAATTTCATCCTTGCTGTCGGAGACAGTTTTCTCTATTTCGAAGCCTTCGGACAGGTTGATTTCTTGTTTTGCGGTAAGCCCCAGAGCCGAACGGGTAATGAACAATGAATCTTTCACGGTAACTTCGTAAAACGGTTGTCCGTTTTCGTTCAGACTCAAGTTCAGTTTGATTTGTCCGTCGGGTGACAGAATTTCGACTTGTGAGGGCTTGCTGCATGAGCAGAGGCTACAGATGCAAATGCCGACAGCCAGAAAAGAAAAGATTTTTCGTGTCATTTCAGTATCTAAAGTTTCTTAATCAAACTGTATTATCGGGGTCTGAATTTGTATCGGATGGAGCACTTCAGGAGTTGATGTGTGCCTATCGTTCGACAAGCATTCGGACTGAACTGGTGCTATATGCGTTTTTTACTCGATGCGAATGTACGATATAAACTTGGTTTTTCTACCTTTTTAGGGTGGGAATTTTGTTGAGTGTGTGAATATTTTTGCCCCTATGTTTTCAATACACCTTTGTGAGGGTAAGTACCGAATATTTCGGCAGTCCTATGCCATAAGTCAGTTGCAGTGTGTTTTGGGTTCTGTTTGTTATTACCCAATCGCCCACCAGATATTTTGTATTTAAACCGAAATGTACGACTTTGTTTTTGAATGAGTAGTCAAGATTGTTATATCTCCCCGCTTCCCCGAATTTTATGTCTACTTCGCTTTCCGTTTTAAAAAACAGCCATAAATTATCGACCCTTACTTCTTCCCCGTCCTCATAGGAGATACGCTCCCCATTCCAAACAGTTTGTACGAGCGATAGTTCTCCCAATTCTTCTTCTTTTTTATCGCAACCGATGAAAAGGAGAGTAAGCAATATCAAAAATGTATATTTTTTCATAAGTTGTTGATTATAGCCCAACGATAGTGAATAGTTTTTTTAATGTGCCAAAATTAGACACTTCTTTTGTAAAAAGCAAAAGTATCTTTTTCTTTTTGACAGAAATGTTGATCGGTGTGATTTTTAAGTTGCCCGATGACATAGTAGCAGGAAATTATATAAAAGAGCATAGTTCTACATAAGTTGTAGAAATGAAAATTGAGTTCCCTATCCGAAAGTTGTTCCCTTTCGGAATGGCTTTCTTGTTATCATCCTTTCATTTTTTATAAGAAGAGAGAAAAGAGCCCGTTTGATTATGGTGTCTATGTCGGCAAAATCTTATTCCGAAGGGTACTTTTTATTGCAATGAGATGAGTATATATGCCCAGCGTGGTGAGTATATATAGCTACCTCGGTAGCCATATATGGCTACCACCCATGACTATATATGCCTACCACGGTGACTATATATGTCTACCACCCATGACTATATATGCTCAGCGCGAGGGATATTAAACGTTACTTGTGCGTGCAGTGATGGTGCTCTCCGAGAATGCGGTGGGGCAGCGTGCCGTGCCCCAACAGCTCGATGGGGCAATGGAAATTCCGCTCCAGCCATTCGGTGGTGATACCCGTGTCGGGGTGGTAATCCAACGTTTCGTTCACGCAGGCGATAGACTTCACCTGCTGGAGCACGGTGCCGATGTCGTGGCTCACAAGGATGATGGCGCACTCTTTGTTGATTTCCGCCAACAGCTCGTAAAGGCGCGCTTCGAAGCGTTTGTCGATGTACGTGCTCGGTTCGTCGAGAATCAACGCAGTGGGAGAGGAGATGACGGCTCTTCCCAGCAAGGCGCGTTGCAGTTGCCCGCCGCTCAGCGCCCCTATGGATCGGTGTTCCAGTCCTTCGAGCCCCATGCGGGCAATGGTCTGCCGTCCTTTTTCCCGCTCTTCGGAAGTAAAGCGGGAGGCGAGGGGTTTCTGTATGCTCAGCCCCGAAAGAATCACCTCTTCCACCGAGATGGGGAATTTGCGGTCGATGCTGTTGTACTGCGGCAGATAGCCGAGCGAAGGGCGCGAGGCAAAAACGATTTCTCCCTTGGTAGGCTTGAGCAGACCAAGTATGCACTTTATCAGTGTGGTCTTTCCGCCTCCGTTAGGACCGATGATGCCCAGAAAGTCACGCTCGTATACGGTAAGATTCACATCGTGAAGCACGGTGCGTCCGTCGTATCCGGCAGAAAGGTTCTTTATTTCGATGATGGGCTTCATGGCTTTGTGGTATCTGCGGTAGGCGAGAGAGCTTGCGCGATTCGAAGCATTTCTTCTTCCCAATGATAGTTCAGCGGATTGATGGGAATGATTTTCGCTTCGGTTTGCGCCGCAATGGTCTCCGCATTCCGTTTGTCGAACTCAGGCTGTATGAATATGACGTTTACTTTCTTCGCCCTCGCCTCGTCTATAAGGTGTTTCAGGTAGGCGGGCGAAGGCTCTTTGCCATTCTCTTCGATGGCTATCTGCTGCAAGCCATAGTCGCGCGCAAAGTAGGAGAGGGCAGGGTGGTATATCATGAATGCCCGTGCTGCTCCGGGTACGGCGAGCCGGTGGCGGATGAGGCTGTCGGTGTGTTGTATGCGGTGGGAGAGAGAGTCGAAACGGGTTTTGTAATATACTTCGTTTGCCTGATCCAATGCACACAACGCTTTGCAGGTGTTTTCCGCAAGAATAAGTGCGTTGGCGGCAGAATTCCAGACATGAGGTTCTACGGCGTGCGAGTGGTTTCCATGCTCGTCGCACGATTCGCTCGCATGTGAGCTTCTTTCGTCGGTTTCAATCAGGTCGATTCCTTTTGATGTGTCGAATACCAGTATATGCGGAGTATTGTCTATCAAGCGGCTCATCCAAGTTTGTTCGAATCCGATGTACCCGATGCGAAGATACGCCTTGCTCTCTCCCAACGATACGAGTTGCTGGGGGATGGGATCGTATGTTTCCGGACTGGATCCCTGCGGAACCATGCTTACCACCGTAAACTTATCGCCCGCGATGGCTTCGGTAAAGTATCGCTGCGCTTCTATAGTGACGGTGATGACAGGTTTTTTCTTTTCCTCTTTTTTCCGGATATGTGAGGAACGGCTTGTACATGCGGTCAAACACAAGATACATGCTATGAGGAAAAGATGATTTCTCTTTGGAGTCAATATATTCATTTTTTGTTCTTTTAGTTGTATGCTCTTTGTTATCTAAAGAGTCGGATTTACAAGAAATTAGGCAGACAGGCAGTAAGAGGTCAAAGCTTTCTGCCTCGCAGTATCTCTCGTTTTCCGCCCGGAGGTCCCGGAAGGCGTTCCACAACGAATCCGGCGGTTTGCAGCATCCGGCGTACCGCTCCTTTGGCACAGTAAGTCGTCAGTACGCCTCCATCGTTTAATAAAACGTATAAACCGTGAAATAGTTCTTGAGACCACATCTCAGGTTGCTTATCGGGAGCGAAAGCGTCGAAATAAATCAAGTCGGCTTTCCATGTATTATCCCCTTCTGCAAGGAGGCTGTCTGCTTTCAGTAACCGGTTGATGTCTCCCTGCATTTTTCGTAGCGTGAAGTAAGGCGTCAGTTCCACTTCTTTTTCCCAAGGAGAGGTGTGCATGCGCTTAAAGAGTTCCCACCTTTCGTCTACATAGCGCAATTGCTCTACTGCTTCCCACGCCAGCGGGTACAGCTCCACCCCGGTGTAGCACACTTCTCTTCGGCTCCTTTCGGCCTCTTCGAGCGTGAGCCATGCGTTAAGCCCTGTGCCGAATCCGACTTCCAGAATCTGAGGAGAGACCGCCGTACAGGCTTTCAATCCCGTATCCACAAAGATGTGTTGCGACTCCGTGCGCGCACCCTTTGTGGAGTGGTAGTGCTCGTCCAATTGCGGCACAAACAAGGTGGCGCTTCCGTCATCTGTTTTTTCTATCAGTCTTGAAAACTCTTTATTTTTCATTTTTAATGACTTGTTATAATGTTTTCGCTAACCGACAACAACTTCCCAGGCGCTCTCCAATACGTAGAGTATGAATATGTAGCGCACCAGTTTTCCCACGAACATGGCTCCTGTGGTAATCCAGATATTGCTTCTCATAAACCCCAGTGCAATGGAAATCACTTCTCCTACGGCAGGAAGGAAAGAGAAAAAAGCCATCAAAGCTCCTTTTCCTTGTAGGAAAACCATCATTTTATCAATCTTTTCTTTCTTTACCTTGAAATATTTTTCTATCCAACTGGTCTTTCCCAAACGACCTACGTAATAGCAGGTCAGGCTGCCGGCGGTATTGCCCAACGTAGCGGAAAGCAGGCAGGCGGTGGGGTTCAGTCCCAGTTTTACAAGCGTGATGAGAACGAGCTCCGAACTGAAAGGCACAATGCTTCCGGCAAGCAAAGCGGAAATGAATAATCCCGGTATGCCCCACTCGATGAGCAGTTGGATAGTAGATTCTATAAAAGCGTCCATATATTAAAGCCGAATAAAAAGAAAAGGAAAAGCATGGAAGCTATAAAGAATAAGTTTGATGCTTTACTGTCGGTTAAAACAAAAAGATGTCCTGTGAGTATACTGTTGCTGATGATGAGCGACGGCAGCAGGCTGAGCGTATGTCGGGGTTGCAGCGCAATAAAGATAAAGCAACAGAATGCCCAGTCGATGAGAAATTGCAAATAAGCCTGTGTCCGTATCTTGTCTTGATGGCTGGATGCGAAGTAGTGTCCTGTGCTCACGATGAACAGCAGAAACAGATATCCGAGCATGCCCAGCTCCCAAGAATGCAACTGCTGAAACTGAAAAGCTTGTTCGAAAGTTGCCAGTTCGATGAAAGGGCGATAGAACAGCTCCATCCGGTCGTAGAAGAAAGCATGCCCGAAGAGTAGCCAATAGGGAGTCATCCATCCCAGTATGGCAGCACAGAAGCTGCGTAGATTGAGCGATTGGAAACGTTGAGCTTCCAATAGCCAGAGTACGCTGAAGAAGGTGAGTTGAGGAAACAATAGGCTACCTGCTCCGATAAAAAGAAAAGAGTAGTACAAATCACTTGCCGCGTGTGACTTCTGATAACTATTAAAAAGGAAAAATATAGAGATCAGTGAAGCTATGGCTGCCAAATCTCCGGAATGGAGCAGATGCATTTCCGGACAGACGGTGACCAGCAAAAAATAGATGGAGGTCTGTACGGAGGCGCGCATGCGGATGATGGTGAATCGGTTGTTCAGTTCTATCAGTGAATAGCCGATGACCGCATAGACCAGAAAGCTCGCAAGGCGTTCGCTCCAATAAGATGTCAATAGTGTATGGAAAGACGGCCAGAGAGAATTTCCCCGGCTCAATTCTTCCGAACGGATAAGGTCGGGTAGTAGGAGAGAGGTCAGTACCCAGCAAAGAGTACAGACGAATATAACAGTGGGCAATGTCCATCGCCATGCCGTTATTTGCCCTTGTAATCGTTTATTCCTCATTCTTCCTTTATTTCAAATCGAACCCGATGTCGCGGCGGAAATACTTCTTGTCGTACCGGATCCTATCGGCCGTTTTGTAGCTTTGAGCCAGCGCTTCTTCTCTCGTTGCCCCGTAAGAGCATACGGCAATGACACGTCCTCCGTTTGTGACAATCTGCCCGTCTTTCATCGCGGTTCCCGCATGGAAGATGATGCTGTCTGTTGCCGAAGCTTCTTCCAGTCCGCTGATAGGGAACCCTTTTTCATAAGCCTCCGGATAGCCTCCGCTGACAAGGATGACACAGGCGGCTACCCGTGGGTCTTCTTTCAGTTCCTTTTCGTTCAGACGTCCTTCAGCTACGCCTTCCATCAGCTCCACAAGGTCGCTTTGAATGCGGAGCATTACGCTTTCTGTTTCCGGGTCGCCCATACGGACATTGTATTCAATCACCATCGGTTCGCCTTTCACACGGATCAGTCCGAGGAAAATGAAGCCTTTGTAGGTGATCCCCTCTTCTTTCAGACCGTTGATGGTAGGCTCTATGATGCGGGTGCGTACTTTCTCCATGAATGCTTCGTCCGCAAATGGTACGGGAGTAACGCTTCCCATTCCGCCGGTGTTCAGCCCGCGGTCGCCTTCGCCGATGCGTTTGTAGTCTTTTGCCACCGGAAGCACCTTGTAGTGTTCGCCGTCGGTGAGTACAAACACAGAACATTCGATACCGCTCAAAAACTCTTCGATAACTACTGTTGCCGATGCAGCGCCGAACATGCCGCCCAACATCTCTTTCAGTTCCTTTTGGGCTTCATCCAGCGTAGGGAGTATCAGAACACCCTTGCCGGCGCACAAACCATCGGCTTTCAGCACGTAGGGAGCTTCGAGCGTTTCGAGGAAGGCCAGCCCCTCTTCGATGTTGTCGGATGTGATGCTCTTATAGCGGGCTGTGGGTATGCCGTGACGCATCATGAATTCTTTGGCAAACTCTTTGCTTCCTTCCAGCTGTGCTCCTTGTGCCGAAGGACCGATCACTGCAATGTGTTTAAGTTCAGGCCGGTCATGGAAATAATCATAGATTCCTTTTACGAGCGGATCTTCAGGACCTACCACAATCATATCCACCGATTCTTTCAAGGCGAAGGCGGCTATGGCGGGGAAGTCTGTCGGCTTGATGTCGACGTTCTCGCCTGTTACTGTCGTGCCGGCATTTCCCGGCGCGATATAGAGCTTCTTTACTTTCGGACTTTGGGCAATTTTCCATGCCAGCGCATGTTCACGGCCTCCTGAGCCAAGCAATAGTATTTTCATGAGTTGTATCTTTTGAGATTTTTAGTTCTTTCCTTTTTACGTTCGAGGGATGCACGGCAGTTTCCGTTACAAATGCTCTTCGAAATAGCGGGTGATTTTCTCGTACAGATGCACCCGGTCGCGCCCCGATACGTTGTGCTTGTGACACGGATAGATAAAGAGATCGGGATAAGTGCGCGCGTCTACGCAGGCTTTCATGAACGACAAGGTGTGTTGTGGCACACACGTGTCGTCGTGATCGTCATGAATGATGAGCAAATGCCCTTTCAGCTGTCCGGCAATATTCTTCAAATTACATGCCTTGTATCCCTCCGGATTGGTTTGCGGAGTATCCATATAGCGTTCACCGTACATTATCTCGTAATAGGCCCAATCGATTACCGGCCCGCCCGCTACTCCTACCTTGAATATTTCAGGGTAACGTAAAAGAAGAGCCGTACTCATGTGTCCGCCGAAGCTCCATCCGTGCACACCGATACGGTTTCCGTCTACATAAGGCAGCGACTTGAGGAATTCTACTCCCTTTACCTGATCTTTTCCTTCCTCAATGCCCAATTGGCGGAACGTACAGTTTTCGAACTCCAGCCCGCGATTGGAACTGCCCCGGTTGTCGAGCGTAAACATCAGATAGCCTTTGTTTGCCATGTAGATGTCCCATCCCCGTGTACCGTTCTGCCATCCTCCGTTGATTAACTGCGCATGCGGTCCGCCGTATACATAGACGATAACCGGATACTTCCTGCCCGGATCGAAGTCTGATGGCTTCACGAGCCTATAATGCAGGTCGGTCGTTCCGTCGGCGGATTTAATTGTTCCCGTTTCGATAGAGGGCATTCGGTAACCTTCGTAAGGATTGCGGGCAGCAAGCAGACGAACGCTTTTGAAGCTGCGCGTGTCTGTGAGATCGATATTGCGGGCTTCCGTCCGGGTGGAAGAATAGTCGATGAGATATGTGCCGGAGCTGCTCAATGTGCCGTAATGACTGCTCTCCACGGTTTTATCGAACGGACGGTTCATCTTTCCATTCGATACATTCACGGTGTAATGCCCGCTGCTCAGTCCGTTTACTGCGGTGAAAACCACCTCTTTCCGTTTGGCGTTGAAGCCCAAAACATCGCTGACCAGCCATTCGCCTTTGGTCAACTGTCGGGTCTTCAGGTATTCACGATACTTGGCTCCGCTTTTCCCCTGTTGTGTGTCTCCGTAGAGGGGCGTTTTCAAATCCATCAGATAAAGATGGTTGAAACCGTCGCGCTGGCTTTGGTAAATAAACTTAGTGTCGTCCCACGGAAGAAAGAGGATGGGATGCTGAGGCTCTACGTACTTCTCGTGCATCTCTTCGTAGAGCACTCTGACGAGTCTTCCGTTTTCTGCATCATACTGGCAAAGCTTGGCGTGATTCTGGTCGCGGTTGACCTCGATGAGGAAGAGACTTCTCTCATCGGGCGACCAGCTGATATTGGTGAAGTAGCGGTCGGTGGGATCGCCCATTTCCAGATAGATGGTTTCTCCGGTGGACGGGCGGTATATGCCGACTTTCACCTGATGACTCGTCATTCCCGCCATCGGGTAGCGGATATTGTTCGTTTCGGCAATACGGGCGGTTACATCTACCAATGGATATTGAGTCACCATACTTTCATCCATCCGGTAGAAAGCCAGCAAGTTTCCTTTCGGGCTCCAGAACGTTCCTTTCGATATACCGAACTCATTGCGGTGTACAGATTGTCCGCAGACGATCCCCGCAGGCTCGTTCGTCACCGCACGGTTGTCGACATATAGATTGTTTCCTACGGTGTATGCCACTCTTCTACCGGCTGCGCAATAATCCTTATTGGCTGCCTTTGCCTGTATCTCGAGTGTATGAACCACTTGATTCGTCTTGAAGTCGTATGCGATGTATTTGTTTCCTGTATTCAGCAACACCTGAGTCTTGTTCGCCCACGGAAACTGAACATGGTAAAGACTTGGAAGCTTCCCCGACCGGTTTTTTTCAAGCGCTTCGTTTATCCGTTCCCTCGTTACGAGCACCGTTTCTTTTCCCGTTTTCGGCTCAACAGCATAGATCGTATCCATGCCCGGTTTGATACACTCGTCCCCCCACCATTGCAGCCCGTACAGGTTTTCTGCGTAACGATAGGTCTCACCGCCGGGGATCAAGTCTTCCAGTGTGAGTGTCTTAACTTCTTGTGTCATAACATTGATTGCGATTGGTAGCGCCGATAATAGCATCATGGCTCTTGTTCCAATTTTACTCATTGCTTATTCCTTATTTATAATGTTTTCCAGTCTTATCCACCTTGTTTTAGCGGAAGTTTTTAGATTCAGATGACTCTCTTCTTCAAAAAACTTTTTCTTTTCAGAAAACGTTCACCTTCAAACAATAATTACCTCCAAAAGAAAGCCAATCTTAACAAAAACAATCTTCAAAAAACAACTATGTTCAAAAGACAACCATTTTCAAAAGAAAGTCATCGTCGAATGATATTCATCACATTCTTTTCGCAGTGCAGCAACGTTCATTCGTCAGTGTTTAGGGTTTGTACTTCCCTTATTTACCATTGAAGAGTTCACATACGACTTCTGCTTGTGTCGTATTCCGGATTCATGCTGTCCTACTCCCTTTTTCACGGTAAGAAATCTTGGCTTGTCAATGCCCGAAATACGGTAACCTCTTCTCTTTTTGGGGTGGACAATGTTGATTCACCTACATCTCCGGGCATGATAGCCTATTCCTTTTCCGGTTCCGGTATTCTCGGTTCGCGATGTCCCTTATATTCTCTCAGAACTTTGGGATCTCTCTTCTCACGAAACTCTCCGCGCGGTTTTCTTTCTCTATCATCCCCCCTGGAGTCCCTCTCGTCTCGTCTGAAACTTCCTTCTTCTCTCCGAAAAGATTTTCCTCCTTCTCTGCGGGGCTTTTCTGCTCCTTCGCGTCGGAACGTCCGCTCTTCTTCCCGCCTTGCATTGTATCCCCCGCCTCTTTCTCTGCGGAATGGTCTTTCTCCTTCTCGGCGGGGTTTGTATTCTCTTTCCCGGCGGAATGTTCTATTTTCTTCCGAACGGGAATCATATCTGTTGTCTTCTTCTTTGCGAGACTTGTACTCACTTTCCCGGCGATAAGTCCTTTCTCCCTCTTTCCGAAACTTGTGTTCGCTGTCCCGATGAGGCTTGCGTATTTCATCTCTGTAAGGGGCGGACTCATCTCTTCCTTCTTCTTTCTCGGCTTCCTGCGTCTTAAATTCTCTGTATTTTCCGTCGAATATTTCGTATTTACGGAACTGGCATTCCAGCGCTCCATTGAAAAGAGGAATCTTTTGGCTGGCTTTGAGTCCTATCTGGTCGAAGCATTCATCGCGATAGGAGAGAACCCATGCTTCATTTCCCACGAAAGCATGTTTCAATCGTTCGCCGATGGTTTGATACAACCCAAGCAGGTCGTTTGTAGAAATCCGCTCTCCGTACGGCGGGTTGGTGATGATGATCGACTTGTTTCCCGGTTGTTCGAACTGCTGAAAAGGTTGCAGCTTCAGTGTCACGTCTTTGGAGACTCCCGCCGCTTTGATGTTGTAAGCGGCTATTTCATGCGCTTTAGGATTGTTGTCGTATCCGTAAATCTTATGCTCGAAGTCACGCTCCTGCGTATCGTCATTGTATATCTCGTCGAAAAGGTCGGAGTCGAAATCCGTCCATTTCTCGAAAGCGAATCCTTTCCGGAATACTCCCGGAGCAATGTTACGGGCAATCAATACTGCCTCGATGGGTATGGTTCCGGAGCCGCACATCGGATCGATCAGATCGCACTCTCCGCGCCAGCCCGTCATCAATATCATCCCTGCGGCAAGTACTTCGTTCAATGGCGCTTCCACTGCTTCCTGACGGTAGCCGCGACGGTGGAGAGATTCTCCCGAAGAGTCGAGCGACAGCGTACAGGTAGTCTGCGCAATGTGAATATTCAGCAAAACGTCGGGTTTGTTGATGCGCACAGACGGACGTTTACCGCTCTTCTCGCGAAAATAATCCGCGATCGCGTCTTTTACCTTATATGAAACGAACTTCGAATGCCGGAACTCTTCGCTGTACACCACCGCATCTATGGCAAATGTCTTATTTTCATCAAGATATTCTTCCCATGGGATGGCTTGTATCTGCTCATATACCTCATCGGCATCCTTGGCTGTGAAGTGCTTGATGGGTTTCAGGATGCGGATGGCGGTTCGCAGGCAAAAATTGGCCTTGTACATCATCTTTTTGTCTCCGGTGAATGAAACCATCCGTCGGCCTATTTCGATGTTGTCGGCTCCTAATGCGGTTAGTTCTTCGGCAAGAGTCTCTTCCAATCCCTGGAAAGTCTTGGCTATCATTTCGAATTGTTCGCTCATATATATTTATCTGTTTCTATTCTTTGTATTGTTGAGATGCCCGTTATCGCAAACCATGTATTTCCGTTTCCTATTTTTTTGCTTTTGTCTGCACAAGTCTGGCACCTGACGGAACGTCTTCCGTCACCCAGATATTACCTCCTACGGTCGCGTCGCGTCCGATGGTAATTCTTCCTAAGATGGTGGCGTTGGAGTATATAATGACATTGTCCTCCAGAATGGGATGGCGTGGGATACCTTTGATAGGCTTCCCGTCGGCATCGAGCGGAAAACTTTTGGCTCCGAGCGTAACGCCTTGATAGAGCTTGACATGATTGCCGATGACGCTGGTTGCCCCGATAACGACACCCGTTCCGTGGTCGATGGTGA
Organism: Bacteroides pyogenes DSM 20611 = JCM 6294; assembly: GCF_000428105.1. Classification (GTDB taxonomy): domain Bacteria; phylum Bacteroidota; class Bacteroidia; order Bacteroidales; family Bacteroidaceae; genus Bacteroides; species Bacteroides pyogenes. Next base: position 25,494 of record NZ_ATZH01000009.1, on the reverse strand, counting down.
AATGGCTGCCTATTTTTGCTCCCGGATGGATGTCTATTCCTGTTTCACTGTGCGCCATTTCGGTAATGATGCGCGGAATCAGCGGTACTCCCAACTCCAAAAGTTCGTGCGCGATGCGATAGTTGCTGATAGCTTTGATGGCCGGATAACAGCAGATCACTTCACCGTAACTTTCGGCGGCGGGATCTCCATTGTAGGCAGCCTCCACATCGGTTGCGAGAATTCTTCTCATGGCAGGCATCTTGCTGATGAATGTAGCTGCCAGACGCGAAGCTTCCTCTCTCTTCGAATCGGAACAGGAAGAACATTTTTCACCGCCACTGACGAAACAAAGTCCGGCAAGTATTTGCTCCGAAAGTAAATCGAACAGCTTTTCGATATTTACTCCGATGTGATAGTTGATAGTCCGGCTGTTGATGGTTGAATTGCCGTAATATCCGGGAAAGAGGATGGAACGAGAGAGCTCGATAATGTCATACAGTACTTTGGCAGAGGGAAGCGGTTCACCATCTTTGTGTTGATGAAACAGTTCTTTGTAAGATTCGCTTTCCGATAGCTCATCGACTGCCTGTGTCAGAATGTGGGTGAAGTTCAGTGGACTCATTAAGTCATTGCTCTTTTTGATACGGGGACAAAGATATTAAAAAAAAGTGAGAAGTGTTGCTGTACATAGCTAAATAATGGTTTATTCTTCATAAGCTTCACAGGCCGGAGAAATTTCGCCTGTGCGGAAGCCTTCTTTTGCTAAGAAAAAATGTATCCTCCTAAACACGAGAATCTTTTAGGTAGACCCGAAAACTTTTCAGTCAGGCGCAAACTTCTTTTTAGGTAAATAACTTTTCAAGCAAGGTGTTTTTCGAACCGGTCAGGTTCTCTTTTCTGGCAGAAGAAAAATGGAAAGCGCTGCTTCCGATGAGAAACAGCGCCTGCCTCGTTTGTTGTTAGAATTTAGAATGAGAGGATTTATTTACAGATCTGTGTCCATGGTTACCGTCATTTCGGGAACCAAAACGTATGCATTTTTTTTGTTGTTCCACTTATAGTAAGTAGTGGTTACAGTTTTTCCGCTATAAGCGTATTCGATGCGTAATTCGTTTTCCCACTGCTCCTTTACAACGTTCCATTTCAGTGTCTCGCTTTCAACCATGCGCTTTTGGTCGTCGTACTTGTAGTTGTACTTCATATAGTTGGCAAGTGTGTTTCCGTCTTTTTTGTAAACGGTTTGGCCTACCATCATACCGTTTTCTTCTATCGGATTGTAGATGAGCTGACCGTCGAAAACGCGGGCAGAAGCTGCTATAGATACAACGAAAAGAACTGCGGATAAGATTACTAATTTAAAAGAGAAATTTGTTTTCATGACTATTTTATTTTTATATTAAACTTTCATTTGTCTATTGATTCTCTTGAATCACGCTGCAAATTTAGGCATTATTTCTTTATGACACCCTATTTATGTGTAAAATAGTGTCAATATGTCAGTTTTGCTCTTTTCTATTGCTTCCTTTTTGTCAAAGGAGAAGACAAAAAAATATCCGGCAGTAGGCTTGCCGGATATGGAATGGAGCAATAAGTTTGCTAAAGCGAACTTTCTTCTTGCTTTCTGTTTCTATGGTTAAAGATTGTTATACTTTGATTTAGAGTCTGTTTGCTACTTTTCTTTGCTTGCATTCGGGCTCATTTTCATCTGTTTTTCTCTCTTTTAATGCGCCTCGAGCCAGTTTTTTCCCCATCCGCAATCGGCTTTTAAGGGTACGTGCATTCGGCAAGCACGCTCCATTTCCTCGATAACGATCTCTTCCACCCGTTCTTTTTCGCTTACGGGCACACTGAAATTCAATTCGTCGTGCACTTGCAGAATCATTTTGGCCTGAAGCCCTTCGGCAAGGAAGCGATTGTAGATGCGCGTCATGGCTACCTTTATGATGTCTGCGGCGCTGCCCTGAATAGGCGCGTTGATGGCGTTACGTTCGGCATATCCGCGTACAATGGCGTTGCGGGAGTTGATGTCGGGCAAGAAGCGTTTGCGGTGGAAGATAGTCTCTACATAACCCTGTTCGCGTGCTACCTGAATGCTTTCGTCCATGTATGCCTTTACTTCGGGATAGGTTTCGAAGTAACCGTCGATCAGCGTTTTGGCCTCTTTCCTTTCGATACCCAGCCGATCGGCAAGCCCGAATACGGATATGCCATATATGATACCGAAGTTGGCAGTCTTGGCCTTGCGCCGCATGTCGGCATCTACCTCTTTCAAATCAGTCTTGTAAATCTTTGCGGCGGTAGCAGCATGGATGTCGTGATTGCTCAGGAAAGCATCGATCATCTCCTTGTCTTTGCTCAGGTGCGCCATGATGCGGAGCTCTATCTGCGAGTAGTCGGCAGAGAAGAACAGGCAACCCTCGTCGGGGATGAATGCTTTGCGTATCTCCTTGCCGTTCTCGTCGCGGATGGGGATGTTTTGCAGGTTCGGGTTGCTCGAACTGAGGCGTCCCGTAGCCGTGACCGTTTGGTTGAACGATGTATGCACCCGTCCCGTGCGCGGGTTGATAAGCTGCGGCAGGGCGTCTATGTATGTGCCCAAGAGTTTTTTCAATCCGCGGTGTTCCAATATTTTCTCCACCACCGGATGTTTATGCCTCAGGCTTTCGAGCACCTCTTCCGAAGTGACGTATTGCCCCGTCTTTGTCTTTTTCGCTTTTTCCACGATTTGCAGTTTGTCGAACAGCACTTCGCCCACTTGTTTCGGCGAGGCGATGTTGAAAGATTCACCCGCCATTTCGTATATCTCTTGCTCGATACGTTGCATCTCAGCGGTGAAATGTGCGGACGATTGCTTCAAGGCTTCCGTGTCGAGCAGCACTCCGTTTCGTTCGATATGAACCAGTACGGGTACGAGCGGCATCTCGATATCGTAGAACAAGGTTTCGGCATCGTTTGCTTTCAACTCTTTCTCCAACACGTTTTTCAGCTTGAGAGTCACATCGGCATCTTCGCAGGCATAAAGGTAAACATCTTGCGGGTCGAGGTCACGCATGCTCCTCTGGTGTTTTCCTTTCGGTCCGATAAGTTCTTCGATAGAAATGGTTTTGTAGTGCAGATAGATTTCCGCCAAATAGTCCATGCCGTGCCGAAGTTCGGGTTGCAACACATAATGCGCTATCATGGTATCGAAGAGCCGACCTTTTAACTCCGCTCCGTAATTTTGGAGCACGATCATGTCGTACTTGATGTTCTGTCCGATTTTTAACGAATCTTCGTTTTCAAACACCGGGCGGAATTGCGCGACTATTTTTGCCGCTTCTTTCCGGTCGGGGGGCACCGGAACATAAAACGCTTCGTTTTCGGCGATGGAAAAGCTCATTCCCACCAATTCCGCCTCCATAGGTTCGGTTCCTGTGGTCTCAGTGTCTAACGAGAGAATTTTCGATGTAAGTAACTTTTGAATAATTCTCTTTCTTTTTTCTTCTGTATCAACAAGTTGATAGTCTGTATTAATGGTTTTTAACGTGCTTAGGCTCGTTTTTTTCGGCACACCTGCTCCGTTGCCTGCAAAATTCGCAAACAAATCGCCTTGTACGGCTTCCTCTTCTTCAGGAAAAAGAGAGAGCGACAATTCTCCGTCTTTGCCTTTTGCCGAACCACCGCTTCCTTTTGCCAAGCGGTCACTTCTTCCTTTTGTCGGATCATTTTTCCCTTTGAGCGAAAGATTATTTCCTTCTTGTGCGGACTCATTGCCTCCTCTTGCGGAAAGGTTACTCTCTTGTTGTGCAAATTCACTATTGCCTCTTGCAAAAAAGTTGCTCCCCTGTTGTTGAGACTCATTGCCTCCTCTTCCGGAAAGATTGTTTCCCTGTTGTGCAAATTCACTGTTGCCTGTTTCGGAAAAAATATTTCCTTCTGCAAAACCGTTTTTTCGGTTTGAGTCTGTTCCGATGTTTCTTCCTGCATACTCGTTTCTTCCCGCAGATGATAATATCCCGCTTCCCGCACCGTTTTTTTTCAGTACCCGGTTGATAAGCGTTCGGAACTCCAACTCTTCGAAAATCCGGCGGAGCGAATCCTCATCCGCTTCTTCCCGTACCAGTTTGTCCATCTCCAGCGCAATGGGGACGTCCGTTTTGATGGTGGCGAGGAATTTGGAGAATTCAATCTGTTTGCGGTTGGCCTCTACTTTTGTTTTCAGCGCACCTTTGAGCCGGTCGGTATGATCGAGCAGGTTCTCGATGCTTCCGAACTCCGCCACCAGCTTTTGAGCGGTTTTCTCTCCCACACCGGGACAGCCGGGGATATTGTCCGACGAGTCGCCCATCAGCCCCAATATGTCTATGACCTGTGCGGGCGATTCGATGGCGAACTTGGCTTTTACCTCTTCGATGCCCATCACTTCAAACCCTCCCGTATGTCTGGGTCGATACATAAAGACGTTTTCGCCCACCAACTGCCCGTAGTCTTTGTCGGGAGTCATCATATAGGTGGCGATTCCGCGTCGTCCCGCTTCGGTGGCGAGCGTGCCTATCACATCGTCCGCCTCGTATCCCGGCACTTCGAGGATAGGAATGCGGTAGGCACGGATAATCTCTTTGATGAGAGGTACCGACAGACGGATATCTTCGGGCGTTTCCTCACGTTGAGCTTTGTACTGCTCGAAAGCCTCATGGCGAAACGTTGGGCCGGCAGGGTCGAAAGCCACTCCTATATGAGTGGGGTTTTCTTTTTTCAACACTTCTTCAAGCGTGTTTACGAAGCCGAGGATAGCCGATGTATTTAGTCCTTTGGAGTTGATTCTCGGGTTTCTGATAAAGGCGTAATAAGCCCGGTATATGAGCGCGTAGGCGTCTAAAAGGAATAATTTGTTGTCTGATTCCATAGAATAACTTAATTTTTCATGGTAAAAGTACAAAAAAAATACGGTATTAACCGTTTTATTATTACTTTTGTGTCCAAATAGTGTATGGATGGACAGTGTCTCTCTCATCAAGAAACCGATTATTCATGAACTGGCCGACTTCAAAAAGCTTTTTGACAGTTCTCTTTCCAGCTCGAACACATTGCTCGATAATGTGATTGCTCACATACGTCAGAGGAATGGCAAGATGATGCGCCCTATACTTTCTTTACTGGTGGCACGCCTTTATGGTCCTATACGCCTTTCCACGCTTCATGCCGCCGTTTCGCTCGAACTTCTTCATACTGCAAGCCTTGTGCACGACGATGTGGTGGACGAAAGTTCCGAACGCAGGGGGCAGCTTTCGGTAAACGCCAGCTTTAACAATAAAGTGGCGGTACTTACCGGCGATTATCTGTTGGCTACCAGTTTGGTGCACGCAGGGCTTACGATGAACCACGATATCATTCAGGTGATTTCTTCATTGGGGCAGGAGCTTGCCGACGGTGAACTACTTCAACTGTCGAATGTAAGCACACATACCTTCTCCGAGACCGTTTATTTCGATGTAATTCGCAAGAAGACAGCTGCGTTGTTTGCCGCTTGTACCAAAGCCGCTGCTTTGTCGATGGGGGCGGGAGAGAAGGAGGTTGAAAAAGCGCGTTTGCTGGGCGAGTATATCGGAATCTGTTTTCAGATCAAAGACGATATTTTCGACTATTCCGATAGCAAGGAAATCGGTAAACCGACAGGAAACGATATGGAGGAGGGGAAGCTGACGCTTCCGGTGCTCTATGTATTGAATACCACCGAAGATCCGAAAGCAGTGGAAACGGCTATCCGGGTGAAAGACGGTGTGGCTACTCCCGAGGAGATAGAGTTTCTGGTATCTTTTACCAAAGAAAAAGGAGGTATCGAATATGCTTTCAGGACGATGGAGGGATATAGGCGAAAGGCTGCGGACATTCTTGCTTCCATGCCCTCATTGCCCGATGTGTCGGAGGCTTTGAACAGCTTCTTGGATTATGTGGTCGAGCGCGAAAAATAGCGTTGTTGCGGAAGCGATAAGACTTTCGTTGTAGAAGTCATAAGACTTTCTTTGCAGAAAAGCGATAAGATTTTCTTTGCCGATGAGGCGGATGTGATTGGAAAGCCCGTGCGGCATGTTCGGGTGTGTCGCGTATAAATTGTGCAAGCCTGTTTGAGCCGGTATAGGTAAACGGCTGAAACAGGCTCGCATTGTTTAGAAGAATTTGATTTCCTCTCCTTTGATGTCCGAGAGCAACAGGTTTGCCAAGCGGCTTGTGCCCAGGCGGAACAGCTTGTTCGTCAGCCATTCTTCTCCCAGCAATTCTTTTACGATGGTGTAGTAGACAATGGCGTCGTGCACCGTATTGATTCCTCCTGCGGGCTTGAATCCCACTTTACGCCCTGTTTTCTCGTAATAGTCTCTGATGGCTTCGCACATCGCGTAAGCCGCTTCCGGAGTGGCTGCCGGCTGTTGTTTGCCTGTGGAAGTCTTGATGAAGTCGGCTCCTGCATACATGGATAGGAGAGAGGCCTTTTTGATGTTGGCCGCACTCTTCAGCGCACCCGTTTCGAGTATCACTTTCAAATGGCTTTCTTTGCAAGCTTCCTTTAGTTCCTCAATTTCGTCGCACATTGTTTCGTAGTCGCCGCTCAGAAACTTGCCAACCGAGAGAACGATATCTATTTCGTCCGCTCCGTCGGCAACGGCGAGCGATGTCTCGGCTATTTTCACCTCGATAAAGGTCTGCGAAGAGGGGAATCCCGCTGATACGCAAGCGATGTTTACTCCGTTCACTTGGAGTGTGTTCTTTACGATGGCGGCAAAGTTGGGATACACGCAGATGGTTGCCACGTTTTTCAGATCGGGGAATGCATTGTCAAATTCGTTCACTTTCTCGGTGAATCGCATTACGCTTTCATCGCTGTCCGTGCTGTTCAGTGTAGTAAGATCGATGCAGTTGAACAGGAATTTTTTCACTTCTTCGGTATTGTTTTCCGTGACATTCTGTTCTGTCAGTTCGGCTACGCGGGTTGCTATATCCGCGTCTTTCAGATCGGTGTTATACTTGGCTAAAGTAGCCAGATATTTGTTGTCTTTTAAGTTATTTTCCTCCATGATCTTTCAGTTTTGGATTATTAATATGTCTTTGATTATCTCGATTCGTTTTCTTTTCCATGCTTTTTCTTAAAGCGTCGGTAAGGTCTACTCCCGTCTGATTGGCAAGGCAGATGAGTACCCAGAGCACATCGGCCATTTCCTCGTCCAGATTCTCCTTTTCGCCCGGTTTGAACGACTGGTCGCCGTATTTGCGCGCCATGACACGTGCCAGTTCGCCGACTTCCTCGGTCAATACCGCCATGTTGGTCAGTTCGCTGAAATAGCGCACTCCGTATTGCTTCACCCATGCGTCTACTTGTTGTTGAGCTTCTTTTATCGTCATCTCTATTCTTTGTTTTTACTGTCTATGCAAATCGTTACCGGTCCGTCGTTCAGAAGCTCCACCTTCATATCGGCTCCGAAAGAGCCTGTGCCCACTTCTTTTCCCAGCGCAGCACTCAGTTTCCGGCAAAACGCTTCGTAGAGAGGGACGGATACCTCCGGTTTGGCGGCTTTGATGTACGAAGGGCGGTTTCCTTTGCGGGTAGAGGCGTGCAGTGTGAACTGACTGATGACGAGTATGTCTCCTCCCGTTTCCAGTATCGACTTGTTCATCACTCCGTTTTCATCGTCGAATATGCGGAGGTTGACGGTCTTCCGGCAGAGCCAGTCGATATCCTCCGTCCCGTCGGCTTCTTCGATACCCACTAATATCAACATTCCCTGTTCGATAGCCGATTTACATTCCCCATTGATGGTGACCGATGCACGGCTTACCCGTTGAATTACGATTCTCATTGACTCTTTCCTTCGTATATTTACGTTATGAAAGACAAAAATACAAAATCCGGGAGAGAAAACGGAAGATTGATCCGCTTTTTCTTTGCCGCAGCCGTCTATTTATCTTTAAGTGGAAAGAGAATGCTGCTTTTACTGCAACCAAACAGCGCATTGCTTCCGGTGATTGGCTTTAGATGGAAAGAGAATACTGCTTTTACTGCAACCAAACAACGCATTGCTTCCGGTGATTGGCTTTAAATGGAAAGAGAATACTGCTTTTACTGCACCGCAAACAACGCATTGCTTCCGGTGATTGGCTTTAAATGAAAAGAAAGTACCGCTCTGCCCCCCCCGGCTTGCGGCGGGTTGAAACGGTACTTCCCATATTTCTTTATACACGCAGGTTCTCTACTGCATGAAGTGGTGTATTAACCAGCCGTTCATGGCTTTTATACAACGATTGTTCCGTCTGTTAGTATCTTTACAAGAATATCTTCAGGCTCAGCTTCAAGCTCGAAGAGATAGTACTCTTCATCCGGAGTTTCAAAGAAGTCGACATCGTCAATCGGGTAGATCCCGAATTCCGATTCCTTCAATAGGTGGAAAATTTTGTGCGGAACATCCTTAACCTTTATTTCTGTCTTTGTACGCAGCCATGCGCCGTCGAGGCTCAGAAATACTTCGCGGCGGGCGATTCCGTCGATGATTTCCACTTCGATCATCTTGTCTTCGTATTCGATGTCGAGGATTCTTGCCTGCGGATATCGCTTGTTGATTGCCACGTGTATCTTTGCGGTGGCTTGTCCGGAGATAAACTTGTCTCCATCGTTCTCATCCTTATCGGGAACAGCTTTCACTAATACGCCTGCTGCCGTGAAATAGAGGTCGTATTCTTCCGCCTTCTGTTCTACCTCTATCACGTAGATCACTTCCATATTGTTTCGTTCCACCATTTTGATGTCGTCGATACGCCATTGGGCATACGGGCTTGCTTTGAGCGCGTTGATGACTGCCTGCGGCAAGGATTGATAGTTGATTTCCGTCACCGTCATCTTCCATTCGGCAAGTAAGTCGAACCATGATTCGGCTTCGCCTTGCGGGTCGTTACGGCGGAATTCCGCCACGAAATAATCGCCTTTCTTCTCCCAGCTTATCTGCTGTGCATTCGGGTGTTTGGCTTTAAGCGCCTCCTGATACTTTGCAGAGGCTTCTGTCTTCTTGTTGTCGTCACTGTCGCATCCGTAGAGCGCAAAACCGCCCAACATTACTGCTAATAAAAGAATTTTAGCTTTCATAATTCAATGGTTTTTAGGGTTAATTATCATATTCTATCACGTTAAGCGATGACGTGGTAACCGATTCGGCTGTGTGCCGGTTGGTTAATTATCATATTCTATCACATTAAACTTCTTGTCGAACTTGATTTCTATGCCATTGTTCAGTTTCACCTCATACTCTTTGCTGTTCCGGCTGATTTTCACGATTTTCATTCCGGCATGGTTCCGGTTTATGTAGGTCGTGATGGCGGCGGGTACGATAGCGGCGGGAACCTCGTCTCTCATACAGTCTACTTCTTCCCAATTTCCTTTCCGGTCGAACTCTATTTTGCTTCCGTTGACGAAGAAGAGATCGTATGACTTCCATAAGAAGAAGTCGCTTTCCTGTTTTATGTACGATATCTCGGTCCCTTTAAAGTGGGTATGGACGAATTTCTGCGAATTTTCGGGCAGGTTTTCAAAGCGTACGGGTTTTGAGTTGTCGGCTTTGGCTGTGAAAGTAAATGTCATAGTTAAAGCGGTAATGGCCAATAGAATAATTCTTTTCATACTTTGTTCTGTTTAATTGTTTATGATGCAAAGTTGTGAGGCAAAACTGAAAAGATTTTGGAATTTCGGTCCCTTTTGCTTCAAATATGATGTTTTTAACTATTTTTATTGCATTTCGCTTTTCTCAGCTCGAAATGATGATATCCTTCTTCGAAGAAGTAGTCGATCTCGATGTTATAGGTTTTGCAGATGGCGTGTACAAGCGCCAATCCCAATCCAGTACCCGGACCGCTTGAGGTTTTCCGGTAGAACCTGCGGAAGATAAGTCCGGCGTCGAGCGGTTCGCCCGCAGCGGTGTTCGAGAAGCGTATGGCGCGGGCGGTCAGCAACACATGTATGCTGCCGTTTGGGCGGTTGTGGACGTATGCGTTCTTTATCAGGTTGTTGAACAATATGGTTGCGAGCATCTCGTTCATGCGGATGTTTGTTTTCTCTTTTTCCTCCACCGTGCACCGGATGCCGAGATGCCGGTACGCATCGGCGAAGTTCTCCAATATGGGGGCAAGGAACTTTTGCACGTCGATCTGTTCGCTTTCCGGGAATTGCTGGTTCTCTATCCTGGCGAGTAACAGCAGTGTTTTGTTCAGCTTCGACAGGCTTTCTACGGCCTGCTTCGTCTTGAGTATCTGCGACAGTTGCGCTTCGGTCAGGGCGGAATCGTTCGATAGCATTTCGAGGCGGTTCTGTGCAATGGCGATAGGCGTTTGCAGCTCGTGCGAGGCGTGTGCGATGAATAAGCTTTGCTGCTCGTATATCTCCGCATTCCGGCAGGCGTTCCGGGTCAAGGCTTCCGAAAGTTTGCGGAATTCGGTGATGTCGGTGTCCACCTCGAGCAGGGGAGGAGTGTTGGAAAGCTGCACGCTGTCGAGCCATTTGAGCATCGTGTATAAAGGTTTCAGGCTGCGGCGGTGCACGAAAACATTAAGGATGATTATAGAGACCAGTAGCAACACATACAGCAGGATTAGCCAGTATAAGATCGTTTCTTTCAGGTCTTTTTTCTCGAATGTGGGGAATGTCACGGTAAGCTGATAGTAGTTGTCTTCCTTGTCTCTGAAGATGGTTTTGTAGATGCGTGCCGGCTCCGTTTCATTCTTCGACCGGATATAAACCGTTTGGTCGAGAAATTCTGTGGAAGGTGTCTGTAAGGCATATTCGCGAGTCACTTTGCTGATGTGATAGCTGTTGTTTGTGCCGTTGTCGTTTTCCGGCAGCTTTTCTCCGGTGAGGGCGCGCCTGATGATGTATTCGGAGTATTCTTCGAGCGAGTCGTCGGTTTCGTCGTTGATTTCGTCCACGATGATGTAGTAGAACAACGTAGCCCATACGGCAAAGAGCAGCAGCAGGGCGATGGATATGTGCAGGGTGATGCGGTGGAGCAGTCTCATCGTAGTGCGAGTTTGTAGCCAAGTCCGTAGACGGCCTTGATTTCGATTCCGGCTCCGGCTTCGTTCATCTTCTTCCGGAGATTTTTCACTTGGGTATATATGAAGTCGAAGTTGTCTGCCTGGTCGATGTGGTCTCCCCAAACGGCTTCGGCAAGCACTGCTTTGTCTATCAGGTGGTTGGGCCTTGTCATAAAGTATAACAGGATATTGTACTCTTTCCTGTTCAGCTCGAGCCTGTTTCCGTCTACATAAGCTTCGTGCGTGGTGGGGTTCACCGTTACGTTTTCTAACCTGACGAGCGTATCTCCCTGCAGATCTTTCCGTCTGAATACGCTTCGTATGCGGGCGTTGAGTTCGGCCAGATGGAAGGGTTTCGACAGGTAGTCGTCCGCTCCGATCTCCAGTCCGGCTACTTTATCCTCCACCGAATCTTTGGCGGAAATGATGATGACGTTCTGGTTTTTCTTTATTTTCTGCAACTCTTTCAGCAGGTCTATCCCATCTCCGTCGGGCAACATGATATCCAGTAAAATACAGTCGTAATCGTAGTCTGCTACTTTCGAGAGAGCGCCTTGATAGGTGTTTGCGCTCTCTACCACATACTGTTCTTTTTCAAGGAAGGAGGTCATTACTTCCAGCAACGATGCTTCATCTTCGATGATTAGAATTTTCATTTCTTCGGGTTTAAGTTTCTGTAATATCTGTTATGCTCTAACTCCCTTCAGCAGCTTTAAATCCGTTGGTTCTCAATGTTTTGTCCCGTTCGGCCTTGCAGCTTTGGCTTGTTCGGCTTGGGTTTTGTTCCGTTCGGTCTTGCAGCTTTGGCTCGTTCGCTTGAGCTTTGTTCTGTTCGGTCTTGCAGCTTTGGCTCATTTGGCTTGGGCTTTCTTCCGTTCGGTCTTGCTGCTTTGGCTTGTTCGGCTTGAGCTTTGTTCCATTCGGCTTTGCAGCTTTGGCTCGTTCAACTTGGGCTTTCTTCCGTTCGACCTTGCAACTTTGGCTTGTTCGCCGGGGCTTTCTTCTGTTCGACCTTGCAGCTTTCGCTTGTTCGCCGGGGCTTTGAGCTTTCACAATGTCGGCGTCATGCCACTTCGGGCTTGTCGGCCGGTGAGCCTTGCCCGTGTTTTGCCGGAAAACTGTTTCGTTCCGGCGGTTGAAAAGATGCGGTGGCGGCTGTTGTTTCCGCGTGCCGCTCTTTTCTTCTTTCGCAAAGATAAATAATTGAGAATGATATGAAAAGGTTTTGGCCCGAAAAAGCTCAAAACCTGTCCGAAATGTTGCGGGAAGCGATGGGTACGCGGGTATAAATGACCGATGCAAGGCCTAGCGCGCGGCGGACGTCCCTCTCGGTTTTGGAGTACGCGGGTATAAATGGTGGATGCAAGGGCGGTTTGTTGATTCGGGCGTGGTGTCTCATCGCTTTCCTTCCGGTGAAAAGCCACGCTCTCCGAAAGGGGCATGGCTTCCGAAAAAAACGCCTGTATGGGTGGGATGCGTTGAAAGCAGACGCAGGGCACCCGCCATAACGAGGGAAATGGGCCGTAAGCACAGGGAGTATCTGACGGGGCGTATAGCGATACGGAGGGGGTATAGCGCGCATACGCCGGGACATACAAGACATCACCGGGACGTACAAGATATACGCCGGAATATATGGATATACGGCGGGTATATATGGGGCATACTACGCCGGAACATATAGCACATACGCCGGGCGGTATAGGGCGTAGGCATATAGGCGTAGCGTCGCAGGCATATAGATTTCGCTTTGTTTCCCACTGGGGAAACAAAAGTTTCCCCGAAGGGAAAATAAAGTTTCCCCAGTGGGAAACTTTTGTTTCAATAGTGGGAAACTGAATGAAAACCTGTGGTTTAATGTCTCGGCTGTACGGTTTAAGGTTTCTGGCACGACTTTTTCGGCTTATTTCTGAGCATGACTGACTCCGGCCGATACTCTTCTTATTTGGGGGCGAATGTCTTGTTTTCCCTCTCTGTGCCCGTTTTGTCCGCCTCCATTGCCTGCTTCACAATTTTGGCTTTCGCCTCTCCAATAACTCCGGCAATGCTTTCGAAAGGTGCTTCCTTGATGCGTTTCACGCTTTTGAACTCTTTCAGAAGGGCGGTTTTAGTCTTTTCTCCAATCCCTTTGATGTTGTCTAAAGCCGATGCTACCTGCCGCTTGCTTCGCTTATCGCGATGGAAGGTAATGGCAAAGCGGTGCACTTCGTCTTGTATCTGGGTAAGCAGCCGGAAGAGCCGGCTTTGCTGTTTGATACCGATGGTTTGCGGTGGAAAACCGAATAGGAGTTCCGACGTGCGGTGGCGGTTGTCTTTGGCAAGTCCGGCGATGGCTATGTTCAGGTGCAGTTCGTCTTCCACAACTTCTCTCACCGCCTCCATCTGTCCTTTTCCTCCATCGGTGATGATGAGGTCGGGCAGGGGAGCGTTCTCTTCTATGGCTCGCCGGTAGCGCCTTCTTACCACTTCTTTCATCGAAGCGTAGTCATCGGGCCCCTCTACCGTTCTGATGTTGTACTTCCGGTAATCTTTTTTCGACGGCTTTGCCTTTTTGAACACCACGCAGGCGGCTACTGCGTCGGCTCCCTGTATGTTCGAGTTGTCGAAACATTCGATTTGCATGGGCAGGCGTTCCAAGCGCAGCTCCTGTTGTATCTCTTTCATCAGACGCATGCTTCGCTGCTCCGGATTGAGCTTCTCCGCTTGTTTCAAACGGTCGGCTTTGTATTGCTTTACGTTTAGAAGCGAGAGTTCCAGCAGCTTTTTCTTGTCTCCCCGCTGAGGGACGGTGAATACGACGTTGCTCAACTCCATTTCCACTTCGAAAGGGACGATGATTTCGCGCGAAAGGCTCTTGTATCGCTCCCTCATTTCGATGATTCCCAGTGTCAGCAATTCCTCTTTCGATTCGTTGAGTTTCTTCTTGTATTCGAATGTGAAAGCCTGATTGATGGCGCCGTTGGTGATGTGCAGGTAGTTGATGAATGCGGAGTTCGACTCGTCTTCTTCGATAGAGAATACGTCGATGTTGTGAAGTACGGAGCTTACCACTTCCGATTTGGAGCGGTAGTTTTCCACAAGCTGGTACTTTTCTTTTATTTTCTGCGCCTCTTCAAACCTCATCTCTCCTGCCAGCTCTTCCATTCTTTCCAGCAGCAGGCGGCTGATTTCGTATGTATTGCCTTTGAGTATTTGCTTGATTTCTTCGATGTTTTTCAGGTATTCTTCGTGCGATTGCAGGCCGACACAGGGGCCTGCACAGTTTTTTATATGATACTCCAGACAGACTTTGAACTTGCCTGCACGGATGTTCTCCGGACTGAGGTTGAGGTTGCAGGTGCGCAGCGGATACAAGCGTCTGATAAGGTCTAATACCGCATACATAGACGGCAAATGGCTGTAAGGCCCGTAATAGGAAGAACCGTTCCTGATTATTTTCCGTGTCTTGAACACTCTCGGGAAGTATTCGTTCTGTACGCAGATCGAAGGATAGGTTTTGTCGTCTTTCAGCAATACATTGTATCGAGGTTTGTACTTCTTTATCAGATTGTTTTCGAGCAAAAGGGCGTCTTCTTCCGTATGCACGACGATATAGCGTATGTCTGCAATCTTGCTGACCAACACGCGTGTTTTCCCCGGTTCGTGTTCTTTGCTGAAATAAGAATATACTCTTTTCTTCAGGTTTTTAGCTTTTCCAACGTATATGATCGTGCCTTCCGCATTCAGGTATTGATAAATGCCCGGCTTCTCGGGGAGGTTCTCCACGATTCCTTTCAGATATTGGTCGGTTTCGGATTTCGTTTTCATGCTTATGGTCTATTCGCTTTACGGGTTTACGGAAGCTCTTGTCGTATGGATAAAAGAAAAGAAACAGTACGCCTCATTGCCAAAGCCGGCTCGTCGCTCTTGTTGCATAGATGAAAGCAAAGTTGGGATAAGTGCGTTTGTCATGAACTTACCGTTAGGTTGCTCTTGTTGCATAAATGGAAGCAAAGGGCGTTTACTTTTACCGTCAGGTCTTTGTTTACATAGTTGTTCTTGTTGCATAGATGAAGGCAAAGTTGGGATAAGTGCGTTTGTCATGAACTTACCGTTAGGTTGCTCTTGTTGCATAGATGAAAGCAAAGAGGAGAGAAGGGAGTGAACGGAAAGATGGTTTGTGGGCGTTCTTTCTGTCCGGATATTCGGTCCGATGCGCATCTCGTACCCGCCGGATTGTCTTTGTGTGACGATTCTTTCTCCCCGGCGGGCGCTTCCTTTCTTTCGGTCACAGGTTTAAAACGGACTCCACCTCTATGTCATCGTCGAACTTTACTTTGCCGTTCAACCCTTTCAACTCGATAATGAAGTTCACATACACCTTCTTTGGTTTCAGTTTCTTCACCAGATCGCAGGCTGCTTTCATTGTGCCGCCTGTAGCCAATAAG
The DNA here is from genome assembly GCF_000428105.1 of Bacteroides pyogenes DSM 20611 = JCM 6294. Classification (GTDB taxonomy): domain Bacteria; phylum Bacteroidota; class Bacteroidia; order Bacteroidales; family Bacteroidaceae; genus Bacteroides; species Bacteroides pyogenes. Next base: position 10,042 of record NZ_ATZH01000009.1, on the reverse strand, counting down.
TCGTCGTGTAGTAACACTATGTCGTTTGAGTCTAATGCGTCTTTATGAATCTCTACGGTGTCTTCTCCGTATTCTTTTTCATAGTTTTCTTCGATTGTTTCTGCCGGTAGCTTGCCCGGTTTGCGTATGGGGATAAAACCGGCATTCAGGCGTGTAGCCAGAATAGGTCCCATAATAAAACCTCTTGATTCGATGCCTACTACTTTGGTAATGCCTCTTTCTTTGTACATTTCGTACATTATATCTGAAAGTTCTTGCAGACACCATGGGTCTTTAAACAAAGTAGTAACATCGTAGAATAAGATTCCCGGTTTGGGGAAATCGGGTATTTCCCGGATACTTTTAATCAGCGTTTCTTTACTCATAATCATTTGTTTATCTTAATTCTTTAAATTTCTTGTTTCACGTGAAACGTACCCTTTTATCGTCCCGAAAGAACGAGTAATACATTGATGTCGCTCGGGGATACACCGGGTATGCGGCTTGCTTGCGCAATCGTCTCCGGGTCTATTTTTGTCAGTTTCTGCCGGGCTTCGGTCGATAGAGATTGTATGGAAGAGTAGTCGAATTTCCCTTTTATTTTAATGCTCTCCAGACGAGACAGCTTTTGTGCGATCATTCTTTCTCTGTCGATATAGCCTTGATACTTTATTAAGATTTCGGCAGCTTCCAGTATCTCTTCCTTGCGGTTGGGGTCTGTTTCCGTTGCTTTCTCCAATTCTTTCCGGAATGCCGGAATATGTGGCGCTATGTTGTGAATGGTCACCTGCGGACGGTTTAATATTTCGATCAATTTACATCCTTGGCGCAGAGGGGTAGTTCCCATCTTTTCGAGCGCATCGTTGATGAGCGCCGGCTTCATCGAGTAGTTTTGCGCAAAAGATACGATATGCTCTACCGCTTCCCGCTTCGTCTTCAACAGCTGATATCGGTCTTCTTTGGCTAATCCCAAATGATAAGACCGTTCGGTCAGTCGCATGTCGGCGTCATCCATTCGAAGAAGAATGCGGTATTCCGCACGCGAGGTAAACATACGGTAGGGTTCGTCGACTCCTTTTGTTACCAAATCATCAATCAATACGCCTATATAAGCTTCGTCTCTTCCCAATGTGAAAGGTTTTCCGCCGTGACAGTTGATATGAGCGTTTATACCTGCGATGATGCCCTGTCCTCCCGCTTCTTCATATCCGGTTGTTCCGTTTACCTGTCCGGCAAAAAAGAGATTGCGAATAATCTTTGATTCCAATGAATGCTTCAACTGAGTAGGGGCAAAGAAATCGTATTCGATGGCATATCCCGGGCGATAGATGACCACATCTTTGAATGCGGGAATCTTTTTGAGAGCGGCAATCTGTATGTCCATAGGCAGCGATGAAGAGAATCCGTTCAAGTAAAGCTCTTGAGTCGTTTCACCTTCAGGCTCGAGGAATAACTGGTGTTGTTCCTTGTCGGGGAAGGTAACTATTTTCGTTTCGATGCTGGGGCAATAGCGCGGACCGATGCTTTGAATTTGTCCGTTGAATAGGGGAGAATCCGCCAATCCCTCGCGCAGGATGCGATGCGATTCTGCATTGGTGTAGCACGTCCAGCACCGAAGTTGTTTTAAATGGCGTACGCTTGTGTCCATGAATGAGAATTTATGAAAGTCTGATTCCCCATCCTGTGTCTCCATAAATTCGAAATGAACGCTGCGAGCGTCTATACGTACAGGAGTACCGGTCTTCATCCGGTCGTATGCGATGCCGTGACGGGCGATGGATTCGGTTAAATGGTACGAAGCCGGATCAGCCATTCGTCCACCCGGGAGTTGATGGCTACCTACGTGCATCAATCCGTTAAGGAAAGTTCCGGCAGTCAATACGATGCATTTAGCATGAAATGTAACCCCCCATAAGGTGACAAGCCCGATTACTTCTCCGTTTTCCACAAGAAGTTCGCGTACGGTGTCTTGCCAGATATGAAGGTTAGGAGTATTTTCTAACCTGTCGCGCCATGCGTTGATGAATTTCGCACGGTCGCATTGCGCACGGGGACTCCACATGGCAGGCCCTTTGGAGCGATTCAGGATGCGGAACTGGATGGCTGTTTCGTCTGTCACCAATCCCATTTGACCACCCAATGCATCTATTTCTCGAACGATCTGTCCTTTGGCGATACCTCCCACGGCAGGGTTGCAACTCATTTGCGCAATCTTGTTCATATCCATTGTGATGATACAGGTTTTTGAACCTAGCTTGGCTGCCGCAACGGCGGCTTCGCATCCGGCATGTCCTGCTCCAATCACAATAACATCGTATTTGAAATTCATGTTGTATGATTTTTCCTTATTACCTTTATTTATTGTTTATTATTATCACAACGCTGCAAAGTTACGGAAAAGTTGTGAGAGTTTCATCTTTCGCTCGGTTTTGCTGCCGAAATTTCGGACGGGAAGTAAGGGGAGAGCAAAAAACGCCGTAATTTTGCATTTTAAAATGATTGATTGCCTGTCGGATACTCTGTTTGTAGTGCTTTTGTCTATCGGATTCTTTTATTGTTTTCTTTTTGCTCTTATTTTGGGCGTACTAATTTCTTTATGTCGTTTTTCTCTCGATTCGTTTTTCTACCGTAATAGACGCCGAAAGTTGATTTATGTCAATAAAACGATGCCGAGAATCATTTTGGGGGCTTTAAGTTTGGCGTTTCTCCGAAACAATCATAATTTTACATCGTGGTTGTGAAACCGCTTCGATTTTTAGGTATTAGATAAATATAAGTATCAGGTATTAGGAAAAGTAAAAACGATAATGGTATTAGTTTAACCGTTGAAGTATTGAGCTTCAGATTTGATTTGAGTGAAGATTGTTTTGAGTATTAGGTATTAGTAGAAGATCGTTTTTCAGGTAACAATTAAGATGAAAAAAAAGAATCCCATTCATGGGGGATTCTTTTCTGAGGGGCGGAGTTGTTCGCTCTTTTTTTGTGCCTTTGCGTTAGATCTCTTCGAGGAGTAATTATTACAGCTCAGCGGAATATCAGCAGGGATACGCATAAATCGTGGAAAGTCTGAAGGGGAAAGAACTTTATATCCTTTGGCAGCGTTCCGTTTTATAATAGTAAAGGTTTGTCGATAAAGATTCTGGCGCTCTTTTATGTCGTTTTCACTGTTTCGCTTTATAATAGTAGGGGCTTGTCTTATGTTCGTTTCGACGGCCCTTCTTTTTCGTTCATGGCAAGTGCGTCGGATTGCTGTCTCCTTTATCTCGCATGGCGAGCGCTTTGTTCTCGGCGGCTTCCATCAGCTCCCGTTCGCCCGGTCCCTTGTCGTTGATGCCGCAAAGGTGCAGGATGCCGTGGATGATGACGCGGTGCAGCTCGTCTTCGTACGATGTGCCGAACTGTTCGGCATTGGTGCGTATGGTGTCCAGGCTGATGAACAAATCGCCCGAAAGACGGTTGCCCTCGCAATAGTCGAATGTAATGATGTCCGTATAGTAATCGTGTTCGAGATACCGGCGGTTCACCTCCAGAATCTTCTCGTCCGAGCAAAAGATGTAAGCAATCTCTCCCAACCGTTTCCCGTACGAAGCGGCCACTTGCCGGATCCATTCGGTAGTTTCTCGTTTTCTGATATCGGGCATCTTTGTGCCTTCCGTTTGATAAGTTACAGCCATGATAAAGCGTATAAATGGTTAATAGAAAAATAAATAACTGATAAGGATGGCGGCGATTACTCCCGAAATGTCGGCAATGAGTCCGCAGGTCACTGCGTTTCGTGTGCGTGTGATGCCCACGCTGCCGAAATAAACGGCAAGGATGTAGAACGTGGTGTCCGAGGCTCCCCGTACCACACAACTCATGCGCCCCACGAAAGAGTCGGCTCCCAGCTCCTTCATGGTGTCTATCATCAGCCCGTTGGCTCCGCTGCCGCTGAGCGATTTCATCAACCCCGTGGGCAGAGCGCCCGCAAACTGCGTATCGAGTCCGAACCATCCGGCAACAGATGCGATGCCGCCGACCATATAATCCATTGCTCCCGATGTGCGGAAGACGGCGATGGCAACCAGAAAAGCCACCAGATAGGGAATGATGCGTACGGCGGTGGTGAATCCGTCTTTCGCCCCGTCGACAAAAGCGTCGTATACGTTGATCTTTTTGCGTACTCCCGTCAGGATGAACAGTACGATGACACCGAACAGAATCACGTTGGCTGTCAGCGTGGAGTAAGTACCCATTGCTTGGCGTGAGATATGCAGGAACACCCAGATGAGTGCGGCAAAAAACAGGCTGACCGCTCCCATCAGGATGAGTATCGGTTTATTGATGAGGTTGATTCTCTGGGCGATGCTCACCGCAACAACCCCCATCAGCGTGGAGACGAACGTGCTTATCAGAACCGGGATAAAGACGTCTGTCGGCTGTGCCGCACCCATCTGCGCCCGATACACCATGATGCTGACGGGAATGAGTATCAGTCCCGAAGTGTTGATCACCAGAAACATGATCATCGGATTCGAAGCCGTATCTTTCTGCGGATTCAGCTCCTGAAGCTCTTTCATCGCCTTCAGCCCCATCGGTGTGGCGGCATTGTCGAGCCCCAGCATATTGGCGGACATGTTCATGAAGATGGAACCCAGCACGGGATGTCCTTTCGGGATGTCGGGGAAAAGCCTGCAAAGCACCGGGCTCAGGAAGCGTGACAGCGATTCGATAAGTCCGCTCCGTTCGCCGATCTTCATCACTCCCATCCATAGAGCCAGCACTCCCGTCAGTCCGAGCGAGATTTCGAACGCCGTCTTCGACGAGTCGAACGTGGAGTTCATGATGGCGGTGAATATCTCCGTATCTCCCATGAACACTACCCGGCAACAGGCGATGATGAAGGCTATGACGAAGAAGCCGATCCAGATGTAATTTAATACCATAAGCGGTGTGTCGATAAATATACTGCGACAAATGTAGCGATAAGTTTTGAAATATGGTATAAGAGGCGGTGATTGAAACCTCTCCGGAGGGTATGTTTTGCTTTCGAGGCACGTATATATGGGCGTGTGTCGGATACATATATGGTCATGGGTGATGAGCATATATAGTCATGGGTGGTAGCCATATATACTCAGCGTGGTAGCCATATATAGTCATGGGGGATGAGTATATATACTCACCACGGTGGATATATATGTTCACCACGAGGGGGGTATATACCCTGTACGATGACTGCTTCTGCAATGCTCGCTCCCGCCTTCTGCAATAAATTGCGATACATATTATCCGTTTCGTGCGAAATTCCTTATCTTTGTCCGGTTAGATACTTGGATAGAAAAGACATGGAAGAAGATTTCGATATACGCAACCATCAGCTCAGTCCGAAAGAGCGCGACTTTGAGAACGCTCTTCGCCCGTTGAGTTTTGAAGACTTCAGCGGACAGGACAAGGTGGTGGACAACCTTCGCATCTTTGTGAAGGCGGCCCGTTTGCGCGGAGAAGCGCTCGACCACGTGCTGCTTCACGGACCTCCCGGATTGGGTAAAACGACGCTTTCGAACATCATTGCCAACGAACTGGGTGTGGGTTTTAAAATCACTTCGGGGCCTGTGCTCGACAAACCGGGCGATTTGGCAGGAGTCCTCACCAGCCTCGAACCGAACGATGTGCTCTTCATCGACGAGATTCACCGGCTGTCGCCCGTGGTGGAGGAGTATCTGTATTCCGCTATGGAAGATTACCGCATCGACATCATGATAGACAAAGGTCCTTCGGCGCGCAGCATCCAGATCGACCTGAGTCCTTTCACGCTTGTGGGCGCAACCACACGCAGCGGGTTGCTTACGGCTCCGCTTCGCGCGCGTTTCGGCATCAATCTGCACTTGGAGTATTACGACGACGATGTGCTGAGTACGATCATCCGCCGTTCCGCTTCCATCCTCGATGTGCCTTGCTCCATTCCTGCAGCGTCGGAAATAGCGTCGCGCAGCCGCGGCACTCCGCGTATAGCCAATGCCCTGCTTCGCCGTGTGCGGGACTTTGCGCAAGTGAAAGGGACGGGCTCCATCGATACGGACATTGCCCGGTTCTCGCTCGAAGCGCTGAACATCGACCGCTACGGGCTCGACGAGATAGACAACAAGATTCTGTGCACCATTATCGACAAGTTTAAAGGAGGTCCTGTGGGGCTGACTACCATCGCTACCGCGCTGGGCGAAGACGCCGGAACCATCGAGGAGGTCTATGAGCCTTTCCTCATCAAAGAGGGTTTTATGAAGCGTACACCGCGCGGCAGGGAGGTGACGGAGCTTGCCTATAAGCATTTGGGACGCAGCCTGTACAGCAGTCAGCAAACGCTTTTTGCCGATTGATTTTGTCTACAGGACAGAAGCGGAGAGAAGCAACACTTGCTTTTCAGACATTCGTGATAACAGTGCGTCTGAGGATACCGGGTTTGAGCAAACAACGCTCTCTCTTCAGGCAACTTACGACAATGCTGCATCCGGAAATCCCGGAACCGGGAAAAGTACCGCTTCTTCCGGCCTGAAAGAGGCAGCAGGTTTTTAGATAGAAAGGGCAATGCCTTCGGCAGCCTTGCTTTTGCAAGTCCCACCGCAAGCATCGCCTGATGACCGGCAGCTCAAGGCTGCATATAACGTGTAAAGTACAATATGGGGAATTTAAAATCGTTAGCTAAAGATACCGCCATATACGGGGCCAGCAGTATTATCGGAAAGTTTCTGAACTACCTTCTGGTTCCCATTTATGCTCTTTCATTGCCCGCTTCCGGCGGAGGATACGGAATCATCACCAATATGTACGCCATTGTGGCTCTGCTGCTCGTGATGCTTACCTTCGGCATGGAAACGACCTTCTTCCGTTATGCCAACAAAGGAGAAGACGATCCGAACCGCGTATATTCCGTGTCGCTGCTTATGGTAAGCACGGTCTCCATCGGCTTTCTGTTGCTTTGCATGGTTTTCCTCCGCCCCATAGCCGGATTGCTGCGTTACGCCGACCACCCGTGGTATCTGGGGATGATGCTGATTGTGATTTCCATGGACGCCATACAGGCGGTTCCGTTCGCTTATCTCCGATACAAGCAGCGTCCGCTTAAGTTTGCCGGACTGAAGTTGCTGTTTATCTTCCTCAGCATCACACTCAATATCATCTATTTTGTGATACTGAAAGGTACGGACGTAGGAGCTGCGTTCCTTATCAACCTCATCTGCTCCTTCATCGTCATGCTGGGGCTGATTCCCGAATTCCGCGACTTCCGTTATTGCATAGATCGTCCGTTGATGAAGCGGATGTTGCGTTATTCGTTCCCGATACTCATATTGGGCATTGCAGGTATCCTCAATCAGGTGGCGGACAAGATTATCTTTCCTTTCGTCTATCCCGATGAAACCGAAGCATCCGTCCAGCTCGGCATCTATGGAGCCACCAGCAAGATAGCCATGATTATGGCCATGTTTACGCAGGCTTTCCGTTTTGCGTACGAGCCTTTTGTATTCGGCAAAAGCCGGGAGAAAGACAATAAGCGGATGTATGCGCAGGCGATGAAGTTCTTCATTATCTTCACCCTGCTCGCTTTTCTGGCGGTGATGTTCTATCTGGACATTCTTCGCTACCTCATCGGGCGCGACTATTGGGAAGGGCTTCGTGTGATTCCCATCGTTATGATTGCCGAAATCTTCATGGGAGTTTACTTCAACCTTTCTTTCTGGTACAAACTTACCGACGAAACGAAGTGGGGCGCATACTTCTCGCTCACTGCCTGCGCGGTAGTGATTCTGATGAATATCTTCCTGATTCCCCTGTACGGATATATGGCCTGCGCATGGGCGGGCTTCACGGGATATGCCGTTGCCATGATTCTTTCGTATGCGGTGGGGCAGAAGAAGTATCCCATATCATACGACTTGCGTGGGATAGGTTGTTACGTCGTTCTGACAGCGCTCTTATATGTAGCGGGCATGTGGATGCCCATAGATAACTTCTTTTTGCGGATGGTTTTCCGCACATTGCTTTTGTTGCTGTTTGCGGCCTATATCCTCAAGCGGGATATGCCTGTGAGTGAAATACCGTTTATCAATCGATTTGTAAAAAGAAAATAATTATGGAAGCAGAGAGTAAAAATAAGAAAATATTTGCGATCAAGTCGTTCCTGAAGGAATACTTGGATTTGAGAAAAGACAGAGAGAATGAGTTGGCAACGGTCGATTCCATCCGGAAAGGAGTGGAGTTTAAAGGCGCTAACCTGTGGATTCTTATCTTTGCCATTTTCATGGCTTCTCTGGGGTTGAATGTCAACTCTACGGCAGTCATTATCGGTGCCATGCTTATCTCTCCGTTGATGGGGCCTATCATGGGAGTAGGGCTTTCGGTGGGTCTGAACGACTTCGAACTGATGAAGCGTTCGCTGAAGAGTTTCTTGATAACAACAGCTTTCAGTGTAGCCACTGCTACCATCTTCTTCCTCATCACTCCGTTGGTGGAAGCCCGTTCGGAGCTGCTGGCCCGCACCTCGCCCACCATCTACGACGTGTTTATCGGTTTGTTTGGCGGTATGGCAGGTGTAGTAGCCCTTTCTACCAAGGAAAAAGGCAACGTGATTCCCGGTGTAGCCATCGCCACAGCACTGATGCCTCCGCTTTGTACGGCGGGATACGGTCTGGCTTCGGGCAATCTGATTTATTTCTTCGGCGCTTTCTATCTTTATTTCATAAACTCGGTTTTTATCAGCTTGGCTACTTTTATCGGAGTGAGGGTGATGCATTTCCATCGGAAAGAGTTTGTAGACAAGGCGCGGGAGAAAACAGTTCGAAGATATATTATTTGGATAGTCGTCCTGACCATGTGTCCGGCAGTGTACCTTACTTATGATATCGTCAAAAGCACTTTCTACGAAGCTTCTGCCAACCGCTTTGTCAATGAGGAACTGAGCTTTGAGAACACTCAGGTGCTCGACAGGAAAATAAGTTACGAGAAGAAAGAGATACGGGTAGTGCTGGTAGGTCCCGAAGTGCCCGAAGCTTCTATTACCATTGCCCGGAGCAAACTGGATAACTATAAGTTGAAAGATACCAAACTGACTGTATTGCAGGGGATGAACAGCGGGATGGTGGATGTTTCGTCTATACGCGCATTGGTGATGGAAGATTTTTATAAGAACAGTGAGTTGCGCCTGTTGGAGCAACAGAGGAAGATAGAAGGACTCGAAACCAGCCTCGAACAATATAAATCGTATGAAACGATCGGGCGTGATCTGGTTCCCGAACTGAAAGTCCTATATCCGTCCATCGCTTCTCTTTCCATTTCGCATTCGGTCGAAACACGGGTAGATTCGATGAAGGCAGACACGCTGACTTTGGCTGTACTGAAATTCAACAAACGCCCGTCGGATACCGAGAAAGAAAAGATTGGCGCTTGGCTGAAAGCACGGTTGGGAGCGAAGAAGTTGAGGCTGATTGCCGAATAAGAAAAAGATGCAATCCGCTTTTTGAAGAATACTTGTATATAACGTGTCTTGAAACAAAAGGTAAGTAAGAAAACCATCGGTTATGCTTTCTTGTAGAAGGTTGAGGCCATTTCTTCAGAGGTCGGAATCTAATAATAATCACGAATAGAAAGCCCTGTGGACTTCCAGCCTTGTCGGAATCCGGTAAATTTGAATAATAAGAGCATTCGGAATGTATCGCCTTTAATCTCGAACCAAGTCCGGATGAAAAAGAAACTTGAATGACAAACAAATGGCCGTGTGTAAATGACCCGCAATAAAGTAAATCTGGATATACCCGTTGGTTGAATTAAAAATCTAAATATTTACAAATGAAAAAGTTGCACATATCACTGATTTTTAGTAATTTAATGGTAGCTAAACCGTTGAATACTATTTATCTGCATATGCGCAACTTCATAGCAAATTTCGTCAGAATTCTCGGAATCTGCAAGGATTTCGCCGGAAATCGTGTTAATGAGCTCGGAAATATACCCCGTTGTGGTGTAGTTCCCAAGTTTTCCGACCTTGAGGTCATCGCTTTGAGCATAACAGCCGAAGCGTTCCATATTGACA
>NZ_ATZH01000008.1 GCF_000428105.1 Bacteroides pyogenes DSM 20611 = JCM 6294 | reverse complement strand
ACTTTGCAATGAATATAGCAATGGTGCTGAAAGAAATTGAGGTGACGCCATGTCTTATCGAGAGTATCGTAAGCAGTAGATTGGCTGCCATCCGGAGCTGTAAACAGAAAGCCCTTTTCAAAGGCAAGCCATAAGTGCAGTTCTTTTGTGCCGCTTTCATTTATTTGAAATTCGGCACGAATTACGCTCCAAGGGGATTGCAGCCCCAATGCAGATGTGAAGATTTCCTTGCTGTCCATAATGCAAAGATAGGGATTTTTGTGAGCCTACCCACACGATTCGTTATAGAGCCATTATTCCAATTAAATGTAGGGTATGCTTTAGGAAAGTTTAGCGTTCGGGCGAATCGCTTGTATTCTTTTTGTGTTTTTTCTTCTTAAAAAAGTGTTCTGTGATATTTCCATCGTTTTAAAAAGCAAAATCCTTTTACAACGATATCAGAGTGGGCTTTATGTGGGCTTTTTTGGTCTTTTTGCATGGTTTTTTTAGTTTTGTTTCATGCGATTGAACTATTTTTTTGTATGTTTGTCCCGGAGTTTTACAACTCCTGAAGAATTTAATCTAAAGTTTATAACAAGAAAAACAAAATGTATCCATTAAAATTCGAATCTATCCTGAAGCAGACTCTTTGGGGAGGCGATAAGATTATTCCGTTCAAGCGTTTGAATGCTGACTTGAAAGGAGTCGGAGAAAGTTGGGAAATTTCCGGTGTAGAAGATAATGAATCTGTAGTAGCCAACGGGCCGGATAAAGGTCTTACGCTGACCGATATGGTCAGGAGATATCGCGATGAATTGGTCGGGGAAGCGAATTACGCCCGTTTCGGGAATAAATTTCCGTTGCTCATTAAATTTATCGATGCCAAACAAGATTTGTCTATTCAAGTTCATCCTTCCGATGAATTGGCGAAAAGACGTCATAATTCAATGGGTAAAACTGAAATGTGGTACGTAGTGGATGCCGATAAGGGAGCTAAATTGCGTTCCGGTTTTTCAGAAGAGATTACTCCGAAAGAATATAAAGAACGTGTGTTGAACAACACAATTACCGATGTTTTGCAAGAATATGAGATCCATCCCGGCGATGTGTTTTTCCTTCCTGCGGGGCGGGTGCACAGCATCGGGGCAGGCGCGTTCATCGCAGAAATACAGCAAACTTCGGATATTACTTACCGTATTTACGATTTCAATCGTAAGGATGCCGAAGGGAAGACGCGCGAGTTGCATACCGATTTGGCCCGTGAAGCCATTAATTATGAAGTGCTGGATGATTATCGCACTAAATACGAAATGTTGCAAGATGAACCGGTAGAGTTGGTGGCATGTCCGTATTTCACTACTTCTCTTTACGATATGACCGAAGAGATCAGTTGCGATTACTCGGAGCTCGATTCATTTGTGATATTCATCTGCGTAGAAGGATCTTGCCGGATGAAAGACAATGAAGGCAACGAATTTACTTTGGATGCCGGCGAGACTGTCTTATTGCCTGCCACTACGCAAGATATAACGATTGTACCGGACGCCGAAGGGGTTAAGCTGTTGGAAACATACGTGTAAGAAGAGAGAGGTTTTTATCTCTTCGTTTTTCTTATTTTCTCAGAAAGCGGCGCAATTTGCGCATAATTTTGACTCCTATCATGAAACCCTCGAATATGGCGGCACCGGTATTAAACGCACGCACCATTGCACCAGCTTTCGTTGTAACGGGAGCAAGTGGGGCAAATAAAGCACGCGCGGTGTTTGCCATTTCTTTTTTTTGAGCGCGAAGTTCAACTTCAATGTTTTTTCTGCGTTGAACAATTTCTTCGATAGTAAATTTACGAGGCGTTTGCGTGTTCATGGTTTAGTCGTTAGAATCGGTTATAAATAAATTTGCCAGAAAGTTTACCATTGGAGCAATGATCAGCCGTTTGCGAAGGGCCGCTACGATTGCGATGAGCAGAATGTTGACCCCCGCTATGATGGCAAAGCTGGTTGTTAATCCTCCTACTAACGGCTCCAACACGTAAGCCAGGGCGAAGAGAAGATAAAACAGAGCTATCATGCCTAAGATGATGAGTATTAAAATGGTGATTAGAGTTGAGATAAGGATACTTAACTTTTCGACTATCTCCAGTTTGGTGTATTCTTTTTGAAGTTTAATATATTTTTTTACTTCAGAAAACAACTGCTGAAAGTTTTCAATACTTTTGTCGCTTGCAAACATGATCGCTCTGTTTTATTGGTTTTTAATTATTCTCCTACCTTGTCTTTGATTTCAGCCGCAATCTCGTCTACAAGATCTTCCATATCGTTGCGGTTGAGTTTGATTCCTTTTTTACGCAGAATCTCTACGATTTTACTGCGGGTGTCTTCTCCTTTTTCCGGAGCGAATAAAAGACCCAGCGCCGCGCCTACGGCTGCGCCGCCTAAGAAAGCTGCCAATACATTTAATCCTTTCATGATATATACGTTTTTAAATGGTTATGTATACCTTTATAACATATTTACAGGTCGGTTGTTCTGCCAAAGTTCGGAAAACCTTTTGTTTTATAATTTTTTTTCTTTTCGGGTTTAATCTTATTTAACTACACTTCGATGCTAATGAATATCTGTCGGGATGTATTTTTGTATCAATATCGTAAAACAGACAAGATGAAAAACAAAATTGTTTTTATCACCGGCGCCAGCAGTGGTATCGGTGAAGGGTGCGCGCGTAAATTCGCCTCGCAGGGATGGAACTTGATTTTGAATGCCCGTACCGTTTCTAAGCTCGAAGATCTGAAAGTTGAATTGGAACAGGCTTATGGCATACGTGTATTCGTATTGCCTTTCGATGTGCGCGATCGCACTTTGGCGGTAAAGCAGCTGGAGAGTTTGCCGGACGAATGGAAGCCGATCGATGTATTGGTGAACAATGCGGGGCTGGTCATCGGGTTGGACAAAGAGTTCGAAGGCGATTTGGACGAATGGGATGTCGTGATCGATACCAATATAAAGGCTTTGTTGTGTATCACCCGCCTGATTGTTCCCGGCATGGTAAAGCGCGGAAAGGGACACATCATTAATATCGGGTCGATTGCCGGAGATGCCGCTTATCCGGGCGGAAGCGTTTATTGCGCCACCAAGGCGGCGGTGAAGGCTCTTTCGGACGGTTTGCGGATCGATTTGGTAGATACGGCGCTGAGAGTGACAAACATCAAACCGGGCATGGTGGAAACGAACTTTTCGGTTGTCCGCTACCGGGGCGACAAGCGCGCGGCCGACGATTTCTATGCAGGCATCCGTCCGTTGAGCGGCGACGATGTTGCCGAAACCGTATATTTCGCGGCTTCGGCTCCCGCGCATGTACAGATAGCCGAGGTACTTTTGATGCCGACCAATCAGGCTACGGGTACTATTTCTTACAGGAAAAGGAAAGAATGAGCGTTTTTTCGTTCGTTTTCTTTGTAGGATGATAAAAATTCTATTATTTTGTTCCCTGAAATAGAAAATGAATAGACAAAGATATTGAAGTATTAATTAAAAACGTATTAATTATGAAGAAATTGTTTGTATTTGGGATGGGTATATGCTTGGTGCTGGCATTTACGTCTTGTAAGTCCAGTGAGAGTGCCTATAAGAAAGCTTATGAGAAAGCAAAACAACAAGAATTGGCCGAGCCGCAAGTGGATGCTCCCGTTGAAGTGACACCGGTGGTTGCCGCTCCTGTCGCACCTAAAGCTGTCGATGTTACGGGTGTTCGTCAGGAAAAAGTTACTGTGGTTTCCGGAGAAGATGGCTTGAAAGATTATAGTGTAGTGGCAGGAAGTTTCGGTGTGAAAGCGAATGCCGACGGCTTGAAAGAATGGTTGGACGGACAGGGTTACCAATCTACGATTGCATTTAATGCCGAGAAAGCGATGTACCGTGTGATTGTAAGCTCGTTTGCAGACAGAGATTCTGCGGCGGCCGCCCGTGATGCCTTCAAGGCTAAATATCCGAACCGTTCGGATTTTCAAGGAGCCTGGTTGTTGTACCGCCTCTATTGATTTCTTTTTGGTAATATATCGGAAAGCGTGTTGATTCTTTCCGAATTAAAAGGCAGTAGCTGTGAAGTTACTGCTTTTTTGTTGCGTTATGGGTAAGCCTTGCCTTCATTAAACCCTTTGCCTTCTACTAAAAGAAGTTATAAAACGAGCGAATAAAACTTTATAGAAAAAGAAAGTTTTATATTTGCCCGTTCTTTGACTTGCAAATGCCTGCGGGATTGCTTTGCGTCGGTTCATCGATTTCGAGACCGCTACACGAGGGAGAGACTTTTGTTCGCGGCTTGGGAAAGAAAAACTTCGTCGGTGGGAAAGAGAAACTTCTTCGGTGTGAAATAGAAGCTTCGTTGTTGGGAAATAGAAGCTTCGTTGTTGAGAAATAGAAGCTTCGTTGTTGGGAAATAGAAGCTTCGTTGTTGAGAAATAGAAGCTTCGTCGTTGGGAAACAAAAGCTTCCCTTTAGTGCAAAAGTTTCCCCGTTGTGAAACAAAAGTTTCCCCAGTGTGAAACAAAAGTTTCCCCAGCATGAAACAAAAGTTTCCCCGTTGGGAAACAAAATGAAACAAACGCTCTTCTTGCGGCAGGTAAGGTAAGCCCGCATCTTGTCTTCGCTTTCCGTTATTCAGCCTTCAGGCTGTCTGCATAAGCGTGTAGACGGAAACGGCAAGATATACGGTTCGTTTAACATCGGGTTCGATAAGCGTTTTTGCAGTGCCACAATCGTTCGGATCACCCGGCGAAAACAAATGGTGCCCGGCTGTAAACCGTTTCCGTAGGGAAGGAGAAAGCTTTTGTGTTTCGGCTCGGAGCCTTTGGGATGATCCCAAGCGAGCGCGAAGCGAAAGGTTGCATCGCCGATACCGTATGTCGGCCCGCCGTTTTCGGAAGCGTGAGAGTAATTGCAAGAAGAAGTTGAGAATAAAGGTAAAAGGAGCAAAGGAATATATGGAACGGAAAACAATTTGTTTTTTCTCATTGGTGTGGTGCGTGTCGTTTGCCTGCTGCTTTATGGCGAATGCGCAGCAAAAGGCGGAAACGATACCGTTTGGCGACATGAACCAATGGATAGACCGGCAGATAAAAGAGTCGGGGGTGATCGGGGGAAATGTGAAGAATGTGTATGAGATAGGTCCCGCCGCCGTGATTAAAGGCGACGCTGCTTATCAGAACATGGGAGGCTCGCCGTGGGCTACCTCGAACGTGATGGCGAAAGTGGCGGGAATCACCAAAACGAACACGTCCGTTTTCCCCGAAAAGCGGGGCGACGGGTATTGCGCCCGGCTCGATACACGGATGGAAAGCGTGAAGGTGCTCGGAATTGTCAACATTACGGTATTGGCCGCAGGGTCTGTGTTCACCGGATCGGTGCACGAGCCGATTAAAAGCACGAAGAATCCCCAGAAGATATTGCAGACAGGCATTCCGTTTACCGGGAAACCCGTGGCGCTTCAATTCGACTATAAGGTGAAAATGTCCGACCGCGAAAACCGTATACGCGCCACCGGATTCAGCAAAATCACCGATGTGGCGGGAAAAGACTACCCGGTTGCCGTCTTGTTCCTGCAAAAGCGTTGGGAAGATGCGCAAGGGAATATATACGCCAAGAGGGTAGGTACCATGGTTACCTATTTTTATCATTCGACCGACTGGGTGAACAACGCCTCCTTCCGCATACTGTACGGCGATATAACGGATTCTCCCCACTACAAGCCGCACATGATGCGTCTGCAAGTGTCCGAAAATTATACGGTAAACAGCAAGGGAGAGAGCGTGCCCATACACGAGGTGGCATGGGGAGATAAAGACGACTTGCCCACTCATCTCTACATTCAGTTTGCTTCGAGCTACGGAGGAGCCTATATCGGTTCGCCCGGAAATTCGTTGTGGATAGACAACGTGAAGCTGGTCTACTGATTTAAAAACATCGTTTCCTTTCGTCGTAAGCTTCTTTTTTTGTATTTTTGCGCGCAATGAGCAGAATTGTAGCAATAGATTATGGAAGAAAGCGTACAGGCATTGCCGTAAGCGATGTAATGCAGTTGATAGCCAACGGGTTGACCACCGTGCCTACGCATCAGCTGCTCAACTTTCTCGGCGAATATATAGCCAAAGAGCCTGTCGAACGGCTTGTGGTAGGATTGCCCAGGCAAATGAACCATGAAGTTTCCGAGAACATGAAACATATCGAGCCGTTCGTGCGTTCATTCAAGAAGCGTTTCCCGCAGATACCTGTGGAGTTTGCTGACGAACGTTTTACGTCTGTTCTCGCACACCGCACGATGCTGGAGGCCGGACTGAAGAAAAAAGACCGGCAGAACAAAGCGTTGGTGGACGAAATAAGCGCTACTATCATTCTTCAGACCTATCTCGAAAGCAGACGCTTCTGACGGAAGAAAGGCGAAAAAGGCTCACATAGCAAAAAAATAACGATTTAATAACTCAAAAACAGTATGATTTTACCTATTTACGTATATGGACAACCCGTCTTGAGAAAAGTGGCGGAAGATATCGCACCGGATTATCCGAATTTGAAAGAATTGATTGCAAACATGTTCGAAACGATGGAGAATGCCGACGGTGTCGGACTTGCCGCTCCCCAGATCGGATTGCCCATCCGTGTGGCGGTTATTACGTTAGATCCGCTGTCGGACGAATATCCGGAGTTTAAAGATTTCAGCAAGGTCTACATCAACCCTCATATTCTCGAAGTGAGCGGCGAGGAGGTAAGCATGGAAGAAGGCTGCCTGAGCCTGCCGGGTATTCACGAGACGGTGAAGAGAGGAGACAAAATCCGCGTGAAATATATGGACGAGGATTTTGTGGAGCACGAAGAAGAGATAGAAGGCTATCTCGCCCGTGTGATGCAGCACGAGTTCGACCATCTGGATGGAAAAATGTTTATCGACCACATATCGCCGTTGCGCAAGCAAATGATCAGGGGGAAGCTGAACGCGATGCTGAAAGGCAAGGCTCGCAGCTCCTATAAGATGAAACAGGTGAAATAAAGATAAAAAACGTTTATATTTCAGCCGAGTGGCTGAAAAGCATTATTTTTGCTTCAGTAACCAAGCCTGCAAAGCCGATGATGAAAAGAATACTGATAGCCTTATTTTTGTTTCCCGCACTGGTTTGTGCCCAGATAAACACAGACCGGGTGATGACTATTGCCCGAAACGCTCTTTATTTTGAAGACTACGTATTGTCTATTCAGTATTTCAATCAGGTAATCAACGCCAAGCCTTATTTGTATGAACCTTACTTCTTCAGGGCATTGGCGAAATTGAACCTCGAAGACTACCGGGGAGCCGAAGCCGACTGCGACGAAGCCATCCGTCGGAATCCTTTCGTCGTAGGCGCGTATCAGGTGCGCGGACTGGCGAGGATACGGCAGAACAACTTCGACGGAGCTATCGGCGACTATCGGGAAGCGCTGCGATACGCCCCCGAAAATATTACCCTGTGGCACAACCTGACATTATCCCACATTCAGAAGAAAGATTACGACGCCGCCCGTACAGATCTGGAGAGCCTGCTGAAGATATCTCCGCGCTATACCCGGGCTTATCTCATGAGGGGCGAGGTTTCTTTGCAGCAGAAAGATACGTTGGCGGCTTTGAAAGATTTCAATCTGGCGCTCGAGCTGGATAAATACGACCCTGATGCTTGGACGGCGAGGGCGATCGTGAAATTGCAGCAGGCGAAATATGCCGAGGCGGAGGCGGACTTCGACGAGGCTATCAGGCTGAGCGTGAAGAGTGCGGGCAACTATATCAACCGGGCTCTCGCCAGATTTCACCAGAACAATCTCAGAGGGGCGATGAGCGACTATGACCTGGCTTTGGATATGGACCCGAATCATTTTATCGGCCATTACAACCGCGGGCTGTTGCGCGCAAGGGTGGGAGACGACAACCGCGCCATCGAGGATTTCGACTTTGTCATCCAAATGGAACCGGACAATATGCCGGCTGTCTTCAACCGCGGACTGCTTCGTGCCCAGACAGGCGATTTCCGGGGCGCCATCAAGGATTATACGACTGTCATCGAACAGTATCCGAACTTCCTTGCCGGATATTACCACCGGGCGGAAGCGCGTAAGAAAATCGGCGACAGGAAAGGAGCCGAACAGGATGAGTTCAAGCTACTGAAAACTCAGTTGGACAGGCAAACCGGAGGGAATACAAAAGATGTTGACCGCAACAAAGACGGGGAGCAGAACGACGAAAGCGAAGGAAGCACCCGCAAGAAGTCGGATAAAAACATGAACAACTACCGGAAGATTGTCATTGCCGACGACTCCGAAACGGAACGACGCTATAAGAGCGACTATCGCGGACGTGTGCAGAATAGGAACGTAAACATTACTCTTGAGCCGATGTTTGCTCTTACTTATTATGAAAAGACAAGCGAGGTGAAGCGTACGGTGAATTTCCACAAGTTTATTGAAGACCTGAACCGTTCGGGGATATTGCCCCAACGGCTTCGTCTGACGAACATGGAAGCTCCGCTTACGGAGGAGCAGGTGAATGATCATTTTGCGCTGATCGATACCCATACTTCGGCTATGGTGGAAGACGAAAGCAACGCGGTGAAACGTTTCGCACGCGCGATGGATTTCTATCTGGTGCAGGACTTCTCGAGCGCGATTTCCGATCTTACTCAGGCCGTCCTGTTGGACGACGGCTTCTTCCCCGCCTATTTCATGCGAGCGTTGATACGTTGCAAACAGTTGGAATATCAGAGGGCCGAGCAGACGGCGGAGTCGGATATGGAAGCCGACAGCCGGTCGAAGGAATTTACTGCGATGGAGTACGACGCGGTGAAGAAAGACTTGGATAAGGTAATCGCTTTGGCTCCCGATTTCGTGTACGCTTATTACAACCGGGCGAACCTATCCGCCATGCTGAAAGACTACCGGGCAGCCATTGCCGACTATGATAAAGCCATCGAACTGAGTCCCGATTTTGCGGACGCTTATTTCAATCGCGGATTGACGCATATCTTTTTAGGCAATAATAAATTGGGAATCTCGGATCTGAGTAAAGCCGGCGAGTTGGGCGTCGTTTCCGCTTATAACGTCATCAAGCGTTTTACAGATCGATCTGAATGACATTTATTTGATAAAATAAACAGATAACTCAAAAGATTTCGCTATTTTTGCGACCGAATTATGAAAATATAACATCATCATATTATGATAAAGATAAAATTTCCCGATGGCTCCATTCGGGAGTACAATAAAGGAGTAAACGGCCTGCAGATTGCGGAGAGCATCAGCTCTCGTCTGGCGCAAGAAGTTTTGGCTTGTGGAGTGAATGGCGAAACGTACGATTTGGGGCGTCCCATTACTGAAGACGCCGATTTCGTGCTTTACAAATGGGAGGATGAAGAAGGAAAACATGCGTTCTGGCATACGAGCGCGCACTTGCTGGCGGAAGCCCTGCAAGAATTGTATCCGGGAATCCAGTTCGGCATCGGACCGGCTATCGAGAACGGGTTCTATTACGATGTAGACCCGGGCGAAGCGGTGATTAAAGAGGGAGACCTCGCTGCGGTTGAAGCCAAAATGATGGAGTTGGTTGCCAAGAAAGAAGCCGTTGTGCGGCAGAGCATTTCGAAGGCGGACGCCCTGAAGATGTTTGGCGAGCGCGGTGAAACATACAAGTGCGAACTTATTTCCGAACTTGAAGACGGACACATCACGACCTACACTCAAGGAGCTTTCACCGACCTTTGCCGCGGTCCTCACCTGATGACGACCGCGCCCATCAAGGCCATCAAGCTGATGACCGTGGCGGGCGCATACTGGCGCGGACAGGAAGACCGTAAAATGATGACCCGCATATACGGCATCACGTTCCCGAAAAAGAAGATGCTCGACGAATATCTGGCGCTGCTTGAAGAAGCGAAGAAGCGCGACCACCGCAAGATCGGCAAGGAGATGCAGTTGTTCATGTTCTCCGAAACGGTAGGGAAGGGGCTTCCGATGTGGTTGCCCAAAGGTACGGCGTTGCGTTTGCGCCTGCAGGAGTTCCTGCGCCGCATCCAAACCCGCTACGATTATCAGGAAGTCATCACTCCGCCCATCGGGAACAAGCTGCTTTACGTCACTTCCGGACACTATGCGAAGTACGGAAAAGATGCGTTCCAGCCTATACATACGCCGGAGGAGGGTGAAGAGTACTTCCTGAAACCGATGAACTGCCCGCACCATTGCGAGATTTACAAGAACTTTCCGCGTTCTTACAGGGATCTTCCGTTGCGTATCGCGGAGTTCGGCACCGTGTGCCGGTACGAGCAGAGCGGAGAACTGCACGGGCTGACCCGTGTGCGCAGTTTCACGCAAGACGACGCGCACATATTCTGCCGCCCCGATCAGGTGAAAGATGAATTCCTGCGGGTGATGGATATTATCTCCATCGTGTTCCGCTCGATGAATTTCGCCAATTTCGAAGCCCAGATCTCTTTGCGCGACAAGGTGAACCGTGAGAAGTACATCGGAAGCGATGAAAACTGGGACAGGGCGGAACAGGCCATCATCGAAGCTTGCCAAGAGAAAGGATTGTCTGCCAAAATAGAGTATGGCGAAGCCGCTTTTTACGGACCGAAGCTCGACTTTATGGTGAAGGATGCCATCGGACGCCGTTGGCAGTTGGGTACTATACAGGTTGACTATAACTTACCCGAGCGTTTCGAGCTGGAGTATATGGGAACCGACAATCAAAAACATCGTCCCGTAATGATTCATCGCGCGCCGTTCGGATCGATGGAACGTTTTGTCGCCGTGCTTATCGAGCATACGGCAGGCAAGTTCCCGTTGTGGCTCACCCCCGACCAGGTGGTTATCCTGCCTATCAGCGAAAAATTCAACGATTATGCCGAACAGGTGAAGATGTATCTGAAGACGCACGAAATACGCGCTACCGTCGACGACCGCAACGAGAAAATCGGCCGCAAGATTCGCGACAACGAAATGAAACGCATCCCTTACATGCTTATTGTCGGTGAAAAAGAAGCCGAAAACGGCGAAGTTTCTGTGCGTAAGCAGGGTGAAGGTGATAAAGGAACCATGAAATTCGAAGATTTTGCTAAAAATATCAACGAAGAAGTTCAGAATATGATAAATAAATGGTAACTTTGCAGCCGTTTCGTATAAATATATTTAGTAGAATAACAATTAAAGTACAAATCAGGAAGTAAAAGTTTTTAATGAAGAATGACACTTTAAAAGGGCAGTACAGAATCAACGAACAGATTCGTGCCAAGGAAGTCCGCATTGTGGGCGATGATATCGAACCTAAGGTATATCCTATTTCTCAGGCACTGAAGATGGCCGAGGAAAAAGAATTGGATCTTGTAGAAATTTCACCCAATGCCCAACCCCCTGTTTGTCGTATTATTGATTATTCCAAATTCCTTTATCAGTTGAAGAAACGCCAGAAGGAACAGAAAGCGAAACAGGTAAAGGTGAACGTGAAGGAAATACGCTTCGGCCCTCAGACCGATGATCACGATTACAACTTTAAGCTGAAACACGCCAAGGGATTTCTGGAAGACGGAGACAAGGTGAAGGCTTATGTGTTTTTCAAAGGACGTTCGATTCTGTTCAAGGAACAGGGCGAGGTGCTGCTGCTGCGTTTTGCCAACGACCTTGAAGATTATGCGAAAGTAGACCAGATGCCGGTGCTCGAAGGAAAGCGTATGACTATCCAGCTCTCTCCGAAAAAGAAAGAAACTCCGAAGAAGCAAGCTCCGAAGCCCGCACAGCCGTCTCCGAAGGCTGCCAAGCCGGAGGCGGATAAAGAACAAGAATAAAGAAGAGTGCGTAACGCGCAGGTATAGTGCGTTGCCATTATATATTTAATAATTTAAAAATAACTAAGATGCCAAAGATGAAGACTAACTCCGGTGCTAAAAAAAGGTTTGCCCTTACCGGAACAGGTAAAATCAAAAGAAAGCACGCTTTTCACAGTCATATTTTGACTAAGAAATCCAAGAAGAGAAAAAGAAACCTGTGTTATTCTACGACTGTTAATGGAGCAGACATGAACCAGGTGAAAGAACTCTTAGCGATGAAGTAATCGAAAGCGTGAGCGTATTATTAAAGTATTAACCGAATGCATTAGCCTGAAGTTCGTTGCGTGAAGTAACGGCGCTAACATTCAAAAACAGTAAAACTATGCCAAGATCAGTAAATCATGTTGCTTCAAAAGCAAGAAGAAAGAAAATTTTGAAATTGACCAGAGGTTACTTTGGTGCAAGAAAAAATGTATGGACCGTAGCTAAGAACACTTGGGAAAAGGGTTTGACTTACGCGTTCCGCGACCGTAGAAATAAGAAAAGAAACTTCCGCGCTCTTTGGATACAGCGTATCAATGCTGCCGCACGTCTCGAAGGAATGTCTTATTCACGTTTGATGGGCGGTTTGCACAAAGCCGGTATTGAAATAAACCGTAAAGTATTGGCCGATTTGGCGATGAACCATCCCGAAGCTTTCAAAGCTGTAGTGGCAAAAGCGAAATCTGCTTAAGTTTCAATAGCTTATGATTTACAGAAGAGCCGACCGGCTGTAAAAAGCGGTTCGGCTCTTTCTTTATTTGAGGGGCAGGCTGAAAGCGTTGTTCGATGCCACCTTTTGGCAAAAGCGATCTTGTTCTTTCTTTGTCGAAGTGGTCTGAAAGCGTTGTTCGATGCCGCCTTTTGGCAAGAGCGATCTTGTTCTTTCTTTGTCGAGGCGGTCTGAAAGCGTTGTTCGATGCCGCCTTTTGGCAAGAGCGATCTTGTTCTTTCTTTGTCGAGGCGGTCTGAAAGCGTTGTTCGATGCTGCCTTTTGGCAAAAGCGGTTCCGCTCTTTTCTCTGTTCGAGGTTTGTGTGCAGGCAGCTGTAAAAAGGAGTTTAGAAACAAATCTTGCTTTTTGTTTGCTATTCTCGAAGATTCTTATTACATTTGTGATGTAAAAATATTAGCCGTATCGACTGGATCGGGAAACTCATCAATTAAATCTGGTAAACCGAGAACGCTTCGGTCTCCAATGGCGGGCCACAATTCCTTCGGGAAGCTTTAAGCCAGTGGATTACAAAGGGGAAGAGCACTCAAATCTTGTTCTATCAGAGTTTCATCACATCGTCGGTGCGGCTTTCTTATACTCCCGCCCGAAGGGAGGGCTTATGTAAATTTTTCAGTTGCCGGAAGTTCTCCGGCTTTTCTTTTTTCCATTATTCAAGCTTCCGTCGGGTAGAAGAATGTTTGCCAACGGAAAGACAGGAGGAGGAGCTTTCGGAATGAAACAAAAGCTCCGTCGGAGTGAAATTAAGCTCCGTCGGATGAAGCAAATGTTCCGTCGGATGAAGCAAAAGCTCCGTTGGATGAAACAAATGCTCCGTTGGATGAAGCAAAAGCTCCGTTGTAGCGAAACAGAGGCTCCATCGGGGTGGAACAGAGGCTCTATATGGGCAAACAAAGGCTGTGCGTTTGCGGATAATAAATAAGGGGCTGTCGTTTTTCCGGACAGCCCCTTGGCGTATGCAGGCAGTATTTGCCTTTTTTCGTTTCCTATCGGTTAGAATCTTTTTTCCACTACCTCCCAATCGATGATACTCCACAGGTCTTTGATGTGATCGGCGCGGCGATTCTGGTAGTCGAGGTAGTAAGAATGTTCCCATACGTCGAAACCGAGAAGCGGTTTCAATCCTGCGCGCATCGGGTTGCTTCCGTTTCCTTCTTTCGTGATATGGAGCTTTCCATTCTTGTCTGCCGACAACCAAGCCCATCCTGAACCGAACAGACCGACAGCAGCGGCGCTGAACTCTTTCTTGAAGTTTTCGAAGCTTCCGAAATCGCGTTTGATAGCTTCTCCCAATTTCCCGCCCGGCTCATTCTTAGAAGGCTTCGGTGCAAATTGAAGGAAATATAGGGTGTGGTTCAATACTTGGCCGGCGTTGTTGAAAATCGCACCGTCGGGTGCCGATACTACAATCTCTTCTAAGCTTTTGCTTTCGAATTCGGTGCCCGGAATGAGGCTGTTGAGATTGTTAACGTATGTTTGTAAGTGCTTTCCGTAGTGGAAATCTATTGTTTGCTGACTGATTACAGGTTCCAAAGCATTGTTTGCGTATGGAAGTTTTGGCATTTCATGAGTCATAGTTATCATTATTAAAGAAATTAATATAGTGTTCATAATTCTCCGTTTTTATTGATATATTATAGTAACGGTGTTCTTGCCCGAATTGTTCATCCCCGTTTGTGAAAGGCAACCTTAAAATAATACAAAACCCCTTTATTCTCGCAATAATAGTTTATTTTTGTCCTGTCGGATTCTTCGTGGCAATGCGCCCATACGGAGCGGATCCGTCGGGACGATTTTAGGACAATGAGCATGGATACCAAATATAGAGACGAATTGAATGATGGCCAATACGCTGCGGTGGTTTATAACGACGGTCCCTCGCTGGTGATAGCCGGCGCCGGTTCGGGAAAAACGCGCGTGCTGACGTATAAGATTGCTTACCTGCTGGAGGAAGGGTATCAGCCGTGGAATATACTCGCGCTGACTTTCACCAACAAGGCCGCGCGCGAAATGAAAGAGCGTATCGCCCGAAGGGTAGGTGCCGAAAAGGCGCGCTACCTGTGGATGGGCACGTTCCACTCCATCTTTTCGCGCATCCTGCGTGCGGAAGCGCAGCATATCGGGTTCACTTCGCGGTTTACCATCTATGACGCTGCCGACACCAAAAGCCTCCTGCGGTCTGTTATCAAGGAGATGGGGCTGGATGAGAAGGTGTACAAGCCCGGGCTTGTGCAGGCGCGCATATCGAACGCGAAGAATCATCTGGTGCTTCCGGCGGGATATGCCGCCAACAGGGAAGCTTACGAAGCGGACAGGGCGGCGAGGGTTCCGGCAATACGCGATATATATAGGATGTACTGGGAGCGTTGCCGACAGTCGGGGGCTATGGATTTCGACGACTTGCTGGTGTACACATACATGCTGTTCCGCGACTTTCCGGAGGTGTTGGCACGCTATCGCGAGCAGTTCCGTTATGTCTTGGTAGACGAGTATCAGGACACGAATTACGCCCAGCATACCATCGTGCTGCAACTTACCGAGGCGAACCGCCGGGTTTGCGTTGTGGGCGACGATGCCCAGAGCATCTACTCTTTCCGTGGCGCGGACATCGATAATATTCTTTATTTCACGAAGATATATCCCGAAACCAAAGTCTTTAAGCTGGAGCAGAACTACCGTTCCACACAGACGATCGTGAGCGCTGCCAACAGCCTGATCGAGAAGAACGAGCGGCGGATACCGAAAGCCGTATTCTCCGAAAAAGACAAGGGAGAACCCATAGGCGTGTTTCAGGCATACAGCGATGTGGAAGAAGGGGAGATCGTGGTGAACAAAATAGCCGGTCTGCGCCGCGAGTATGCGTACGGATACGGTGATTATGCCGTATTGTATCGCACGAATGCCCAGAGCCGTATCTTTGAAGAGGCGTTGAGGAAGCGCGGCATACCGTATAAGATCTACGGGGGACTCTCTTTCTACCAGCGCAAAGAGATAAAGGATGTGATAGCTTACTTCCGTCTGGTGGTGAACCCCGACGATGAGGAGGCGTTTAAGCGGGTGGTCAACTACCCTGCGCGCGGAATCGGCGAGACTACCGTGGGAAAAATCATATCGGCCGCCACGGCTCATGGGGTGAGCCTGTGGCAGGTTGTGTGCGAGCCGCTGGCATACGGGCTCGAAATTCACAAAGGTACGCATGCCAAGCTGCAAGGCTTCCGCGAGCTGATAGAGAGCTTTATCGCCGATCAATCCGAGAAGAACGCTTACGAGGCAGGAACGGATATCATTCGACGGTCGGGCATCATGAACGAGCTGTATCAGGACTCGTCGCCCGAGAACCTGAGCCGTCAGGAAAACATTCAGGAGCTGGCAAACGGGATGAATGACTTTTGCGCCTTGCGGCAGGAAGAGGGCGACCCGAATATCTCCCTGATCGATTTCTTGTCTGAAGTGTCGCTGTTCTCCGACTTGGACACGGACGAAACGGATGAGGGGGAGAAAGTAACGCTGATGACGGTTCATTCCGCCAAGGGATTGGAGTTCAAGAATGTGTTCGTGGTGGGGCTGGAAGAAAACCTGTTCCCGAGCGGTATGGCGGGAGATTCTCCCCGTGCGCTGGAAGAAGAGCGCCGGCTGTTCTATGTCGCCATCACCCGTGCCGAGGAGCATTGCTTCTTGTCTTTCTCGAAAACCCGTTTCCGGTACGGAAAGATGGAATTCGGAACTCCCAGCCGTTTCCTCCGCGATATAGACACCCGCTACCTTAAACTCTCCTCCGCTCATTCCGTAAGCCGGCAGCCCGAACGGTTGTATCACCGAGAGGAGGTTGCAGGCTCCGAGCTTCCGAGAAAACTGAAGAAGGTGACCGTCGCGCTTGCCGACCGTTCTCCCGCTTCGCAAGCTCCGGCAGCCATGCATGGATTGCAGGGCGCAGGAATGGAGCAAGGCACATCGGGGATGGAAGGGGCTCCGGCAAACATGTATGGATTGCGGGCGGGGCAGAGGATAGAGCACGAACGTTTCGGTTCGGGAGATGTGCTGAAAGTAGAGGGAAGCGGCGATAACGCAAAGGCCACCATCCGTTTCGAAAATGTAGGCGAGAAACAGCTGTTGCTGCGTTTTGCACGCTTTAAAGTAATCGAATGAATTAAATTAAAACGACGAATATGATGAACAGACAATTGACATCCATTTTATTGGCCGCTCTTTTATTGAGCGGATGCGCGTCCGGCCGTATGTGTAATCCTGCTGCTATCGGTGTGGGAGCCTCTATCGGAGGAAACATCGGCGGTGCCGTGGGCGGAATTATCGGAGAAAGCGAAGGAGGCTGGAGAGGCGGATATCGCGGTTCGGCCATCGGAACGATTGTGGGTACGGTTGCGGGAGCCGCCATCGGGCATGTGATGACCGCTCCTAAAGAAGACAGGATAGAGGAGAGGGGGTATACCCCTGAGGTTGTGGAACGATACCCTTCGGCACAACATGCCGTTTCGCATTTAAAACTGCGCAAGCTTCGCTTTATCGACGACAATCGGAATCATGTGATCGATGCCGGTGAGAACTGTAAGATTATCTTTGAGGTGATGAACGAAGGGGATCGCCCCGTATACAACATCGTTCCGGTGGTGGAAACGGTAGGTAAAGTCAGATACATCGGCATTTCCTCTACCGTGATGATCGAAGAGATTCTTCCGGGCGAAGGCATTAAGTACACGGCTACCGTTTATGCCGGGAAAAAACTGAAAGACGGAGAAGTGTTATTCCGTGTGGCCGTAGCGCAAGAGGATGGAAAGATCTATGACATTCAGGAATTTTCGTTGCCTACACGGGGACGTTAGCCTGGCTGTTGGTGCTGACATTTGCATCTGTTGCCGCTGACATTTACATCTGTTTTCGCATTTACACCGCGAACGAACATCGACGTCAGCCTGCCTGTTGTCGCTGATAGGAGTTCGGCTGTGTCTGCGCAGATGTTCGGACGGTGAACGCTATATTCCTGTGCGGTGGGAATATTGTCCGGCGCAAAGCTGAAAGGGCTTACAATGTTGTCCGTGTCGTGCTCGCAGTTTGCGGGAAAGGTTCGCAGCGGTAATGCTAAAGTAGTTTTCCTGCGGTGAACGCTCTATTCCTGTGCGGTGGGAATATTGTCCGGCGCAAAGGTGAAGGGGCTTACAATGTTGTCCGTGTCGTGCCCGTAGTTTGCGGGAAAAGCAATAGCGGCGTGGTTCGACCAAACTATCTGATTCCCGGACTCATATTTATAGTTGCCGGGAGTTACTGATGATTCTCGGGCCGAACAAACTTTCGGACATCACCGACTTTCGGTTTCAGCGTATCATCAGGCAACTCGGACTCAGGTTAACAAACTCTCGGACCCGGGCAAATTAATTTCGGGTTTTGGAACAAAAGTTTTACTTTTTATTGTAAGTTTGCAACTCAATTCATGCAGATAAAGTGACTGTGAATTTGAATCACAATCATCTTACCGATATAATTATGATAGATTTTACACAATTTCCTTCCCCTTGCTACATCATGGAGGAGGAGCTTCTGAGAAGAAATTTGAGTTTGATAAAAAGCGTTGCCGACCGTGCGGGGGTAGAGATTATTCTTGCTTTCAAGTCATTTGCCATGTGGCGCTCTTTCCCCATATTCCGCGAATATGTAGACCATTCTACCGCAAGCTCCGTATACGAGGCCAGTTTGGCTTTCGAGGAGTTCGGAAGCAAGGCGCATACCTATTCGCCTGCGTATACGGAGGAGGATTTCCCCGATATTATGCGTTGCAGCAGCCACATCACTTTCAACTCTCCCGGTCAGTTCCGGCGTTTCTACCCGATGATAGAGGCCGATGGCAACCGTATCTCCTGCGGCATTCGCGTGAATCCGGAGTACTCGGAGGTGGAGACGGAGCTTTATAATCCCTGTGCGCCCGGAACCCGCTTCGGGATAACTGCCGACCTGTTGCCCGACGTATTGCCGCATGGCATAGAAGGGTTTCATTGCCATTGCCACTGCGAATCCTCGTCTTTTGAACTGGAGCGCACCTTGCATCACCTGGAGAAAAAGTTCTCCCGTTGGTTCCCTCAGATAAAATGGCTGAATCTGGGAGGAGGACATCTGATGACCCGCAAAGACTACGACACAGAGCATTTGATCCGTCTGCTGAAAGAGTTGAAGTCGCGCTATCCTCATCTGCGGATTATCCTTGAACCCGGCTCAGCCTTTACCTGGCAAACGGGAGTGCTGACGTCCGAAGTGGTGGATATTGTAGAAAATCGAGGCATTAAAACGGCTATTCTGAATGTGAGCTTTACCTGCCACATGCCCGACTGCCTCGAAATGCCCTATCAGCCGGCAGTGCGCGGAGCCGAGGCGGGAAATGAAGGAAAATACATCTACCGCTTGGGAGGCAACTCCTGTCTGAGCGGCGACTATATGGGATTTTGGAGTTTCGACCACGAACTGCAAACGGGCGAACGCATCATATTCGAAGACATGATTCACTATACGATGGTGAAAACCACAATGTTCAACGGTATCCATCATCCTGCCATCGCTTTATGGACGAAAGAAGGAAAGGCACAGATATACAAACGTTTTTCTTATGAAGACTATCGCGACAGAATGAGTTGATTATCAAAACAATTGTTTTTACGGTGCTCAGGCTGCTGTTAGAATCTTGTAAAAAAGATGATGGAATGTTTGCAAATTTACAGAAAATGGCTACCTTTGCAACCGCAAATGCGGAAATAGCTCAGTTGGTAGAGCATAACCTTGCCAAGGTTAGGGTCGCGAGTTCGAGTCTCGTTTTCCGCTCCAACATCTTTGATATATTGGAATAAATCTTTTGCCCAGGTGGCGGAATTGGTAGACGCGCACGTTTCAGGTGCGTGTGTCGAGAGGCATGCAGGTTCGAGTCCTGTTCTGGGCACAAAGATTGAGCTTTAATTGCATAATGGAGAGGTGGCGGAATTGGTAGACGCGCTACTTTGAGGGGGTAGTGACAGCAATGTCGTGGGAGTTCGAGTCTCCTTCTCTTCACAACAAATTAAGGTGTATGCGGAAATAGCTCAGTTGGTAGAGCATAACCTTGCCAAGGTTAGGGTCGCGAGTTCGAGTCTCGTTTTCCGCTCCAACTTCTTTGAGTTTTTGAATGAATCACTTGCCCAGGTGGCGGAATTGGTAGACGCGCACGTTTCAGGTGCGTGTGTCGAGAGGCATGCAGGTTCGAGTCCTGTTCTGGGCACAAGTGCGGCAGTGATGTCGCGGGAGTTCAATAGTTCATATCTTTGCAATGATTTAAAGGTTTTTTTGTTGCGGAAATAGCTCAGTTGGTAGAGCATAACCTTGCCAAGGTTAGGGTCGCGAGTTCGAGTCTCGTTTTCCGCTCAGAAGAGAAGAAGATTTGAGGGCGATCGAAACAAATTGCAGGTAGTTTCATCGGCAATTTGTTTTTTTATTGCTTCTTTATTAGAACATTAAAAGCCGTCGCAGCTTGAAATCATCCGCTGCGACGGCTTTTTGTTTTTATGCATTCTTTATAGACATGTTATCAGCTTACTTACGGTGTCGGGTGAGGAGACCTTAGGCGTAGTCGAACGATTTCCCGTGTTTTTCGCTTTCGGACATATTATTCTTTTTGCGGCTCAACGAGTAAAGAACGTTTGCTCGATCAGCTCTTTCAGTTGGGTCTTATTTAACGTGCCGAGTTTCATCATCGTCTTTCCATCCATGTTGCAAAGCAGCAAATTAGGTACGGTGCGGATGTTGAATGCCTTTTCCAGTTTCGGTTCTTGGTCGATATCCACTTTGTAGATGTCTATTTTTCCGTTATATTCGTCGGCCAATTGTTCCAGAATCGGATCCAGATTCTTGCAATATACGCACCAAGGGGCATGGAAGTCGACGATGCAAGGCTTGTCGCCTTTAAATTGCCAGTTGTCGGGATAAGTCGAATAATCTCCTACTTTTTCTATAAAACTCTTTTCGGTCAAATCTATAGTCTTCATACATTTTCGTTTTTTTAGATGTCGTGAGAAATAAAATATTTCTTTGTATAATACAACTATGCACCCGAAAATGTTTCGAAGAAAAATTGGCCGCAAGCCGTTTCTGACCTTTCATTTACTGAGAGGTAAGGGTCTCGAAGTGAAGAAGCCTGCGCCCCTCGAGCCGTTTCTGCCTTTTCACTTGCTGAGAGATAAGGGTCTCGAAGTGAAGAAGCCTGCACCTGTCGAGCCGTTTCTGCCTTTTCACTTGCTGAGAGATAAGGGTCTCGAGGTGAAGAAGCCTGCGCTCCTCGAGCCGTTTCTGACCTTTCATTTGCTGATGGATAAGGGCTTATAAGCGGAAAGGCTTGTTGACATTGAGGCCGCTGAAAAAGTTTCTGTCTTGTGAGGGCCCTTGTCGTTTTGCTTGTAGATTTAAATAAAGTACGTCTTCCTGAGCTTTTATCCCGTATAATATCGATTTTTTGAGTTTTTCGTCTATATAGCTTAATATTGAGATTGAACCTTTGAATCTATCTGAATATTGGACACTTTATTCAATGTCCTTGTTGCATTAGCGTTTTTTATTCTTTTACTTCCTGATACATGAAGCGTTTGATGGATTTCTTGGCTGTTTTCTCAAACTCCTCGAAGTGTATCTTTACTTTCGCGATCTGGCTGTATCCGGGAAGTTGGCGGTTCAGTTCGACACGGTTTTCCTCTATCGCCTTTTCAATGTCCGCCTGTTGGAGACCGTGGGCAAAAGCATCCTCAAAGTCCGGGTAGATCAACGCTATCAGTTTGTCGTGCTGCAACACGACGAGCGACTCGGCTACAAAGGGCAGGTTGTTTAGCTTGCTTTCGATCTCTTCGGGGTAGATGTTCTGTCCGGCAGAGGTCAGGAGCAGGTTCTTGCTGCGTCCTCTCACCGTGATGTACCCCTCTTCGTCCATCGTGGCGAGGTCGCCCGTGTGCAACCATCCGTCGGTATCGATGATTTGTGCCGTAGCTTCCGGGTTCTTATAGTAACCGAGCATCAGGTTGATGCCCTTGCATACAATCTCTCCGGCTTGGTTGCGCGGGTCGGGCGAATCGATGCGCACCTCCATCCGGCTTGCCGCTTTCCCGCACGAAGCCGTCTTCAGCATATCCCACCGGCTCGAACAGATGATAGGTCCGCACTCCGTCATGCCGTAGGCGATGGTGTAGGGGAAGCCTATCTTCTTTAAGAACATTTCCACTTCGCCATTGAAAGGAGCGCCCCCGATGATGATCTCGTCGAAGTTTCCGCCGAATATCTCCATGGCAGCCTGCCGTGCCGATGCTTTGAGCCTGTCGTTCACTATGGGGACTTTTAACAGCAGTTTTCCTATCTTGCCGTCTACTTTCGGCAGAATATCTTTCTTGATGATCTTTTCCACGATGAGCGGCACGCACGAGATAAGCTTCGGCTTGATTTCGGCAAACGATTGTGCGATGATCTTCGGAGAGGGCATGCGGGTGAGGAAGTAGATGTGCGCGCCTGCCGAGAAGCCGTAGAGGAAGTCGTACACCATGCCGAACACATGTCCCAGCGGAAGCATGGAGACGATGTGGTCGCCCGGATTCACGCGACGCATCTCATGGCAATAAGCCACATTCGACCAAATGCTCCGGTAGGGCAGCATCACTCCTTTCGAATAGCCCGTAGTGCCCGACGTATAATTGATGATAGCCAGTTCCTCCGGTCGGTCTTTCCGGTAGCGGATATGTTCCGGCCGGAAGTTTTTCGGGTAGCGTTGCCCGTAAATCTCGTTCAGGTGGTCGAGCGCGTAACTCAGCCGTTCGTTCCGCAGAATCAGAGGAGAGAAGTCGGCAAGCGATACAATTCCTTCCAGCAAAGGCATGCAGTCTTCGTTCAGATTCTCCCAGATCTGGTCGCCCACAAGCAGTATTTTGGCTTCGGAGTGGTTGACGATGTTGTGTATGTTGTCGGCTTTAAACTCGTGCAGTATCGGTACAATTACGGCGCCGTAGGTCATCGTGGCGAGGAAGCTTACAGCCCAGTTAGCGCTGTTGCGTCCGCATACCGCAATCTTGTCGCCCGGACGGATGCCGGTACTCTCCAGCACGATGTGAAACTTGGCTATCTTTCGGGCTACATCTTTATATTGAAACGTGACTCCTTTATAGTCTGTCAGGGCGTCCCTATCCCAGTTGCCGATAATACTTTGTTCGATATAGTCGATGAATTGATATCCTTGTTCCATGAGGTTTTTGCACATTTGGTTTAAAACTGTGCAAAAATAATACTTCATTAACATTAACTCTACTTTGTATTTCACTTTTACGGTAAATTAACGGGACGGAGACTCTGTTCCCGTTCTCTCTCTGCGTGCCGGCATTGAGACGATAAACCATCCGTGAGCCATCAAAACCGTGCGTATGCGAAGTCTTTGCAACGGACTTTGCGGCGGGAGCCTAAACCCCTTCGACAATCGTCATCGAAAGCGTTATGTTACATAATTCCCTGCATAAATGCCACCGAAAGCGTTACGTTGCATAATTCCCTGCATAATCGTCATCGAAAGGGTGTGTTGATACTTCTCCGGACGAACGCCATCGAAAGCATGTGTCGGATACTTCTCTGCATGAATGTCGGAGAAGCGTGTGTGAAAGGCAAGTTTTCTATTCCTTCGTTGCTGCTTCTTTCGGCTTTTCCGAGATAACCAGCAATTTGTCTCCTTCGTGCAGTTTCAGGCTTCCGTTGGGAATCAGGAATTCATCGTCCCGTTTCACAATCATCACCAGCGTGCCTTTGGGCAGGTTCATATCCCTCAGCGTATCGGCTTTTTTGATCATTTCTGCGGTGATGGTCACGTCCCTCAGGTCGGTGTCTATTTCCTCAGGCAATTCCACGCCGAAATCATTGCCCGTTTTCTCCAACGGGGTGGAGAGTTGCAGCAACCGTGCGGCGAATGATACCGTAGTGCCTTGTATCACCAGCGAAAGGATGGTGATGAAAAATACGATATTGAAAATAAGGTTCGATTCCTCTATCTCCGCCACTACCGGATAGGTGGCGAAGATGATGGGCACTGCCCCTCGCAGTCCCACCCACGAGACAAACAGACGCGACTTGCAGGTGATGCCGCGGAAAGGCAGGAGCGAAATGAATACGCTCAGCGGACGGCTGACCAATATCATAAAAATACCTATAAGCAGAGCTACGGCAGCTACTTCAAGCATTTCGTGCGGATTCACCAGCAATCCCAGACACAGGAACATGATGATCTGGAACAGCCACGAAAGCCCGTCCATGAAGGTATAAATCTCTTTCCGGTTGGTAATCTTATTGTTTCCTACGATCATTCCGGCGATATAGACCGCCAGATAGCCGTTCCCTTTCAGCAGCGTGGTGACCGAGAAGGTGAAGAAAACAAACGAGAGCAGCAGGATGGGATACAGCGCCTGATTGTCGATGTTGAACATGTTCACCTTGCGGATGGCGAGTTTGCCGAGCAGGTATCCCAATGCTCCTCCCACGATGAACTGTACAGCGAAAGAAGAGAGCATCGTGCCTATGCCCATCCCCGCCGACTGGATAAACTGTATCAGGATGATGGTAAGCATATAAGCCATCGGGTCGTTGCTTCCGCTTTCGAGTTCCAGCATGGGGCGAAGGTTGTGCTTCAGGTTCATCTTTTGCGAGCGGAGAATGGCGAATACCGATGCCGAGTCGGTAGACGACATGGTGGCGGCGAGCAGCAGTGAAGTGGTCAGAGGCAAGTGGATGTTAGTCCAGCTCATGCCCGACAGCCACCAGATAAAGATACCCGTGAAGAGGGCCGTGAGCAACACTCCTATCGTCGACAGTACGACGCCCGGCGCCATCACCGGTTTTATTTCCCTGAATTTCGTGTCCATCCCGCCTGAGAACAGAATGACGCTAAGAGCCACCATACCGATAAATTGCGCTTCTTTGGCGTTATGGAACTGTAGCCCGAGCCCGTCGCTTCCGAATAGCATGCCTACTATGAGGAATAGCAATAAAGCGGGCACGCCGAAACGATAGCCGGTCTTTCCGGCAACAATGCTGGCGAATAGCAGGATCGAACCTACCAATATGATGTTTTCTGCTGTAAATGCCATAATTGAATCAGATGGTTGTAAAATGATCGTTTGTTTGTCAGTTTTATATTTTGCGCGAAGGTACGCATTATTTGAAAACAAATAAAATCTCTTCGGAAGATATTTATTGTTCTGCCTGAAAAGATTTCCGCCTTTGCCTATTCCCCCAATCGCAATTATTTTTCTGTTGAAAAAGCTGTCATTTTATTTGAAAAGATTAATTTTGTACGAAATAAATCGATATTACACTTTATGGATTCAAACAATCTTACTCCCTTTCGGAAAGGGGTGGTAGGAGTACAGTTCCTGTTTGTCGCATTCGGGGCTACTGTACTTGTGCCGTTATTGGTGGGGCTCGACCCTTCTACTGCGTTATTCACTGCCGGTATCGGCACGCTTATTTTCCATGCGGTGACCCGCGGGAAAGTTCCCATCTTCCTCGGAAGCAGCTTTGCTTTCATCGCTCCCATCATCAAAGCCACCGAACTCTACGGGCTGCCCGGCACGCTTTCGGGCATGGTCGGCGTCGCCTTTGTCTATTTCCTGATGAGCGCCCTCGTCAAGTGGCAGGGAGTGAAAGTCATCGAACGCCTGTTTCCTCCTGTCGTCATCGGACCGGTGATTATTCTCATCGGATTGTCTCTGGCGGGCGCGGGAGTCGATATGGCGAAAGAAAACTGGGTGCTGGCACTCCTTTCGCTGCTGACGGCGGTAGTCGTCTCCATAAGGGCGAAAGGGCTTCTGAAGCTGATTCCTATCTTCTGCGGAATCATAGTCGGTTATCTTGCGGCTTGGCTGTTCTACGGGCTCGACCTTTCGGGAGTGAGAGACGCTGCTTGGATCGGGCTTCCCCGATTCGTCTTCCCCGCTTTCTCGTGGGAGCCTGTCCTGTTCATGATTCCCGTTGCCATTGCCCCGGTGATAGAACATATCGGAGACGTGTATGTGGTGAACACCGTTGCGGGTAAAGATTTCGTGAAAGACCCCGGATTGCACCGCACGTTATTGGGCGACGGTCTGGCTTGTTTCTTCGCCGGACTGGTGGGAGGTCCTCCCGTGACCACCTACTCCGAAGTTACGGGCGCCATGTCGCTGACCAAAATCACCAATCCGCAAGTGATTCGCATTGCCGCAGTCACCGCCATCTTGTTTTCGGTGATCGGTAAAGTCAGCGCGTTGCTGAAGTCCATTCCCGCCGCAGTGCTGGGCGGAATCATGCTGTTGCTTTTCGGAACCATCGCCTGTGCCGGTATCGGGAGTCTGGTGAACAACTGCGTCGATTTGAGCCGTACGAGAAACATCGTGATTGTTTCGCTGACGTTGACGGTCGGCATCGGCGGTGCGGTGCTGAGTTGGGGAAACTTCTCTCTGTCGGGCATCGGGCTGGCGGCACTGGTGGGAGTGTTGCTCAACCTGATTTTACCTAAAGAGGCGTAAAATTTCGGGGCAGCCCCGCTTTACTTTTAAGCGAGCCGTCCCGAAGTAATACAAAGTCCGAAAGCGATTGCTTTGTCCTCGCTTCGTTTTAAGCCGACTGCCCCGAAGTAATACAAAGCTTGAAATCGATTGCTTTGTCTTCACTTTGTTTTAAGCCGACTGCCTCGAAATAGCAACAAAGCCCGAAAGAGTCTGGCTCTGTCCTCGCTTTACTTTAAGCGTGCTACTCCAGAATAACTACAAAATGCAAAAGTGATCGCTTCATCTTCTCTTTGCTTCAAGCACTCCGCCCCGAAATCCTGTGATGAGGCAGCTTCATTTCCGCTGCAATCTTTTTAAGCCAGAAACTTCACCAAGTCTTCGTCTACCGAACTGATACCTCCGATGCCGAATTGCTCCACCAGCACTTTCGTGACGTTCGGCGAAAGGAAAGCGGGGAGGGTAGGCCCGAGATGAATCTGTTTCACACCCAGAGAAAGCAACGCAAGCAGTACGATGACCGCCTTCTGCTCGTACCATGCGATGTTGTAGACAATCGGGAGGCGATTGATGTCGTCGAGTCCGAACGCCTCTTTCAGCTTCAGGGCGATGACGGCGAGCGAATAGCTGTCGTTGCACTGTCCGGCGTCGAGCACACGGGGGATGCCGTTGATCTCGCCCAGCTCGAGCTTGTTGTAGCGGTACTTCGCGCACCCTGCCGTCAGGATTACCGTGTCTGCGGGTAACCTGCGGGCAAACTCGGTGTAGTAGTCGCGGCTTTTCATCCGTCCGTCGCAGCCCGCCATCACGAAGAATTTGCGTATCGCCCCGCTTTTCACTGCTTCCACCACCTTATCCGCCAGTGCCGTCACCTGCGCATGGGCAAAGCCTCCCGTAATCGTTCCGCTTTCGATGCCGACAGGGGGCAGACATCGTTTGGCATGGGCGATGATGGCGGAGAAATCTTTCGGTTGCCCGTCTTTCCGTTCGGGGATGTAGAACGCGCCGTCGAGTCCGCATGCGCCCGTCACGTAGATGCGGTCTTTGTATGAGGCGTTGGAGCGGGGAGGAACGATGCAGTTGCTCGTAAACAGGATGGGACCGTTGAAACTCTCGAACTCCTCTTTCTGCTTCCACCATGCATTGCCGTAATTGCCCGCCAGATGCTTGTACTTTTTCAACTGCGGGTAGTAATGCGCGGGCAGCATCTCGCTGTGCGTGTACACGTCCACTCCCGTGCCTTCCGTCTGCTGAAGCAGCTCTTCGAGGTCTTTCAGGTCGTGCCCGCTGATGAGGATACCCGGATTGTTGCGCACTCCGATGTTCACTTCCGAAATCTCCGGGTTGCCGTATGCGCCCGTGTTGGCGGCGTCGAGCATAGCCATCGCCGTTACGCCGTGTCTTCCCGTTTCCAGCGTTAACCCGATGAGTTCCTCCACGCCGATGTCCGTGCGTGTGAGCTGCACCAGCGCATGCTGCATGAAAGCGAAAATCTCCGCCGATTTGTGTCCCAGATTGCCGGCGTGTTCGGCATAGGCGGCCATTCCCTTCAGTCCGTAGTGCACCAGCTCCTTCAGCGAGCGGATGTCTTCGTCGGCGGTGCGTAGCACGCCCACCGTCGCCGCTTTCTCTGCAAATTCTTCCTCCGTTCCGTCCCATAGACATTCGTCGGGAGCGTTGTCCACCGCAACTCTCTTCCCCAACTCCCTTTTCAGTTGCAACCCCGTCTTTATCTTTTGGGTGATATTCTCACGGCTGAAATTGGCATTCGTTATGGTGACGAATAGCGAGTCGTATATAAATTTATCAGCCTCTTCGCAAGGTGTTCCCACTTCGCGCAGACGTTCGTTGTAGACTGCGATTCCGCGCACTACGAAGAGCAAAAGGTCTTGCAGGTTCGATACTTCGGATGTTTTGCCGCATACCCCTTTCAGGATGCAACCTGTGCCCATGGCGGTTTCTTGACATTGATAACAGAACATACTCATAATTTCTACGTTTTAGTTGGTTTCTTCATTATGAGTGCAAAGATAGGGGAGAAGTGCCGGGCGGTTCTGTAACCAATGTTACAACGGCTCGTTTTTTCGGTTCGCTTCCGATTGAGAGGGGAAAAGCGATGCAGGCGGCAGCTTTGCCGTATCGGTTGGATAGGCCGTCTGCCCGCAGGATGCTCACCGGCTTGCGTGCGCTGCCCGCCGTCAGTTGCCGTATCGGTTGGGTAGGCGGTCTGCCCGCAGGATACTCACCGGCTTGTGTGTGCCGTTCTCCGCCTGCTACCGTATCAGTTGCGTGAGGGCGTCTGCCCGCAGGATGGTCACCAGCTTGCGGTCGACCGCTATCAGACCGTCTTCCTGCATGCGTGCCAGTTCGCGTGCCAGCGAGGGGCGAGATACACCGAAGTAGTCGCTCAGCGCCTGTTGCGAGCGATCGAGCCTGACGCGGGACTGCCCCTGCTGCCTGTGCAACCGCAACAGATACGAGGCGAGCTTCTGCCGGATGGTTTTGAACGACATGAAGAACAGCTTGTCCGATAGCGTGCGGGCGTAATTGGCGGAAAGATTCATGTAGTTTTCCAGAAAGCGTTCGTTCCGGCGAAACAGCTCCAACACGCCGGATTTCGGTATTTCGATCGTTTCCGTCGGCTCATTGGCGGTCACCTCCACTGGATAGCGGTTTTCATCGCCGAAGAGAAATAACGGAGCCAAAGCCCGCGGAGCGGCGATGTCCTCCACCTTCACGAGCCGTCCCGAATAGTCGATCATCTCGCCCCGCACGCTCCCTTTGGCGAGAATCACGAGGCGGTTGCACACATCGCCCTGCCTTGCCAGAACTTCTCCTTTCCTGTATGAGCGCATGCGGAAGTTGACCTCTGCCAGAGCCGACGAGAGTGTTTCGGGCGCGATGCCCCTGAACAGCGGATTGTCTATGAGTGTCGAATACATATCGGATACGGTTTGGTTTTCATTTGAAGTTCATTCTGAACCGGGTTTCCTTGCCCGGCAGCAGCACGAGGTTGCCGCCCGAAAGCCGCATGATCCGGCGCGAAACGCTCAGTCCCACGCCGCTTCCCCCTTCCTTGGTGGTGAAGAACGGGACGA
Organism: Bacteroides pyogenes DSM 20611 = JCM 6294; assembly: GCF_000428105.1. GTDB lineage: Bacteria > Bacteroidota > Bacteroidia > Bacteroidales > Bacteroidaceae > Bacteroides > Bacteroides pyogenes. The sequence goes on along the minus strand of NZ_ATZH01000008.1, from coordinate 161,421 downwards.
AGATGTGCTCCGCCGCTTCGGGTGGAATGGCGGGCCCGTTGTTGCCTACCTCTATCCATACTTCCTCCTTGTCGTTGCACGAGGCTTTGATGTCTATCCGTCCGTCTGCCCGGTCTCCGATGGCCTGAATGGCGTTCTTCAGTATGTTCACGACCACCTGCGACACCAAGTTCTCGTCGGCATACAGAATCAGCTCTTCGGGGCATATCTCCGTTTCGAAACGGATGTGCCCGCACGGATACTGATGGCGGGCGAGGGCGATCATCCGTTCGATGAACGGCTTGACGTCGAACAACACCGGTTCGGGCGGAGGGATGCGCGTGAGGCGGCGGTAAGAATCGGTGAAGGCGAGCAACCCCTTGCCCGTGGCGCTGATGGCCTGCAAGCCCCGGATTGTTTCGGCGTCTTTGCCTTCCGGAGCCGACAGAAGCGTATCGCTGATGGAGGTGAGGGGAGTGATTGAGTTCATGATTTCGTGCGTCAGCACCCTTGTCAGCCGTATCCACGATTCCGCCTCTTTTTCGTCCAGCTCGGTGTTGATGTCGCTCAGCGCGAGGATGCGCAGGTGCTCTCCCCGTACCGTTATGTCCGACACGCGGATCACCAGATTCACCGTTCCCCGCTCGTTGTGGAGCGTCGCCTGCATGCGGTCGCCCGCCCGGCACGCCTCCAACTGTTCCGCCAGCAGGCTGTCTGTGTTGCGCAACTGCCTGACGTGCGTGAACACCGTCAGTCCCAGCAGCCGCATCGCCTCCCTGTTTTTCCGGTACACAGCCCCGTTGTCGTTGAGCACCAGCACCCCCGTATCCACGAAGTCGAGTATCAGTTCGTAATACTTCTCCTGTTCCGCCGTTTCCGTCTTCACGCGGTACAGTATCTGCGCCACACGGTTCAACGCCTCGTGTACGGCGCGGCTTTCGCCCGTGCCCGACGTTTCGTCGAACCGGAAGCTGTTGTCGTTGTTCTCCAGCGCGTCGAGCATGAAGAGCACCTCGCGCGTATGCCTGCGGTACATGCGTATCTGCCATGCCATGCTCAGCGCCAGCAGGACGGCGAGGAGGGCCGCCCCCGCGTATTCGCCCCCGAAGGCTGCCGCCGCCGTTGCGAAGCAGAGGCCGACGGTGAGCAGTATGCCTACGAGGCTGTGCCCCGACATTTTTCGGAATAGTGCGTTCATAGCCCGAATTTTTTCATTTTGTTGTATAACGTCTGCCGCGTGATGCCCAGTTGCGCCGCCACTGCCGAGAGGTTGCCGTTGCAGGTTCCTATGGCTTTGCGTATCATTCGCCTTTCCATCTCTTCGAGTGTGGAAGCCGCCTTCTCCGGTTGTTCCGCCGAGCGGACGGAGAGTCGGAACAGCTCGGCGGGAATCTGCGTCCCGTCGCTGATGATCACCGCCTTTTCGATGGCGTGCTCCAGTTCGCGGATGTTGCCGTGCCACGGGTATGCCTCCAACTTCTCTTCGGCATCGCGGGTGAACTCCACCGGCTCTTTGCCGTACTGCTTGCAGAACCTTGCCGCGAACAGCCGGGCGAGCGGCACGATATCCTCCTTCCTGCGGCGCAGGGGCGGCAGTTCCACGTGAATGGTGTTGATGCGGTAGAGCAAGTCCTCCCTGAACTCTTTCCTGTCCACCATCTCCTGCAAGTTGCGGTTGGTGGCGCATATCAGCCGTATGTCCACCGGCACGGGCGTGTTGCTTCCCACCCTCACCACGCTTCTGCGCTGAATGGCGGTCAGCAGTTTGGCTTGCAGGTGGCACGGCAGGTTGCCTATCTCGTCCAGAAACAACGTGCTCTTGTCCGCCGTTTCGAACTTTCCCGCACGGTCGGCGTAAGCGTCGGTGAACGCCCCTTTCACGTGCCCGAACAGTTCGCTTTCGAACAGCGGTTCGGCAATCGCCCCCATATCCACCGCCACCATTTCCCTTTCCCTGCGTCCCGACAGCAGGTGTATCTCGCGCGCCAGCACCTCTTTTCCCGTTCCGTTCTCGCCCGTAATCAGCACATTGGCATCAGTTGCCGCCACCTTGCCGATGAGCGCGCGCAGCTGCTTCATCTCTTTGCTCTCTCCCCAGTACATTCCCGGCGTTGCGGCGGCATGCGGCATGTTTTTCTTTTTCCCCTTCCGGGTACGGGCAGATGCCACGGCGTCTTCCACCGTTTTCACCAGCTTGGCGTTCTCCCACGGCTTTACGATGAAGTCCGCCGCTCCTTCCTTGATTCCCCTCACGGCGAGGTCGATGTCCGCGTATGCCGTGAACAGCACCACCGGAAGCTCCGGCTGCTTTTTCTTCACCTCGCGCAGCCAGAAAAGCCCCTCGTTGCCCGTGTTGATTCCTGTGGAGAAATTCATGTCGAGCAGCAATACGTCGGGCTTCTCCTCGCGTATGGTCGCCGTGAGCGAAGCGGGCGAAGAGAGAAGTACGATTTTGCGGAATCGGTCTTTCAGAAGCATTTGCAGTGCGGTCAGCACGCCTTTGTTGTCGTCTACTACGACGATGGTTCCGGGTCGGGTCATGTCAGGTAAAAATATGGATTAGGCACAAAAGTACGAAAATATTTCATAGCCACTGGAATTTCAGTCCGAAAGAGAGGCTCAGGTAGTCGCGCGGACGGAGGTAACTGTTGGTCGCGGCACTCACCAGATAGAGGTCGCAGGTGCTGATCTCGTAGAAGAAAGTGACCGATTTCGCCATAAACCTCCACTGCGGGTCGATGTCGTACGTCAGCCGCTGCCCGACGAAGATGTGGAAGCGGATTTTGCTCGAGAAGCCGTAGTAGCCTTTCGGATAGCGTTCGGGTTCTCTCACCCAGAATTCGTGTCCGAACACCGTGTTCATGTAAAGCCCGCACGCCAGCGGCTCGGCGGAGAATCTTTCCCCCAGCCCCACGCTCCACGGCATATAGTTCTGCTTGAGCGTCATGGTCAGTTTGGGCCTTTTCGACGAATATTTGGGGATGAAGCCCAACAGCAGGTCGGTCTCCCACTGGCTCCGTTTGCCATAGTCCCATCCCATGCCGTAGGAGAGCAGCCCCATGTTTCCCGCGAACTGCACTTTGGAGTGCGTCGGTATGAGCTGTTCCCATTTCCGGCGGAAGCGGTGCACGCGGCGGTCGTACTTATGATGCTTGGGAGATTTCTGCATCACCCGATCGGCATCGAAGACGGCGCTGTCGCAGGTGATCTCTGCGAGCGGAGCCTGACACGGCTTTATCGTGTCGGCAGTGCAGGGGGAGCTTTCGGAGGCGTTTTCTGCGGTGGGCGCCTGACTCGGCGTCACCGAATCGGGAATGCGGGCATCCTCGACGGGAACGGGTTGCGCGGGAAGGTTACGGCAGCAGGTAGAAAATAAGAACAGGGCGATGCCGCACAGGCGGAGCATATTGTCAGAACTTAACCAATTCATACTCGTATGTTTCGGGGGTGATGGTAAAAACAAGGTAACTGCGGTTTTTCATGCAGTCGCTCACGATGTAGTGCACTCCGTCGTCGAACGGAATCTTGTCGCTGAAGCTGTGGTTGTGGGCGGCCGTGCAGAATTGCAGGCCGGGATATTGTGTGACGTAGTATTGAAACACCTTCGCCACGTTGTTGTTGAACACGTCCGAATAGGGGTGCACGTGCATGCTTACCACCGTCTTTTCGAACTCCCCCTTCCGGTTCGTCCATTCCTTCTCCATGAAGTCGAAGTCGGGTATCGGTTGCGAATAGTCGTATTCCAGCGCGTTGGTGTTGAGGCATACGAACTTCACGTTTCCGGCGATGAAAGCGAAATTCGTGGGGCCGAATATCTTGCGGTACGCCTCTTCGCCCGTGCCCAGACAGTCGTGGTTGCCGATCAGGACAACGTAGGGCACCTTCAGTCCGTTCATGATGTCGCGTTGCCACAGAAATTCCTTCGTCAGCCCGAAGTCGCTCATGTCTCCCCCGTGTATCACGAAGTCGATGTCGTCTCTCTTGTTTATCTCCGTCACGAACTTCTTCGTCTCGTCATACCACCGCTGCGAATCGCCCATGGTGACGAATCGTATGGTTTTCTTGCCCTTGCACGCAGCTTCTATCCGTGCGGCGTTGCGGGCGTTCACGTCTCTTTCGCCGGTGATGCGGACGTCGTAGGGGTGATAGTCTATCAGGTCGCATCCCGTAAGCAGGATGCAGCAGAGGAGTGCGAGCAGGGAGCTTCGTCCGCTTGCGGGGTGTATGTTGGCAAGGCGGAGGGAGGTGCGCAGGGTTCTGCGTCCGGTTGCCGGGTGTATGCGGATGTGACGGAGAAGTGTGTGCGGCGTTTTTTTCATAGTCGGTTTCAGCAGTGATTTTTTATGTGATTTTCTATGTGCAAATATACGTTTTTTTACGGGCGATGTCAATCTTTTTACCTGTTTTTTTCCGCCATTTTTCGCGAAATCGATCAGAATATATATTTTTAAATATATATTCATTTATTATCCCTTATTTATTAAGTGTTCGCTTAGGCGTTCGCCCTCTGTTTAATAAAATGATGTAATAGTCTATGAAACAATTCTTTATGAAGCCGAAAAAGTGTTCCATTTGCTGTTCCGCATTTTAGCCCTTTTTCCGGCGGATGAAAAAGCCGTTTTTTCGACGCAACAGAGCCTCTGTTTTTCGCAAGTGGCGGCTCCGTTTTCTTTGATCGAAACCTCTGTTTTTCCCGTTGTAAGTCTCCTGCAAAAGAAGGTCCGGCGATGCAGCTTTGCGGGCGCACGGCCCGCCTGTATGAATTAACCTGTTTTTCATGTTTTTTGAGCATTCTATCACAGATTATTTGGCTATTCCAAACCATTTTACTACCTTTGCATCATTAGAACCTGCCAAGCCTCTTCACAATGCTCAAATCGGCGGGTCGTTTTTTATTATACATACTATGAAAACAAGTTTCGCCAAACCATATTCTTCTCCGAAACAAATTGTTCAAATACTAAAATCAAGAGGAATGCTCATAAAAGATGAGCATAAGGTAGAAAAATATCTGATGAATATCGGTTATCATCGTCTTTCAGCATACATCTATCCTTTTTATAAAACTCCCAAAAGGGATTTGCTACTAAAAGAGGGAACTACTTTTGAACAAGTCTTGACGCTCTATCGCTTTGACAAGAAATTACGTATTCTACTTTTCAACGAAATAGAGAAAATAGAAGTAGCCATTCGCAGCGTATTAGCAAATATCGGATGCCAGGAACTAAATGACAGGTATTGGATAACGAAACCGGAATGTTTTGCCAATCAGGAAAAGTTCAACCAAACTTTGACAATCATAGAAGAAGGAATTGGCATCAAGCAAAGAAGATTACATTGAAGATTTTAGGTGTAACTATATCGAAAGTTATCCTCCTGCATGGATGATAACGGAAGTATTGTCTTTCGGTAACTTGAACTACATCTATTCCAATATAGCCAGCAACCAACTGATGAAGCACATTGCCGGTTATTTCGGTCTGAAACCACAGGTTTTTATCTCGTGGCTGACGGTGCTTGCCAACCTCCGTAATATGTGTTGTCACCATGCGAGAGTATGGAACAGGGATTTTATGTTGAATCCTGCCGAACCCCAAAAGACTAAAAATGCATGGATTGATACCTCAAAAGTTGATAAGAAACGGATTTACTATCGCTTGTGCATAATCCGATATTTCCTCTTTTCGGTTTCTCCCAATAATAACTTCAACGAAAAACTTTCGGGATTGTTGGCGGATTTTCTTTCAGTAGATATAGCTGCAATGGGATTTACCCACGATTGGAAAAATGAGGAAGCATGGAAATAAAGTTTATGATATTTGATTATGAAATATACAGAAACAGGACAATGCATTTGGTGTGGTAAAAAAGAGCCAGAAGTTTCTTTTGAAAATAAACCTCATATTTTACCACATAGCCTTGGCGGAGATGAAATAGGTTTTGATATATGCGATGATTGCAATGCTTATTTTGGCACTGCAACATTAGGTAAACCAGCATTAGACTTTGTTTTTCTTCTTCAACTATTATCACAAAAAGCATCTTATAAAAATCAGAAGTAATTTTAGGACATCAATTATAACTCGACAATTCAAACGAAGTCTATTTTATATCTTTCTTCAAAAATACCATTTTATAACAAAAAACGGGAATCATCCTATGTTTGATTCAATCCGAAAATTTGCGAGATATGACATAGGTAGTCCTAAAGTATTTTATGCTTTCAATGTTAATGGGTATTCTTATCTGCAAAAGCAAGCTAAAGATGTCTTGCCTGTATGAATTTTAGACGCCGGTGTATGATTATTAGACAGTGGGGCAGGGCAGCAACCGGATGCTTATGCTGGTTATCAATGTCTTATGTGTTTTGGCACGCTTTCTGCTTTATAGAAAGCGGCTGTTTATGCCCAAAAAATGAGACAAACCATGAAACAGATTTACTATGTCATTCAGACTTTGCTGCGCGGACGAGGCTCGAACGTCATCAAGACGGTTTCACTCACGCTGGGGCTTTTTGTCGGTATCCTGCTGTTTGCCCGCGTGGCGTTCGAACTGAGCTATTACAATTTCCTGCACCGCCCCGCCGAGCTTTATGTGGCGTACCTGAGCGGATTTGAAGAGATGAGTGAGGGGAAAGGCGCTCCCTACACGTTCGGCCCTTTCTCTGCGGCTGTGCGCGAGAATTTTCCCGAAGAGGTGGAAGACGCCACGATACTGAGGGAGAAGGGGGAATCGGTATATTATTGCGGTGACACGCGCCTTTCGGAACGAACGGTGTATGCCGACGAACATTTGTTCCCGACGCTGGGAATCGGCGTGCTGGCGGGCAAACCGGGAGAACTCTCGGATCCGAACGCGATTTTCGTTTCGCGCGCGCTGGCGTCGAAAGTGGCGGGTTCGGGCAATCCGGCGGATGCTGTGGGCAAAGTGCTGTATGCCGACCGCAAAACGCCGTTCAACATACGGGGTGTCTTCGAGGATATGGGCGATAATACCGACATAGCCTTCGATGCGGTTATTCCCATGGCTGTGCTGTGGAACGCCGGACGCGGGGGATGGGGCTACGACATAAGCTACCGTTCGATTGTCCGTTTCCGTAACCCCTCTTCGGGGGTGAAGGCGGTAGAGGGGCGGTTGCCCGATATGCTCAAGAGGTATATCCCCGATTTCGGCAAGAAGACCGGGAAAAACATAACCTTCGCGTTTCATCCCTTGGAGCGGATGCACTTCGACAATTCCGCCGTGCGCACCATGATCGTGGTGATGTCTGTGCTGGCTTTCGGCATTTTGCTCGTGGCGGCGTTCAACTATGTGCTCATATCCGTCTCCTCGTTGGCGAAGCGGGCCAAAGCCATCGGGGTGCACAAATGCAGCGGAGCTACCGACGGCGATGTGCTCAGGATGTTTCTGATGGAGGCGTTTTTCATTCTGCTCGTCTCGTTGGGGCTTGTCGCGCTGCTGATGTGGCAGTTTCGCGACTTCATCGAAGACATGGCTTCCGCCCGCCTGAGCTCGCTCTTTACGTGGCAGACGGTATGGGCGCCCGCTCTGGCGGTGGGGCTGGTTTTCGCCTTGGCAGGCGTGCTTCCCGCGCTGCTGTTTGCCTCCGTCCCTGTGACGCAGGTCTTCAAGCGGTATTCCGAACGGAAAACTTCGTGGAAGCGTCCGCTGCTTTTCATTCAGTTTGCGGGGATGGCGTTCGTTTCGGGCTTTCTGGTGTTCGTGCTCTGGCAGTACCGCATGGTGATGACGAAAGACGTGGGCTACAACCCCGACAGGGTGGTGACGTGCTGGTTCAAGTTCGGAGGCGGGCACGACAATGCCGCAGCCTTTTTCCGCAACCTGCCCATGGTAGAGAGCTACGGGGCCGCCAACCAGCTGATTTGTTCGGGGTATAGCGGCGATACGTTCGACGCGGGCGACAACCGCAAGGTGGATACGCGCATCGAATGGGTGGATCCCGGTTTCGTGTCCATGATGGGAATCAGGCTGCTGAAAGGAAGAGACGTCGCCGCCGAAGGCGAAATACTGGTGAGTGAGGAGTTCGTGAGGCAGGCAGGCTGGACAGGCGACCCCATAGGCCGGCAAGTGTCTTATTACGACGGCAGTAAAATGACGGTGGCGGGCGTAGTGCCCGATTACTCCATCCGCAGCGCGTACGAGTCGCAACTGCCCATCATGCTGATAGCCACGCGAGGGTCGATGCATCATTATCTGAGGCTGAAAGAGCCTTTTGACGAGAACCTGCGCAAGCTCAACGAAGTGATGAAAGAGGCGTTTCCCGCCGATGATGCGGTGTTCGTTTCTCTGCGCGGGAAGCTCGACAGGCAATACTCCGGCATCGCCCGTTTCCGCAACGCCGTATGGCTGGCGTCGGTGTCTATCCTGCTGATTGCTTTGATGGGGTTGTTGGGCTATGTGAATGATGAAATACGGCTGCGAAGCAAGGAGATTGCCATCCGCAAGGTGAACGGGGCGCAAGCGTCGGAAGTGCTGGCGATGCTTGCGAAAGAGGTATGGCGAGTGGCCGTTCCCGCGCTTTGCATCGGGATTGCCGCCTCTTGGGCGGTAGGAGCGAAGTGGCTGGAGCAATTCAACGAGTATGCCTATCCCGATGTCCGGGCATTGGTATATGTGGCGTTGGGGATATGGGCGGCGATTACCGGATGTGTGCTGATAAGGGCGGGGCGCATCGCTTCGGACGATCCGGTAAGAAGCATTCGGATGGAGTAATCGTGTTTGTGATAATAAATTGATAATTAATATATTAAAAACAAAACAGTAAAGCTATGATTAAACTTGAAAACATCAGCAAGGTTTTCCGTACTTCGGAAGTGGAGACGGTGGCGTTGAACCGGGTGAACCTCGAAGTGAACGAAGGAGAATTCGTGGCGGTGATGGGACCGTCGGGCTGCGGAAAATCTACGTTGCTCAATATCCTCGGACTGCTCGACAGTCCGACCGAAGGGTCTTACCGCCTCATAGGCGAGGAAGTGGCGGGGCTGAAAGAGAAGCAGCGCACGCGGGTGCGGAAGGGGAAGCTGGGATTTGTGTTCCAGAGCTTCAACCTCATAGACGAGCTCAACGTTTACGAAAACGTGGAACTGCCCCTGACGTACCTCGACATCAAGGCGTCCGAACGCAGGGAGATGGTGGAGGCAATGCTGAGAAGAATGAATATCGGCCACCGCGCCAAGCATTTCCCGCAGCAGCTTTCGGGCGGGCAGCAGCAACGTGTGGCGATAGCCCGTGCCGTCGTAGCCGCTCCGAAGCTGATTCTTGCCGACGAGCCTACGGGCAACCTCGACTCTAAAAACGGGGCGGAGGTGATGAACCTGCTCACCGAGCTGAACAAGGAGGGGACGACCATCGTGATGGTGACGCACTCGCAGCACGACGCGTCGTTCGCGCATCGCACGGTGCATCTTTTCGACGGAAGCATTGTGGCGAATATCACTGCATAAAGGGGAGGGACGGATGAAGCACATATACTATGCGTTGCGGGTACTTCCGCGCGAAATGGGGGCGAACGTCACCAAAGTGATTTCGCTTTCGCTGGGACTCATCGTCGGCATCTTGCTTTTCTCGCAGATCGCTTTCGAACTGAGCTACGAGAGGGGTTACCCGGACGCGGAACGCCTCGTGCTCGTGGGATGCAGAACGACCAACCTCAGCACGGGGGAGGTGGTAAGATACGAAGACAAGGGGATGGACTACACGGTTTTCGCTCCTGTCGCGGCGGCTCTGGCGCAAGACCTCCCGGAGTTGGTGGAGCATGCTTCTTGCGTGTGCGCCATTCAGGAAAGGAACGTGTATTATGAAGACAGGCTTTTGAAAGATGCCGGTTATATCTTTGCGGATACTTGCTTTTTCCGCACGATGGGCATACCGGTGCTGAAAGGGAACGAGAAAGATCTCATCATGCCGGGCAGCGCTTTTGTCTCGGAGCGTTTCGCCCGGGAGGTATTCGGAAACGCCGACCCTGTGGGGAAAACGCTCTCTATGGGAAGAAAGATCGAGCTGACTGTGCGCGGAGTGTATAAAGACGTGCCGGAAAACACGATTCTTACCCACGATTTTGTCGTGAGCGTTCACCGGGACGGCGGGTATATGTATGGAAACGGCTGGAAGGGCAACGATGTATTTAACGCTTTTCTGAGGCTGCGTAGCGCTTCCGACATCGATCGGCTGAATGCGCGCATCCAAAGCGCGATAGAAAGATATACGCCGGGACAATACGCCGGCTGGAAGATGGATTTCAGCGTCACTCCCATCGTGAAGCTCCATTTGGAGGATGCTTCCGTGCGGAAACGTCTTTTCATCTACGGTTTCCTCGGATTCTCCATCTTCTTTACCGCCATCATGAACTACATTCTCATATCCGTATCCGCTCTGGGCCGCAGAGCGAAAAGCGTGGGCGTGTACAAGTGCAGCGGAGCGGGATCGGCGGACATCTTCGGCATGTTTCTTGCGGAGACAGGCGTTCTGGTGCTGGTATCCGTACTGCTGAGCTTCCTGTGCATCTACAATGCCCGGACGCTTATTGAAGACCTGCTGTCGGTGAAGCTTTCTTCGCTGTTCGCGTGGGAGACGATGTGGGTTCCCGCACTTGTCGTCGTGACTCTTTTCGTGCTGGCGGGGTGTGTGCCGGGGCATTTGTTTTCGCGCATTCCGGTCACGCAGGTGTTCCGTCGCCATACCGACGGGAAAAAAGGATGGAAGCGGTCGCTGCTGTTCGTGCAGTTTATGGGTGCTTCGTTCGTCATGGGGCTGCTTCTTGTGGCTATTTCGCAATACCGGCACCTGATGAGCCGCGACATGGGAATCGACGTGCCGGGGCTGGTGGAAGCCGGCAACAACATACCGGAAGAGATGGCGGAGAACGTGAAAGAGGCTCTCGCCCGCCAGCCGATGGCTGAGGGGGTGACCGTATCCACGCACAGCGTGCTGGGCCAGTATTGGACGCAGGGACTGATGAGCAACGACGGAAGGCGGCTCGCTACGCTCAACCTCAACTATTGCCGGTTCAACTATCCGGAGGTGATGGGCATCGGGATCGTGGAGGGAACTTCTTTCCGGAAGGAGGAAGACATCTTGGTGAATGAAGAGTTGGTGCGCCTCATGAGGTGGACCGACGGGGCTGTGGGCAAGAAGTTGAACGGTTTGAACGGGACGATAACGGGCGTGTTCCGCGACATCCGTAACGAGAGCTTCTACGGCGGCCAGTCGCCGATTGCCCTGATAGCCGGTGAAAAAGCGAGTCTGGTGTTCAATGTCCGCCTGAAAGAGCCTTACGACGAGAACCTGAGGCGGCTGAACCGGTATATGGAAGAAACTTATCCGCTTGCGGGGCTGAATTTTATGTCGGTCGACAGCATGCTGAAAGACATTTATAAGCCTGTCTACCGTTTCCGAAATTCGGTCTGGATCACTTCGGGATTTATTCTGCTTATCATTGTCATGGGGCTTATCGGATATGTGAGCGATGAAACCCGGCGCCGGAGCAAGGAGATCGCCGTGCGGAAAGTGAACGGGGCCGAAGTGGGCGACGTGCTTCGCCTGCTCGTGCGCGACATCCTGTACGTCTCCGTCTTTGCCGTCCTCATCGGCACGGTTGCTTCTTATGTTGTGGGGAAGGCATGGCTCAGCCAGTTTGCGGAGCATATCCGCCTGCATCCGCTCCTGTTTGCCGGAACGGCCCTCTTCATCCTGCTGCTTGCGGTGGTGTGCGTGGTGCTGAAGGCATGGCGCATCGCCCGCGAAAACCCGGTAAACAGCATCAAGGCGGAGTGATTCGCCGCATACCTGTATGATTCTTAACGCTTGGCGGCATCGGTGTATGCCGCGAGGCGTTTTTTATGGAATACCGCCAGACTGACGATGGCCGTGACAAACGCCAGCGCGTCGGACACAGGCATGCTTATCCAGATGCCTTTCAGTCCCCACCATTGCGGGAAGAGGAGCAGACAGGGAAGCAGGTAGAGCAGTTGGCGGGTGAGCGAAAGGAAAATGCTTATCTTGGCTTTGCCGATGCTTTGGAAGAAGTTGCCGATGACAATTTGCGCGCCTACCAGCGGGAACATCATCACGGCGAGGCGCACACCCTCCGCCGCCAGACCGATAAGATCCTCGCTGTCGGTGAAAAGGGCGGAAACCGCACGGGGAAAGAGTTCGCAGACAAGGAAGCCGGTGCTGGTGATGACAACGCCCGAAAATACTCCCAGACGCAGCGTGTGCTTCACCCGGTCTGTTTTCCCGGCCCCGTAGTTGTAGCCGATGATGGGTTGCATGCCCATGGTGAGTCCGAGCACAATCATCACATACAGCGTCAGCAGGCGGTTGATGATGCCGTACGCGCCGATGGCCATATCGCCCCCGTGGGCTTGCAGGCTGTTGTTGATGATGATGACGATGATGCAGGCGCATACGTTGATCAGAAACGGCGACATGCCGATGGAGAAGATGTTGGAAACGATGCGCCGTTTCATCCTCCATACCCTCCCTTCGAAGTGCACCGTACTCTCTTTGTCGAGGAAATGGCTCACCACCCATACCATCCCGATGAATTGCGATATGACGGTTGCCGTGGCCGCTCCGCGCATTCCCCATCCGAACCGGAAGATGAAGAGGGGAGCGAGGATGAGGTTGGCGAATACCGTCACCATAGACGTGAGCATCGCCTTCTTCGGGTATCCCGTGGCGCGCATCACGTTGTTCAGCCCGATCATGGTGTAGGACACGGGCGTTCCCAGCAGAATCACCTGCATGAAGCTGCGGGCGTAAGGCAGTGTCTCTCCGCTGGCGCCGAAGAACAGCAATATGCGATCGAGAAAAACGAACGACACGACGCTGAAGAAAACCGAGTTGGTGATGCAAAGCATCAGGGTGTGCGAGAGGATTTCGGTGGCTCCTTCGTGGTCTTTCTGCCCCAGACGGATGGAGGCGATGGTGGAGCCGCCCGCCGAAACCAGGGTGCAGAAAGCGATGACAAGGTTCATCATGGGGAAGCTCACCGCCAGTCCGGCGATGGCCATGGCGCCTACGCCGTGCCCGATGAAGATGCTGTCGATGATGTTGTACAGTGAGGTGACGGTCATGCCGATGATGGCGGGGATGGAGTACTGCAACAGCAGCTTTCCCACAGGCTCGGAGCCTAATATATGCGGGTTGTTTTTGCTCATTCTCTTGATTTTGCCTGCCAAAGGTACGAATAATTTGGCATATTCGAAGATTATTCGGAACTTTGCGTAACGAATACGGAAAGTTTAAACTCAACAGAGACAAGCGAGGTTTATATGGCGAATGGAAAAGAGAAAAATCCGGGAAATGGTTCGCCGGAGTTCGGGAATAAGAAGGCGAATAGGGCGGATAGAGCGGATAGAGTGGGGAAAGTAGTGGCCTTGTTCGATTTCGACGGAGTGATTATGGATACGGAACCTCAGTACACGGTTTTCTGGAACCGGCAGGGAAAGTTGCATCTGGGCGAAGAAGATTTCGGACCTCGCATCAAAGGACAGACTTTGACGCAGATTTATCACAACTATTTTATGGGAGCGGAAGAGGTGCAGAAGCAGATTACGGCTGCGCTGAACGCATTCGAAGAGCAAATGTCGTACGTTTACGTTCCCGGCGCGGCGCGGTTTATGAAAGAACTCCGCAAGCGGGGAGTGAAGACGGCCATCGTGACCAGCTCGAACGAAGTGAAGATGCAGCGTGTGTATAAGGCGCATCCCGAATTGAAAGGGATGGTCGACTGTATCCTCACCGAGGAGATGTTTCCCCGTTCCAAACCGGCTCCCGATTGTTTTTTGCTGGGTATGAAGCAGTTTGGAGCGACCCCCGAGCAGACTTACGTGTTCGAGGATTCTTTCCACGGGATTCAGGCGGGAATAGCTTCCGGAGCCACCGTCATCGGGCTGGCCACCACAAATCCGCGCGAAGCCATAGCCGGAAAGACGCATGATGTGATAGACGACTTCACCGAGATGACGTACGAGCGGATGACAGCGGTATGCCGGGAGCTTTCTTGCGGGGCGTAGCGGAAAGGATTTTCCTTTTTTCCTTGTCCGTTATGAATTAAATGTTATAACTTTGCATCCGATTTTTGAAAACTTCAACATTATTTTAATTCTTAAATTTTGGAAAATATGGCCGGTTATATAGCTGATGATACACGGAAAGTAACTACTCATCGCCTGATAGAAATGAAACAGAGAGGCGAAAAAATATCGATGCTTACTGCATACGATTACACGATGGCGCAGATTGTGGACGGCGCGGGAATGGATGTTATTCTGGTAGGCGACTCGGCCTCTAACGTAATGGCGGGGAATGTGACGACACTGCCCATCACGCTCGATCAGATGATCTATCACGGCAAATCGGTGGTGCGGGGAGTGAAGCGCGCAATGGTGGTGGTCGACATGCCTTTCGGTTCGTATCAGGGTAACGAGATGGAAGGACTGGCGTCGGCAATCCGCATCATGAAGGAAAGCCATGCCGATGCGCTGAAGCTCGAAGGCGGCGAGGAGGTGATCGACACGGTGAAGCGTATCCTGAGCGCGGGCATCCCGGTGATGGGACATCTGGGGCTGATGCCGCAGTCGATCAACAAATACGGAACGTATACCGTGCGCGCCAAAGACGAGGCGGAGGCGGAGAAGCTGGTGCGCGACGCTCACTTGCTCGAAGACGCGGGTTGCTTCGCTCTGGTGCTCGAGAAGATTCCGGCGACGCTGGCCGCGAAAGTGGCTTCGGAACTCACGATCCCGGTGATAGGCATCGGAGCCGGAGGAAATGTGGACGGACAGGTGTTGGTGGTTCAGGATATGCTGGGAATGAACAACGGATTCCGTCCGCGCTTTCTGAGGCGGTATGCCGACCTGTATACGGTGATGACGGATGCCGTCAGCCGTTACATCTCGGACGTGAAGAATTGTTATTTTCCCAACGAGAAGGAACAATATTGATATGATATATGGCGGTGAAACTGTGGACGGTTCATTTTATGCGGATAGGTATAGCTAATTTGCTGTTGTTTGCGTCTTTGTACATGCTGTTTCCTGCGATCGCGATCGAAATGGGCGACCGTGCGGGCATCTCTTTGGCGCAAACGGGAGGCATCTTTCTTTGCCTGATGGCGGGAATGTTCCTTATCGGTCCTTTCCACGCTTATCTGGTGGATGCTTATAAGCGCAAGTACGTGTATATGTTCGCTTCAGCCGCAATGGTAGCCGCTACGGCGGGATATGCTTTCGTAACGGATATTACGGAGTTGATGTTGTTGAGTCTCGGGCACGGGATGGCGTTCGGCATGGCCACCTCGTCGGGTATCACGCTTGCCATCGACGTTACCGGTTCGGCATTGCGCAGCGTCGGCAACATCAGCTTTTCCTGGGTGGTGCGTCTGGGGATGATTATCGGAGTGGTTGCAGGCGTCTGCGTCCACCGGTATTATCCGTTCGAGGATTTGGTGCTCGTTTCGGCTGTTACGGGAGCCATCGGGATATTGGTTGTGGCGGGGGTGTATGTACCTTTCCGCGCGCCGATCGTCACTAAGACTTGTTCTTTCGACCGCTTCATGCTGCTTCGCGGATGGGTGCTCGCCGTCAATCTCGTTCTGATAACGTTTGTCCCCGGATTGCTCGTTTCGCTTGCCCATCCCTTCCTGAACAATATGACGTGGTGGGGCATGGAGGCGTTTGTGCCTTTCTTCGCCCTTACGGGAGCGGGATGTCTGCTTTCCATGCTGTTGAGACGTCTTCCTTTCCTTAGGGAACGGATGTTGCGGCTGATAGTCGGAGGCATCGGCTTGGAGATTCTCGCCGTCTTTCTGCTCGATACGCATGGATGCATTGCCGTTCCTGCCGTTCTTCTGGGGCTGGGACTGGGGTTTGTGATGCCGGAGTTCCTGCTGATGTTCGTCAAGCTGTCGGAGCATTGCCAGCGAGGGACGGCAAACACTACCCACCTGTTGGCAAGCGAAGCGGGTACATTCATTGGGATTGCCGCTTCGTGTCGCATGGATGTGGGAGAGCTGCTGACGGCGGCACGTGTGGCTGCCGTGGCTGCGATGCTGTTTTTCGTGTTCGTTGCCTATCCTTATTTCCGCAGGAAGAAAATCCGGTGATTGCCCCGCCTGCTTGAACGATACGTCTTCGACCGTCGGTTCCGGCGCACGTTTGCCTGCCTGTATGTATGGAGCCTGCTTGAACGATACGGTCTCGACCGTCGGTTCCGGCTTATCTTTGTTGTCTGCTCCGTATGTGTGGAGCTTGCTTTAACGATACGGCTTCAATCATCGGTTCCGGCGTACGTTTGCCTGCTCCGTATGTGTGGAGCTTGCTTTAGCGATACGGCTTCGACTGTCAGTTGCGGCTTACCTTTGTTGTCTGCTCCGTATGTGTGGAGCTTGCTTTAACGATACGGCTTCAATCGTCAGTTTCGACTTACTTGTTTCACTCCTTTTACGGTTTTCAGTTTCTTGATAAGAGCCTCCAACCGTCCCGTATCGCCCACCATTACCGTGAGCGTGCCTGAGAACAAACCGTCGTTGGAGTCGATGCCGATGGCGCGGAGGTTGATATCGTTCTCTTTCGAGATGATGGAGGTGATATTGGTCACGATGCCGATATCGTCGTGTCCCACTACCCGCAAGGTGATGGGATATTGCCTGCCTTGCGATTTCCCCGCCCACCGGGCTTTCACGATCCGGTATCCGAAGCGTTCGCGCATTTGCGCCGCGTTGGGGCAATCGGCGCGGTGTATCTTGATGCCTCCGGTCACTGTGACGAAGCCGAACACATCGTCGCCGTAAATGGGGTTGCAGCATTTCGCCAACTTGAATTCCAGCCCTTTCAGGTTCTGGTCGATGACGAGCACATCCTCCTTGCCCATGACTTCTTCCTGAGCCATTTGCAGGTTATATCCCTCCGCGCTGCGGTAAGTGATCTCTTCGTGCGGCTCGTTGTCGCGCTTCTGCTGTTCGATGTATTTATCCAGAATGACGTTGGCGTCGAGAGCCCCGTCGGCTATCTGCTGGTAGAACTCCGTGACATTCTTGTACCCCATCCGTTTGATGAGGCGCATCATGGTGGGTTCGTCGTACTCTATCTTCCGGTTCTTGAACTTGCGTTCCAGCGTCTCTCTGGCAAAGTCGTACTGCCCCGCCGCCATTTCTTTCAGTGCCTGGCGTATCTTGGTGCGCGCTCGGGAGGTGGTTACGATATTCAGCCAATCCTGTTTCGGGGTCTGCGTGTTGGATGTCATGATCTCCACCTGATCGCCGCTGTTCAACTTCTGTTTCAGTTGCACGTTCTTCCCGTTTACTTTCGCGCCTATGCATTTGCTTCCCAGCTTGGTGTGGATATGGAAGGCGAAGTCGAGCACCGTCGCCCCTTTGCCCAGTTTGAACAGATCGCCTTTGGGAGTGAATACGAACACCTCGTCTTCGTACAGATCCATCTTGAACTGATCCATCACTTTCAGCGAGTCGCTGTCCGCGTTTTCCAACGCTTCGCGCACCGAAGCCAGCCATTCGTCCAGTCCGTTTTCTCCTTTTATGCCTTTGTACCGCCAGTGCGCCGCGAGTCCTCTTTCGGCTATCTCGTCCATGCGTCGCGTGCGTATCTGCACTTCCACCCATTTCCCTTCGGGGCCCATCACGGTGATGTGGAGCGACTCGTAACCGTTGCTCTTCGGAATCGAAAGCCAGTCGCGCAGCCGCTTGGGGTTGGGCTGGTACATGTCGGTGACGATGGAGTATGCCTGCCAGCACTCCTGCTTCTCCTTCACCGGATCGGGGGCGGAGTCGATAATGATGCGGATGGCGAACAAGTCGTATATCCCTTCGAAAGATGTTTTCTGCTTCTGAATCTTGTTCCAGATGGAGTGGATGGATTTCGTCCGCCCTTTGATGTCGAACTTCAGTCCCGACTCCGTTACCTTCCTTTTGATCGGTTCGATGAACGCCGCAATGTATTTGTCGCGCGAGGCTTTCGTCTCGTTGAGCTTGTCTTTGATGAAGTAATAAGTGTCGGGCTGCGTATACTTCAGCGACAAATCCTCCAGCTCCGACTTCAGCTTATAGAGCCCCAGCTTATGGGCCAGAGGCGCGTAAAGATACGCCGCTTCGTTTGCCACCCTCAGCCGGTCTTCTTTCTCTTCCGCATCTTTAATCCGGCGCATGATGTTCACACGGTCGGCGATCATGATGAGTATCACCCTCATGTCTTCGGCAAAAGAGAGAAGCAGGTTCCTGAAGTTTTCCGACTCGATGGCGGGGCTTTTCTCATACAGTTCGTTGGTTTTCACCAGTCCCTTGATGATACTGCCCACATCTTCTCCGAACTCGTCGCAAACCTGCCCGATGCTCAGTATCCCTCCCTTTACGATCTCGTGGAGCATGATGCCGGTGAGGCACGACCCTTTCATCCCGATCTCTTCGGACACGATGATGGCGGTTTGCATATCCCTGATCACGGGATTCATGCCGAAACTGTTGCGTTGCAATCTATTGCACTCCACCGCTTCGGTAAGATGCTTTTTTAATTGGCGGCTGTCGCGGCCCGAAATACTGTCTCCGGCAGACCGGCGCAACTGCTTATAGAGTGAAAAAAGCTGCTTTTTCTCTTCCGATGTGAAAAAATGATTCATAGTTAATCTTTGTTATCCGACTTATTCGACGTAAAAATAGTTTTTTTTATCGGTTATACGGTAAGAAGTAAATAACATTTTGTATTTTTGGGAATCAATTAATAAATGAAATATTATGATAACCACACAAGACAAAGAACTGTTAGCCCGGAAGGGAATTACGGAAACACGGATTGCCGAACAATTGGAATGTTTTCGTAAGGGCTTCCCTTATTTAAGGTTGGACTCCGCCGCTTCCATAGGCAGAGGCATACTGAGCCCCGCAGCCGAAGAACAGAAAGCGTATCTGAATGCGTGGGACGAATATAAGAGTACGGATAAAAAGGTGATAAAGTTTGTTCCCGCTTCGGGCGCGGCAAGCCGTATGTTCAAAGACCTCTTCGAATTTCTTTCGGCGGAACGCGACGAACCCTCCACTGCGTTCGAGAAGGCGTTTTTCGAAGGGATAAAGGATTTCGCTTTCTACGACGACCTGAACACTGCCTGTGAGCGTATATACGGCAAAGGGATCCCGGAACTGACAGAGGCGGGAGAGTATAAGGCGGTGGTGTCGGCTTTGCTCGATGTTGCCGGGCTGAACTACGGATCTTTGCCCAAAGGTCTTCTGAAATTCCATAAATATGCCGAGGAGATGCGGACGCCGTTGGAGGAACATCTGGTGGAAGGAGCCATGTACGCATGCGGAAAGAGCGGAAAGGTGCATGTGCATTTCACTGTTTCTCCCGAACACAGAGAGTTGTTCCGGAAGTTGGTGCAGGAGAAGAGCGACGGGTTTGCGAAACGGTACGGGGTGGACTACGATGTTACGTTCTCCGAGCAAAAACCGAGCACCGACACGCTTGCGGTGGATATGGACAACCGCCCGTTCCGCGATAACGGCGAACTGCTTTTCCGCCCGGGAGGGCATGGCGCGCTTATCGAGAATCTCAACGACCTTGATGCCGATATCATCTTTATTAAAAATATAGACAACGTAGTGCCCGACAGGCTGAAAGAGGATACCAATACGTACAAGAAGTTGATAGCCGGGGTGCTGGTTTCGCTCCAGAAGCGGGCGTTCCGCTATCTCGAACTGCTCGAGAGCGGCAGATACACCCACGAGCAGGTGATGGAAGTCCTCCAATTCCTGCAAAAGGAACTCTGTTGCAAGAATCCCGAAGTGAAACTGCTTGAAGATGCCGAGCTGGTGATCTATCTGAAGAAGAAACTGAACCGCCCGATGCGTGTGTGCGGAATGGTGAAGAACGTCGGTGAGCCGGGCGGAGGCCCGTTCCTTGCATACAACGCCGACGGAACGATTTCGTTGCAAATACTCGAAAGCTCGCAGATAGACATGAACGATGCGGAGAAGAAAGCCATGTTCGAGCGGGGAACGCACTTCAACCCCGTCGATTTGGTATGCGCCGTGCGCGATTATAAAGGACGGAAATTCGACTTGACGAAGCATGTGGATAAATCGACCGGATTTATCTCCCATAAGTCGAAGAGCGGCAAGGAGTTGAAAGCGCTCGAACTTCCCGGACTGTGGAACGGGGCGATGAGCGACTGGAGCACTGTTTTTGTGGAAGTGCCACTCACCACTTTCAATCCGGTGAAGACTGTGAATGATCTGCTTCGTGAGCAACATCAATAGGGAGTGTGATTGGATATGATATCTGTAAGATTGCGGTGGCAAGCTTTCGTGTGGTGTGTAGTTCTGTTGCTCTTGTCCGAACCGGTCAAGGGGCAGGAACCTCCACGCGACAGCTTGTCTACCGCTTTTATCCATCAATTGAGGGTTGAAGCCCGTCCCCAGTATGTGTTTCCTACCAATCCTTTCGTAAAAGGCGAGAATGAAAGAAGGAAGCCGGTTGAGTGGGGGAACGGGGCAGACCTGAAGTATTCGTTTAAATTCCGGCCCAACACTTTTGCCGACCGGGTGTACGGAGGCGTATATCAGGGAGTGGGAGCGGGATATTATACATTCGGCAATAGGAAAGAGTTGGGCGACCCTTATACAGTCTACCTTTTTCAAGGAGCGCGTATCGCTGCGTTCAGTCCGCGGCTTTCGCTCAATTACGAGTGGAACTTCGGCATATCGGGCGGATGGCAGCCCTATCATTCGGTGGAAAATTCGTTTAATGGGGCGGTGGGTTCGCGGTTGAACGCTTATATCAATGCCGGCATCTGGCTCAATTGGGCCGTCTCCCGGTGTTTCGACCTGATGCTTGGGGCAGATCTCACTCATTTCTCCAACGGGAACACCAAGTTTCCCAATGCAGGCATCAATCTTGCCGGACTGAAACTGGGAGTCGCATACAACTTCAACCGCGAAAGACAAGATATTATGAAACCTGCGTACCGGCTTTTCGTTCCTCCTTTCCCGCGACATTTCAGTTACGATTTGGTGTTGTTCGGTTCGTGGCGGCGAAAGGGTGTCGCTTTCGAAGGCAAACAGTACGCTTCTCCTGAAGCTTATCCGGTGGCAGGACTTAATTTCGCCGCGATGTATAACGCGGGTTATAAGCTCCGTTTCGGACTATCGCTCGACGGGGTGTACGACGGAAGCGCGAATGTTTATACCGAAGATGTTATCGTCGCTTACGGTGAGGCTCCTCCTCCCCAAGAGTTTTTCAAACCCGGCGTTCACCGCCAATTGGCTTTGGGGCTGTCGGGACGTACCGAGTATGTCATGCCTTATTTCACCATCGGCATAGGCATCGGCTCCAACGTGGTAGCCAGAGGAGATATGAGAGGGCTTTATCAGGTGTTGGCGCTCAAAGTAAAGATGAGCCGGAACGCTTTCCTGCACATCGGGTATAACCTTCAGGACTTCAAGGCGCCCAACTACCTGATGCTCGGCATGGGGTACCGTTTCCATAACAAGTATCCCCGAATCAGGCATTAGAGGCGAGGCGGGATGGCACGAACCGGATTGCCGACCTCTCGCGAAGTTTTGTATTTTGGAAGACGAACAACAAACGACGGATGGTATGAATCATTATGAACGTATTTCTGTGGCGGTCAGATACCTGATGGATCATCGGCGGGAGAATCTTTCTCCTGACGAGCTTGCCCGTGCCGCAGGCGTCGCTCCTGTTTATTTCCGGCAGATGTTTGCCGAATGGGCGGGCGTGACTCCGGAACAATTTGCGGAATATCTTGCGCCGGAATCGTTGAAGAAAGAGATTCTGCGAACGCGCCGACTCATCGAAGCTGCGGAAGCTACGGAGGGGCCGGCCGGTTTGGAGGGCTGTTTCCCGACGGTCAGGATAAAGGAGGTCGCTTCGGGACAAGATAAGCCGGGAAACGGAGGTAAGGAGCAAGATTACGTGGTAGACTTTTACAACCTTCCGTTCGAACGCAAATTTGCCGTAAAGCACAAGGAAGAAAAACATCCGGAAGATTGTTGCAACGCCTTCGTAGAAAGCGAACGGGGGAGTCGGGATAGGGAAGGAGATTGTGCCGCAGACTTTTACAAGGAGGGGAAGGAGTCGGGTGCGGTGCATGGCTTTTCGGATACGAATGTTTGTGAAGACTCTCAAGACCGGTGTAAAGCATCGGGTGCGGAGCATGGCTTCGCAGATGCAAATGTTTGCGGAGATTCTCAAGATTGGTGTAAAGCATCGGCCGTAGAGTGTGGTTTTGCCGAAGCAATAACGAGCCCCGTCAGGGAAGCTGCTGCAACACTATTTCCCGTAGAGTATGGTTTTGCCGAAACTCCTTTCGGCTCTTGTTTCATCGCAGTCACCCCGCTCGGAATCTGCCGGCTTTGTTTCGCAGACGGTGCGAGGGACGAGGTACTTGCGTCTTTCCGTGCCGAATGGCAGGCGGAGCATTATGTTCAGAATGATGAAATGGCTGCCGCAGTGGTGCGGCAAGTCTTCTCCGGCGGCATCGTCCCCTTACGCTTGCACCTGAGGGGCACTCCTTTCCGCATGAAAGTATGGAAAGCCTTGCTTGAAATACCCATAGGTAATATTTTGACTTATAGCGAATTGGCTTCCATAATCGGTCGAAAACAAGCAGTAAGGGCGGTTGCCTCCGCCGTGGCGGGAAACCCCGTAGGACTTATCATTCCTTGCCACCGTGTGATACGGAAAGAAGGAGCGGTGGGCGAGTACCGCTGGAAGAGCGAGCGAAAAGCCTGCATGATAGGTTGGGAAAGAGCACGACGCGATATTATTTCTGCCTGAAAGGTGCGGAATGTTGCCCGGAATCTACTATTTTTGCATTTCAATTAAACACTTCAGACATGAAAAAAATACTGTTGCTCGGTTCCGGAGAACTGGGAAAAGAGTTTGTGATTTCTGCGCAACGCAAGGGACAGCATATCATCGCCTGCGATTCGTATGCCGGAGCGCCGGCAATGCAAGTGGCGGATGAATGCGAAGTATTCGATATGCTCGACGGAGAAGCCCTTCAGAGGGCAGTCGAAAAACACCGTCCCGACATTATCGTTCCGGAGATTGAAGCGATTCGTACGGAGCGTTTGTACGAGTTCGAGGAGAGAGGAATTCAGGTAGTGCCCAGCGCGCGTGCGGTGAACTTCACGATGAACAGAAAAGCCATTCGCGACCTTGCAGCCAAAGAGCTCGGGTTGAAGACCGCCCGCTACTTCTATGCGAAAACCCCTGACGAGCTGAAAGCGGCAGCCGAGAAAATCGGCTTCCCTTGTGTGGTAAAGCCATTGATGTCTTCTTCGGGCAAAGGGCAGTCGTTGGTGAAGAGTGCCGATGAGCTGCAACAGGCCTGGGAGTACGGATGCAGTGGAAGTCGGGGAGATATCCGCGAATTGATTATCGAAGAATTTATCAGGTTCGACAGCGAGATTACCTTGCTCACAGTGACGCAGAAGAACGGACCGACCCTGTTTTGTCCTCCCATCGGGCATGTGCAGAAAGGAGGCGACTACCGTGAAAGTTTCCAGCCCGCGCATATCGATCCTGCACACCTGCGAGAAGCGGAGGCCATGGCGGAAAAGGTAACCCGCGCGTTGACGGGCGCGGGGCTTTGGGGTGTAGAGTTCTTCCTCAGCCATGAAAACGGAGTTTATTTCTCCGAACTCTCCCCGCGTCCGCACGATACGGGTATGGTGACACTGGCAGGAACGCAGAACCTGAACGAATTCGAGCTTCATCTGCGTGCTGTCCTCGGGCTTCCCATTCCGAATATCAAGCTCGAACGGATGGGAGTGAGCGCGGTGATTCTGTCGGACATCGCCGCAGAGGCTGCGCCTCAGTATGCCGGTCTCGAAGAAGCGGTGAAAGAGGACGACACTTACGTTCGTATCTTCGGTAAACCCGCTACCCGTGTCAACCGCCGGATGGGAGTGGCGCTCTGCTACGCACCTGTGGGAAGCGATATGGATGCCTTGCGTGATAAAGCCAAACGAGTTGCCTCAATGGTGAAAGTACATTAAGAGCCGTTTCGCGACACGCAGTACGCCCGTATATCCGGACAAAGCCTCTGTTTTGCGCGAACAGAGGCTTTGTTTCATATCGGAAGAGCCTTTCTCAGACTTCTTCGCAGGCTCTGTTTGCCCAAGTCGTTATAGAGAAAAGATACGGAGAAAATGCCTTCTTGCCGGATGTTGTGAGAAATCCGGAGCAATTAAGAAAGCATATAAAGCGATATTAAAAAAGAATTGCGAACAAAAGATATTTTAAATTGTTTACTTATCAGGATTTTTTGATTAAATTAAAAATTACAACTTAGTATGAAACGTACATGTTTAATGATGCTGTTTGCGGCTTTGTCGACAATAGCATACAGCCAAACCGATGACAAAGGCTATGAAGAAGGAAAATGGGTATTAAAAGGAGTGACAGGATTGAATCTCTCTCAAACAGCCATGACGAATTGGGCTGCCGGCGGTGAGAACTCGATTGCCGGAAATGCTTATCTGAACGGTTCTCTCACCCGTAAGAAAGGAAATTGGCTGTGGGTCAGCAATCTTGTTCTCGATTATGGATTGTCGAAAACCAAATCGCAGGGATTGAGAAAGAATACGGATAAAATAAGCCTGTCCACCCAGCTGGGATATACCACGGATAATATATGGTTTTATACGATTATGGGCGATTTGAATACTCAATTTGCCAAAGGATACAATTATCCCGATAAAGAGCATCATATTTCAAATTTCTTTGCGCCGGCTTATTCCAATGTTTCTTTAGGTATAGAGTACCGTCCGAAGAGTAATTATTCCATCTTCCTGTCACCTATATCCGCCAAGATGACTTTTGTGGAAGATGATTATCTGTCGGATTTGGGAGCTTTCGGAGTGGATCCGGGGAAACGCTTTAAGATTGAAGCCGGAGCTTATCTGAAAGCAAGAGCGGAAATGGATTTGATGGAAAACGTGAAGATGATTTCCACTGCCGACTTTTTCACTCCGTACAGTAAAGATTTCGGCAATGTAGATGTGAATTGGGATGTATTGATCAGCATGAAAGTGAACAAATTTCTTTCGGCAACGATTAATACGACTTTGAAATACGACGACGATGTGCCGACGTTTGACGATAACGGGAATAAACGTGGACCGAAAGTTCAGTTCAAGGAAGTTCTCGGTATCGGTCTGGCATACAATTTCTGACAAAGTGGATTGCTGCCGGCAATAAGCCGATGGCGCAGGCAGTAAAAACAACGTATCATTTGAAGCTGTATAGTTGTTGCGATAGGCAGAACTATCTTACAAAAAGCTGTGTCAAAATGCCGACACGGCTTTTTTTCATGTATCATTCTGTGCCGGTCGTTGAAAAAATGCCTTCACAAATTTCGGCTTTGCTTTGAGATTGTATCGTGCATTAAGGCACAGCCCCTTGTTGAAATACGGGCATAAAAAAAGGAGTACCGCTGTACTCCAACCTTTGTTAACCTTAAATCTAATACTATGAAAAACACATTGCAAAGATACGGGTTTTTCGTTAAACTGCAAGTATATTCATCGAAAAGATATGTTTTATAACATTGATTAATATTTTTGTTTCTCGCTTCTATTTTTATTAAGAATTTTCTTCTTCGAAAACCATGCTTTGAAAACTTCTGTTAATGGGTGGCTTTGTACCACGAAGTTTCAGTTTTCGCCGTAATGGTGGCTGGGTGAATACTCGGATCGGATATCGTAATGCCGGAGAAAGTATGAATTTTTGCTGTTCCCGGAGAAGGAAGCCCCATGGAATAATAATACTCCGTATATTGTTTGTAAGGAACCGCGCGTTCAAGTTGTTTGTTAAACTGATTCAGCAGATCGGGATCTTGGCAGAGCTTGGCTGCATAGTCGCCGCAATCGAAGAATTTCACGGGGTTATATCCATCCAGCTTTTGCAATGTACCGAGCAAGGCCTCGTCGAAAGTGAACCGTTGGTTTATGTCTCTCATGATGGCAACCAGCTCATCCATCTCCGAACATTTGGTGACACTTATTGTTCCGTAGGGAAGTACGTAATTCGAATAGAAAGAATAGAATCCTTCTGTAATCGCTTTATAATTTACATTGCCCAACAGATGTTTTCCTATGATGTCGTACGGCATGCCATACTCCATGATTTCACAGGTTGATCCGATCAGGTAATCGGTCGCTTTTCTCAATTCGTAAGCTACTTCAACGGTTGCCATGTAGCAGTCGTCGAATAGTATGTATTCCATTTTCATTCCGGCATCGGCTATCGCGTCGGCAAGTGTTTTGATTTCTGTCTGATATTGGCTGTCAAATCCTCCGAAATAACGCGTCATGGGCCTGTCTGTGTATTCCCAATGCTTCTTGTATACCTCCGGCATCTCTTTGTCTGTCTGTCGGCTGCTACGCAGGGTTTTCTTTTTCGTCGGCACCACAGGCAGCCATCCCATGCCGTGACATCCGATCACCATTCCGTATCGGCGGGCTTCGGCATAACTTCGCACATCTTTCAGAATAGAACTTATTCCGGCTGTAGTGGTATATTCGGGGGTGGAGGAAAAGCGATATTCTTTCAGCACTTTACGGGTTACTTTTTTCTTTTCGGCGGGGTAAAAGGGAGATTTGTTGTAAACGAACTCGAAAAGGGAAGCCTGTGTGGGTGTTTCCGCCAGAAATACAAGAACTTTTTCGTTCCTCAGTCCGCGCTCCAATATAGCCTTTTCCATATCGTCG
This sequence comes from Bacteroides pyogenes DSM 20611 = JCM 6294, assembly GCF_000428105.1. Taxonomy (GTDB): domain Bacteria; phylum Bacteroidota; class Bacteroidia; order Bacteroidales; family Bacteroidaceae; genus Bacteroides; species Bacteroides pyogenes. Next base: position 134,672 of record NZ_ATZH01000008.1, on the reverse strand, counting down.
ATATTTCTACGGAAAGCACTCAGAAGATTGCTTGCCCAAGGCATGTACATAAATACGGTCTGCTCATTTTTTATTGCGATGGGATCGGGATCATCGTTCTTACACGCGATCACACTGAACGATAAAACTAAAAATAAGACGGCTGATTTTAGCCGGTCGTAATATTTCTTTGGTTTCATGAGTTGTTTTTCAGTTTGATGTTTCTTCCGGAACGGTCTTCCTTAGCTTGTTTTAAAGTACAGGCATAAAAAAAGGAGTACCGCTGTACTCCAACCTTTGTTAACCTTAAATCTAATACTATGAAAAACACATTGCAAAGATACGGACATTTTGCTAACCTGCAAGCATGTCTGCCTAAAAGATGTGTTTTATAACATTGATTAATACTTTTCTTCTCCGATTCTATTTTTATTAAGAAAATCGGGGCGGAGATATTTATTTTTATTGATGTCTGAGGAATGTATCTATCATCTGTTTTTACACACAGCCGGAACCGGGAAGCCATTCGCCCCTGAATGAAGGTGTTGACTTCTGGATTTCCGATTCGAATCCGAACCAGTATCCGTGCCCTTCTTCGTCGACGGGCAGAAAGCAGAGACGAAGCTTCTCGTGATACGAACCGTAGACCGTATTCCACTGCGGGGGCGGAACCTGATGTTTCGTCTTCACTCTTTCGGCAGGAGCTTTTTTGAGCGACATACCCGCTTCTATCCATGCAATGCTGACTTGGGTGAGGTAAGACGGATAGTGTGTTTTGCAGAAATCGTAAAGAATCAGTCCGCGCCGTTCGAGGCTCAACGGACTGTCTATCACATCGGTTCCGACCAGATGCTGTAGCAGGTCGTGCAGGAACGTTTCGTTTTCCGTAATCAGCAGGCGGGTGACGCTTCTCCATGTGGGAGCGTTGTAAAACCCGTCCAACAGCCGCGACAGGTGATGGGCCGTTTGCAGCTCTTCGATGGTAATTTCGCGGGTTTGCAGCACTTCGTAGGGCGGGAGAGGGGAGTATTGTATCCCGAGTTCGCCGGCTCTTCTGCGCATCTCGGTGCCGGGAAGGAGCTTGAGAGACTCCAGCTGGATTTCTCCCGCACCGTATCCCGCCAGCGTGCGCACGTCTTCGAATATTTCCGATAGCCGGTAAAGCGGCAGGCCGGCAATGAGGTCGGCATGTGTCTCCATGTTCTTCAGCGAGCACAGATAACGGAGTCCTGCCAGCGCATCGTCGAGTTTTCCCATGCGCCGGCTTTGTTGCAGCACGGGTTCGCGCAGGCTTTGAATGCCCGCCTCCAGATGCAGCAGTCCCGGAGGAGCGGCCGCGAGATATTGCTTTAACTCTTCCGACAGCAGGGCGGGATGAATCTCCAAGTGGAAACACATGTCCGGAAATTCGCCGAACAGGCCCAGCAGGGCTTTGGCCCTTTGGTGGTTGTAGTTGAACGTGCGGTCGAGTACGCGCACATTCTTTATGCCGTGCCGATGAATGACTTGCAGACGTTTGCGCACATCTTCGACGGGAAGCGTGCGCACGGGCTTTTCTCCGCCGCTCACGCAGAAAGCGCAGGTGTTGAAACAGCCGCGCGTGGTTTCTAACTGAACAAAAGGCTTGTCCCAGTTGAAAAAACGGCTTTCTTCGGGAGCGGTCAGTCCGGCGAAGTTCGCCACACGCGCCAGACCGTTGTCGTGATACTCGTTCTGCTCGTCGAGATAGCAGAAGCCCGTTATTTCCTTCCACTCCTTGCTGCACCGGTCCCAAAGCCGCAACCAACGGGGAACCGATTCTTCGCCCTCTCCGCGGAAAACTCCGGTGACAAACCTGTTCTTGCGGAGAAACTCTTCGTTATCGCCCAGAAACTCGGGACCTCCGAGCACGATCCGGCAATGCGGCAGCAATGCTTTGACACGTGAGGTGATGTGCAGCAGCTGTTCGTGATTGAACAGCCAGTTGGTGGCGGCAAGAATGTCGGGGCGGTGGCGGCAAACCTGCTGCACCACACTGCCGGTACTTTCGTTGATCGTAGCCGATACGGCGCACCATTCGATGGATGTATCGCAGGCTATTTGCGCGTGAATGGCAGGCAATGCTAATGAGGAATGAGCGTACGAACTGTTTAAATCGAGCCAAAGAAGTTTCATGCGGATTTTTTATTCTCGGGCAAAAGTACAAAAAAAACGGTTCCTTGCTTCATTACATAATCTGAAAATGTTATATTTGTGATAAATAATCCGGATATGGAAGGATCTGATAAACTCGACAACATCCTCAATTTCTCTATCTTAAGATTGGGAGAAGGTTTCAATCTCAATGTGTTATCGGTAATTGAGATTGCGATTGTGATTGTGGTTGCCTTTTTCCTGCTTTTCATGATTAAAAAAGGCGTCTACAAGGTGACTCGTTTGGATTTGGGCAAGAAATACGCTCTTTATAACCTGATCCGATATGTGGTTACGATCATCGCTTTCTGCTTTGTATTGGAGATTCTCGGGTTCAATATCAAGATATTGCTTGCTGGGTCGGCTGCTTTGCTGGTGGGTATCGGATTGGGTCTGCAGAATCTGTTCAGCGACTTTGTTTCGGGTATTATTTTGTTGGTAGATTCATCCGTGAAGGTAGGGGATGTGATAGAAGTCAACGGTCTGGTTTGTCAGGTGAAAGATATTAATTTGCGTACCACTCTTGTATTGACACGCGACGACAAATTTATATTGCTCCCCAATACGCAGCTGACTAAAAACGAACTTATCAACTGGACGCATGCGACTTCTTCTTCCCGGTTCGATGTGACTGTGGGAGTCGATTACGATTCCGATATCGATCTTGTGTGCCATATTATGCAGGAAGTCTGCGAAAAGGAACCGGGAATATTGGATACGCCCAAACCTTTTGTACGTTTCAACAACTTTGGAGAACATGCTTTGCAATTTACTGTTTACTTTTGGTGTGCCAATATGTTCCGGGTAGAGAATACCAAAAGCGAAGTGCGGCGGAAGATACTGAAAGAGTTTCGTTTTCACGGTATTAAGATTCCCTTTCCTCAACGTGTGGTGCACATTCAGGAGAACGCTTCCGGAGATTAAACACGTCCGTATGCCGAAACGCGTTGGGCCGTTTTTACAAAACCATTATTCTCTGCCGGCTGCTTTCGGCAGGTCCCGAAAGCAATGCGGTTCTTTTTCTACATGTCTTTGCCGGCAATACGGGGCCTTATTATGAGGTTTTCGAAAGCAATGCGGTTCTTTTTCTACATGTCTTTGCCGGCAATATGGGCCCTTATTATGAGGTTTTCGAAAGCAATGCGGTTCTTTTTATGCCCGCTGCTTCCGGCAAAGGGCGGTATAAACTCTTCAGGACAAAGTTAAAGCGGTTTTTATTGCTTTTTTAAGAACAGCTTTTTGAACTCTGCGGGATAAGGAGTCTCAAATTTCATCAACTCCCCCGTTACGGGATGATAAAAGCAAAGTTTGAAGGCATGAAGCGCCAGTCGTCCGATAGGGTTGGGTGAATCTTCGCCGCCATACCGTCCGTCGCCGATAATGGGGTGTCCCAGATCTTGCATGTGTACGCGTATTTGATTCTTTCTTCCTGTTTCCAGATCAAGCTCCATCAGAGAGTACCCGTTGGCCCGTTTGATTGTTCTGTAGTGAGTGATCGATTTCGCCCCTCCGTCGTCGTACCGGCTGGAACTCACGTAGATCGTTTTGTCCGTAAGCCATGACACAATGGTGTCGTAATCTTTCTCCACCGTTCCTTCCACTACGGCTACATATCGGCGGTCGGTCACGATATCGTGCCAGTTGTCGCGTAGCGTGCGCTGGGTTTTCTCGTCTTTGGCGAACATCATCAGGCCGGAAGTATCTCTGTCGAGCCGATGAACAATGTGTACCCGGTACTGACGTCCCGAACGTTGCACGTATTCGTTGAGTATAGTGTATGCCGTACGTTCTTTCTGCCGGTCGGTATTCACCGAAAGAAGTCCCTGCATCTTCTCGACGACAATGATATACTTGTCTTCGTATACGATTTTCAACAGTCTGTTATGGAATTCTCTCTTCCCTTTTTCTTTGCTGATTTGCACTTTCATTCCCGGCTTCAGCGGAAAGTTGAATTGAGTCGTAATGACTTTGTCTACCAAAACCACCCGTTTACTGAGTAATGATTTCAGTTTGGTGCGGCTGGCATCCGGCATTTTGGCGGCAAGGAACTCCATTAGCTCCATAGGTTCGCTTACCGAATAATCGGTATATTGGGCACGTGCTTTCTCAGCAGGGGTTCTTCTCGGTCTTTTCTTCATTCCTTTATTCTTTGAGGCAGTATATTCTTTTTCTTTCGATGGGTGTGCAAGGCTTTTACGCATTAACGCAATTCCAGCAAAACGACATTCTCTACGTGGTGGGTGTGCGGGAACATATCCACCGGTTGCACGGCCGTTACCTTATACTTCCCGTCGAGCAACTGCAAGTCGCGCGCTTGTGTAGCGGGGTTGCAGCTTACGTAAACAATTCGCTTCGGTTCGGCAAACAGGATAACGTCGATCACATCCTGATGCATGCCGGCACGCGGAGGATCTGTAATGATGACGTCCGGCCTTCCGTGCTCGTTGATGAAATCTTGCGTCAGTATGTCTTTCATGTCTCCGGCATAGAACAAAGCGTTTTCTATTCCGTTGATTTCGGCGTTGACCTTGGCGTCTTCAATCGCTTCGGGCACATATTCGATACCGATGACCTGTCGTGCCCGACGAGACACGAAATTGGCAATCGTACCCGTTCCGGTATACAGGTCGTACACCAGTTCGTTTCCGGTCAGTCCGGCAAAGTCTCTCGCCACCTTATATAAAGTGTATGCCTGTTCGGAATTTGTCTGGTAGAATGACTTCGGCCCGACTTTGAAACGGAGTCCTTCCATTTCCTCGAAGATATGGTCGTTTCCTTTATACACGTGCACGTCGAGATCGTTGATGGTGTCGTTGCACTTATTATTTATAATGTATAATAGCGAGCTGATTTCCGGAAACGAATCGGCCACGAACTGCAACAGTCGGTTGAAAAGCTCCATTTCATGCTCTTCTGTGATCTTGCAAATCACAATCACCATAAGTTCGCCCGTTGAAGAGGTGCGTACGATCATGTTGCGCAACATTCCTTCCTGCGTGCGCAGGTTGATGAACGAATAGTCGTGTTCGTAGGCATAATCGCGTATTGCGTTGCGTATCCGGTTGGAAATGTCATCCTGCAACCAGCACTTTTCGATGGCAAGCACCTTGTCGAACGCACCGGGAATGTGGAAGCCTACGGCATTCATCTGTTCATATTTCACATCCTGACGGACTTCTTCTGTAGTCAGCCAGCGTTTGTTGGAAAACGTGAATTCCAGCTTATTTCGATAGAACTCGGTCTTTTCGGAACCCAGGATGGGTGAAATTTCCGGAAGATCGATTTTGCCTATCCGCCGCAAGTTGTCTTCCACTTGCTTCTGTTTATATCTGATTTGTTCGGAATAAGGCAGCACTTGCCATTTACACCCGCCGCATACTCCGTAATGTTGGCAGAAAGGAACGGCCCGCTTGGGAGAATATTCATGAAACTTCACCGCCTCGGCTTCGGCATATTTGTTTTTTTTACGCTTGATTTGCAAGTCTACCACATCGCCCGGCACCACATAGGGAACAAAAATCACCAGATCATTCATTTTCGCGATGGCTTTCCCTTCGGCTGCCACATCTAAAATTGTAACCTTCTCCAATAAGGGAAGCTCTTTTTTCTTTCTTGCCACTTCTATACCAGTCTAAATAATTCGGTCGCAAAATTAGATATTTTTCCGGAAATATTTCGTGTATTTACAAATATTCGGAATTGTAAAGTCGAAATTGCATTTTGCAAGAAAGTTTTTGATGGAAAAGTTTTATGGTTTGCGAAATATACTTAGATTTGCGACCGAAAGAAAACATAGCGAAACTTTAAACACAATATTATGGACAAAAAAAGAGTTTATACCTTTGGTAACGGTCAGGCGGAAGGAAGAGCCGACATGAAAAACCTTCTGGGAGGTAAAGGCGCTAATCTTGCCGAAATGAATCTTATCGGAATTCCTGTGCCTCCGGGATTCACAATAACTACTGATGTATGTACGGAATACAACAAGTTGGGACGCGATAAAGTGGTGGAACTGCTGAAAGACGAAGTAGTAAAAGCCATTGCTCACCTTGAAGTGCTGATGAAATCGAAATTCGGCGACATAGACAACCCCTTGTTGGTTTCGGTTCGTTCGGGAGCCCGCGCATCCATGCCGGGAATGATGGATACCATTCTCAATCTCGGTTTGAATGACGAAGTGGTGGAGGGAATCGTGCGCAAGACGAACAATCCTCGTTTCGCATGGGATTCGTACCGTCGCTTTGTGCAGATGTACGGAGATGTGGTGTTGGGTATGAAACCGACGAACAAGGAAGACATCGATCCGTTCGAAGCGATTATCGAAGAGGTGAAAGAAGCGAAAGGCGTGAAGCTCGACAATGAGCTGGCTGTAGAAGACCTGAAAGAATTGGTGACTAAATTCAAAGCTGCCGTAAAAGCCCGGACAGGAAAAGATTTCCCGACTTGCGCGTACGAACAACTTTGGGGGGCTATCTGCGCCGTATTCGATTCATGGATGAACGAACGAGCCATCCTGTATCGCAAAATGGAAGGAATACCCGATGAATGGGGTACTGCTGTTAATGTACAGGCAATGGTGTTCGGCAATATGGGCGATACTTCGGCTACGGGCGTGTGTTTCTCTCGTGACGCCGGTACGGGCGAAAACCTTTTCAACGGCGAATACCTGATTAACGCGCAGGGTGAAGACGTAGTGGCAGGTATCCGCACACCGCAACAGATTACAAAGATAGGTTCGCAACGTTGGGCCGAGTTGGCAGGAGTGACAGAGGAGCTGCGTGCCGTAAAATTCCCGTCGATGGAAGAGGCCATGCCGGAAATATATAAAGAATTGGATGCTTTGCAGACCAAGCTGGAGAACCACTATAAGGATATGCAGGATATGGAGTTTACCGTACAGGAAGGAAAGCTCTGGTTCTTGCAGACACGTAACGGCAAGCGTACAGGCGCGGCCATGGTGAAAATTGCGATGGACTTGCTGCGCGAGGGTATGATTGATGAAAAGACCGCTTTGCTCCGTGTAGAACCCAACAAATTGGACGAATTGCTTCATCCCGTATTCGATAAAGAGGCTTTGAAACAAGCGAAAGTATTGACACGTGGTCTGCCGGCCTCTCCCGGAGCAGCTTCCGGTCAGATCGTATTCTTTGCGGAAGACGCTGCCGAATGGGCTGATGCAGGAAAAAGGGTTGTGATGGTTCGTATTGAAACTTCTCCCGAAGACTTGGCAGGTATGGCTGTGGCTCAAGGTATTCTTACGGCTCGGGGCGGTATGACTTCGCATGCGGCTGTGGTTGCCCGTGGTATGGGAAAATGTTGCGTGTCGGGCGCCGGCGCATTGAATATCGACTACAAGGCCCGTACGGTAGAAGTGGACGGTATCGTTCTGAAAGAAGGCGATTATATTTCTTTGAACGGAAGTACGGGAGAAGTATATAAAGGAGAAGTAGAAACGAAAGCCGCCGAACTTTCGGGTGATTTTGCCGATCTCATGAAACTGGCCGACAAATATACCCGTTTGCAGGTGCGCACGAATGCCGATACTCCTCATGATGCTACTGTGGCTCGTAACTTTGGTGCTGTAGGAATCGGTCTTTGCCGTACGGAACACATGTTCTTCGAAGGAGAAAAGATTAAGGCGATGCGTGAAATGATTTTGTCGGAAAACTCCGAAGGGCGTCGTAAAGCACTGGCAAAGATACTTCCTTACCAGCAGGCAGACTTCAAAGGAATTTTCAAGGCTATGGCGGGATTCCCGGTTACGGTGCGTCTGCTCGACCCTCCTTTGCATGAGTTCGTTCCGCACGATATGAAAGGACAACAGGAGATGGCCGACACAATGGGCGTAAGCTTGCAATATATCCAGCAAAGGGTAGAATCGCTGTGTGAACATAACCCGATGTTGGGTCATCGTGGTTGCCGTTTGGGAAATACGTACCCCGAAATTACCCAGATGCAGACGCGCGCTATTTTGGGCGCAGCTTTGGAATTGAAGAAAGAAGGAGTGGAAACGCATCCTGAAATCATGGTTCCATTGACTGGTATTCTGTATGAGTTTAAAGAACAGGAGAAGGTTATCCGTGAAGAGGCTGAAGAACTGTTTGCCGAAATGGGCGACCGAATCGACTTCAAGGTAGGTACGATGATCGAGATTCCGCGTGCGGCTTTGACTGCCGACCGAATCGCTTCTTCCGCCGAGTTCTTCTCATTCGGAACGAACGACTTGACGCAGATGACTTTCGGTTACTCCCGCGATGACATCGCTTCTTTCTTGCCGGTTTATCTGGAAAAGAAGATTTTGAAGGTAGATCCGTTCCAGGTACTCGACCAGAAAGGCGTAGGCCAACTCGTAAGCATGGCTACCGAGAAAGGACGCGCCATTCGTCCGGACCTCAAGTGCGGCATTTGTGGTGAGCATGGCGGTGAACCTTCATCCGTGAAATTCTGCCACAGGGTCGGATTGAACTACGTAAGCTGTTCTCCGTTCAGAGTTCCTATTGCACGGTTAGCGGCGGCGCAGGCCGCCGTCGAAGAATAATCGAAACGTGCTGAAAATTAGCTATATAAAGGGCAAGTATCTGGGAAACAGGTACTTGCCCTTAGTTTTTTGTGCATATTCTGCCTGTTCCAAATGCAGAATAAGAGGCCAAAATCAGGGCAAATGTTTCCCAAAAATCAGGAGCGTGTTTCCCAAGCCATTCATTTGTTTCCCAAAAAACACCGGATGTTTCCCAAAAAAATCTCGGTGTTTCCCAGATTTTAGAACTCTGCAAACAGGTATTTTATCACAATTTGAATAACCCCAAATAACAATTTTCAGCATGGCAACATTAAAAGCAATTGTAAAGTCAAGGACAAGAAACGGAATGTACAATGTATATATCCGTATTACTCAAAACAGACAGTTCGCTTACGTTAGAACATCATGGATGGTAAACGATAAGGGATTAAGTGATGATAAGAAAGACATCATTGATCCCTTCGTAATACAGCAAACTTCAATCTTGATAGAAAAGTTTTATAATATGCTTAATCAAGTTGATGCTTCTACGTGGTCAGCAAACGAAGTACTCACTTATGTGACCGACTATGGAAAAGACCTTTCTTTCTCTGATTACGCAAGAGCGCATATCGAGAAATTGATTAAAAGAGGACAGGAACGCACTTCACGTAACTATAAGTGGTCTCTGCAACATATGGAAAGATTCGCAGGGACAGACAATATCATGTTTTCACGTCTTACTTCTGCTTTCCTTAACCGATGGATAGAATCCCTTTCCACCACAACTCGAAGCAAGGAACAATATCCAGTATGTATGAGGGAGGTGTACAAAGCTGCCAGAAGAGAATTCAATGACGAAGAACGAGGAATACTTAAACTGAAGAATCCTTGGAGTAATGTCACTATCCCAAGAAGTGATGTGCCCGAGAAGCGTGCCATTCCTGCAAGCAAATTGCGTGCATTCTTCAATGTCGTTCCAGATAGAAGTAAATTCACTCACCCACTAATGGAAGTTGGTCAGGATGTGGCATTGATTTCATTCTGTATGTGCGGCTTAAATGCTGTGGACATCTTTAATGCGAAGAAGGATCAGTACGATGGGAACATCTTTCACTACGAACGACAGAAGACGAGGTCGACACGTTCTGACAGAGGTTACTTTGAAGTTCGTGTACCAGCATTCTTGAAACCAACATTTGAGAAGTATCTCACAAAAGATGAACGTTCCCCATGGTTGTTTAACTTCCACGATCGTTTAGCAACATCTGATTCTTTCTGTGCAAACGTCAATACGGGCATTAAGCAGATTTGGGAAAAGGTAGAGCCAGGTTACAGAGCATCGCTCTATGCCTTTAGACATAGTTGGGCAACCATAGCCCAGAACGAATGTGGAGCAACAATGAATGATGTTGATTTTGGACTCAACCATTCTATCAACAGAATGGCAAAAGTATATGTCAAGATAGATTTCACTCCTGCGTGGATTCTTAACGAAAAGGTAATCGATTTTGTGTTCTTCACTGATCACGAGTCAAAGTACATCGAAAAAGAGGATAAGTCATTTGAGAAAATATCAAAGTACAACTATGTCCGTGCTGAAGCCTTTGTTATGGGTAAACAGGTTTGTGCTATAGAAGATACAGGCTTTTCTAATGTTGATCAGGTAATGGACAAACTTGTGACTATCCTACCTAAGAATATTCACAATGCTCGAGTTCAGTTCAAGATAACCAATGTTGATAAAAACTTGACTCAGATGTATCAACGTCTGATTCCATAAAACAGTTTTCTCTTTTAACTGATACTTATACAAAAAAACTCAGATACAGTATTGTGCTGCATCTGAGTTTTTTAATGTACTTCTCGAACCTGGCTACAGAATGTAATTCTGCTGAATGTTTGCGAGTTTCTGTAGATCTATCAACCTGTAGCGTTTCTTGCCTGGTGACACCCTACACGGCTTTAACTTACCATTCCTAATCCACCGTTCAACATCTGCCCTACCAAACATCTTGAACGCTTTGGCCTGGCTGATTTCAAGCTGACCTTTTTCTACTTGATGTATCTTCAATGCAATCCTTGTTGCAAGATCTGTGACAAACTGGTCGTAAGTGACCGTTTTATCCGAGAATATTATTTCTGTATTATTGTTCATTGTCTATGTGCTTATGATTACGTAAATGGAGAGGCTACCTCCGTATCTAAATCGATTCGATTGCAAAGGTAGCCCCTCAGAATCATAAGAATAATAATATCAACTATATAGGTACTGGAATATAGTTGTTATATCGCTGAACATATCATATTTGCTTATCTTTCTTGCATCTTAGATACTTTCTTTCAACTTCTTTACAAAAGCATTGCATGTGGCTTCAAAGCCAATATCTTCCATCTTGTTCAAGGAAGACTTTTCCTTTGCGAGTTTGACATTCTTTGCCTGTGACAACCCGCATCTGAGATGACTGGCACGAAGTGGCTGGTTATTGGCTGATGAAGAAATCAGCCTGTTCTCCTCAATAATCATCTGCCATGAGAAAGGCAATAAGCCATATTGCCTAAGAGCACCGAAGAATAGTGCGACATGTCTATTGACATTTGCTTGCAATGGTGCGTGCAGTTTGCATTTGAATAGATTTGCCATGTCATTCTCTGAGACATCCTGTCTGAAGAGTTTTGTAGTGTTGACAAAATCCGTGATGAGACTGATCTGCTTCTCTGAGAAATTGGCAAGACTCTCTCTTTCTGATTCGATGCTGCTGCCAGTGTTAAACAGATGCTCCATCTGATGATAGTCTTCCTCATCAAAACTTCCTTTTGAAAAGAAGAAATTGACAAGGTCTCGACGTTCTTCAAGGAGTTCCTTGATGCTAAAGACGTGCATCACATGAAGTCGCATTTGCTTTTCACGTGTACACGATGTAGGAAGATGGTATGCAAAGAAATCATTCACAAAACGAGAGTAGTTCTTCTCTCCTTTGAGGATTTCACACTGGTACTGCTCATAAGCAGCACGATAGAGTTGCCAAAGTTCATTCTCAGGCAACTCTTTCTCTTCTTTCTTTGTACAGCTTGGATAGCATGGACACAAAAAGAGAGAGAACGAAGTTGTTTTTTAACTGCTTCATTTTCTTTTTGTGTTAAGTTTATATTAAGAATAATACATGCCACACAAACGTATGCCATAGTACTGTATAATAATGTTTTCTTTCTTTTCTCATGCATATTTGGGCAAATTAGTGCAAAGTTATACAATCATGGTGCAGCCTATTCGCACTGATGTCATAAAGTAATATATACCCTTATTATATTACAGTTTTCTATTAGTATGATATATTCAGATGCAAATAAGTGATGAAAAGACATAGGAATCCAACCACATGAAACGAAAGTGGCTATATATTTACTATATAACTCCTCCTATATAGTAACATAATCCCATAAAGCATCACTATCAATATACCTTTGCATCCGAATCGATTCACAACGAGGGTGGCTCCCTCTATTGTATCACTCAAAACAATTAAAGAAATGGCGAAAAAAGACATCGAGCAACTTTCAAGACGAATAGAATTCTTGGAAATGCAAATAAAAGAGTTGAAGACTGTGGATCCAGGTGTGGTGAACGAAAAGTTGAAATCGTTAGAAGATGCGATTTACACCACAAAGGAAATCCTTAACATGAAGGATGTGTGCCAATACCTTGACATATCCAAAAGTCTTCTTTACAAGCTCACTTGTAGTGGTGAAATACCTCATTTTAAGCCACGTGGTAAAATGATTTTCTTTGAGAAGAAAGAGCTAATAGCGTGGATTAAGAGAAACAAGGTAAACGACCAAGAGTTATCCAACCTGTCCGTAAACATGGAATCAATAGAATCAAGTAAAGATGAAGAAGCGGTCAAAGAAGAACAGCATTGATGGTACCAACCTTCCAGACTCTCGTTTGGTGGAGTTGCTTGACAGGTGTGCAATATCCGTAAAGGACATTGAGACAAATAAAAAAAAGCAAAATCAAGATGGAAAAAAGAGAAGATAAACCAGTGCAATTAGTTCAGAAATCGAATCTTGAACATAAGTCACTGGAAGTTTCAATGTTAGAGAAGGACGATTTCAGTGATGAAGAGTTGGAGTCCTATCTATCAAAAGGTGAAATCAAAGCAACAGACAAGGTTACAATACCTCCCAAAATTCTCTTCGTTGGAGACTGTACCATTGCCACGTTTGGAAATTTCAGTGCTTCAACAGGTAAGGCAAAAAGTAAAAAGACATTCAACATCTCTGCAATGGTAGCAGCTGCAGTTACAAATACTACAGTGCTTAACTACCGGGCGTGCCTTCCTGAGGGGAAACGGAAGATTCTCTATTTCGATACGGAACAGAGCAAATATCATTGCCATAATGTTCTGGAGCGAATCTATAAACTGTCAGGGCTTTCTGTCAAGAAGGATGACCCACGCCTTCTGTTTTGGGGGTTGCGTGAATACACGCCGAAACTTCGTATCGCTCTCATTGATTATGCTTTGAGAAAGCACCAAGAGGTCGGTCTTGTAATCATCGATGGACTCAGAGATCTGATGTATGACATAAACAATGGTAAAGAAGCCACGGATGTGATGACCGTTCTCATGGCATGGACAAGTGTGTATGACCTTCATATCCATACTGTACTCCACTTAAACAAGAACGATAACAATCCACGTGGACATATAGGTACTGAGCTTGAAAATAAGGCAGAAACAGTACTGATTATCAGTAAGAACCTACAAAATAACAGTATCAGTGAGGTTAGACCTATGCACATGAGAGATAAAGAGTTCAGCACCTTTGCATTCCATATTGATGACAACAAGTTACCTGTTCTTGACAATGGCATTTCTGTGACTGTTGTAAAACGCAGGGAGAAGTCTCTTGTGAGCCTGGATAACGAAGTACATCAGGAGATATTGAGCAAGGCTTTCAAGAACAACTCTCCTACACGATACAGTGATTTGGTTGAAATGGTCTCACGTGCATATGAGGACGCAGGTTATAAGCGTGGAACAAATGGAATCAAGGACTTACTTAAACTTCTTTCAGGCAAAGGTATTATTGTGAAGCAAGATAATGCATATATTTATAAATCAGAGGGTTTTGTGAATCCAAGCACTGAAGAAAGCAAGAAAGTTTAGGTTTAAGTTTAACAGGTATATATATTACATACGCGCGCGCATACACCTGCAATCACGTGTACAATTACTTATACTCAATGTAACATGACTATTGAAGAAATTAAATCTGTAAGTATTTACCAATGGATGAAAGAGAATAATTATGGGGATGGTGTCAGAAAAGGCAAGAGTATTTTCTATTGCTCCCCACTCCGCCCAGAAAATAGCCCTTCATTTGCTGTTAATATCAAAGAAAACCTATGGTATGATTTTGGAAGCGGCATTGGCGGAAATCTCATCAACCTTGTTGAACGTCTGCATCCTGCGTGGTCTGAACATCAAGTTCTTTCATTTCTTCAAAGGCAAATTGAAGAAAAGAAACTGCTATACAGTAAAGATTATAACGCTGTGCTAAGAGAAGAGGAAAACAAACGTCAATGGTTAGAAGGAAAAAGAAAGGAATTTTCTGATAACTTAAACCAAGAGACATTTGTGGAAATGATTGTACCTCTGACGCATCCAGCTTTAACCGATTATATTTTCAAGAGACGTATCAGTTATAGAATCGCTCAACAATTCTGTAAAGAGGTTCACTATACTTTTCGGGGCAGAAGATACTATGCCATTGCATTCAAGAATGTAGCTAATGGTATGGAAGCACGCAATGTATTCTGCAAGCGTTGTATTGGAAAGAAGAGTATCTCTGTAATTTATGCAGACGGATCATCTCCACAGCAATGCTGCGTTTTTGAGGGATTCTTTGATTTGCTTTCTTTTCTTACGATGCAAGCAGAAATTCAATTCAACGGCATTTCCATCAATGGCTCATTTGACTACTTTGTACTCAACGGAGTTGGTGAAATCAAAATACTCATTCCTCTTTTGGAAAAATATAAGGCCATTCACTGTTATCTTGATAATGATGACGCAGGCAAGAATGCCACAAAGTCAATTATGAATGTTTACGGCAGTAAGGTTATTGATGAGTCATATCGCTATAGAGATTACAATGATCTTAATGACTGCCTTATGGCTATGCATCGATAATCATGCATCTTTTCATTTCATGTGTACATGAGTACATGTAAACATTGATACATATATACAAATAAGTATGAAACAGAAAATCATTACGTTCGCCAATCACAAAGGAGGGGTATCAAAGACCACTTCCACAGCCTCTATCGGGGCTTGCATGGCGCAAATGGGAAAGAAAGTCCTGCTCATCGACCTCGATGGACAGGCTAATCTCACCTTGTATTTCATCCCTAACGAAGATGACGTTGAGACCAGCATCTTTGATGCTCTCGTAGATGGAGCACCATTGCCAGTGAAGCATATCAGGGACAATCTCGACCTTGTGCCATCTTCACTTGAAATGGCGAGTGCGGAGATTGCCCTGACTAATCTCCTGGCAAGAGAACAGCTGCTTAGTAGGCTTCTTGACCCAATCAGGCATGACTATGACTACATCCTCATCGACTGCCCACCTTCATTGGGCATCGTCACCACGAATGCCTTTCTTGCAGCCGATGAAATCATCGTGCCCATGACTCCTGAGCTGCTTCCGCTCAAAGGAATGAGGATGCTTGATGCTTTTGTAACCAACCTCCAAAGAGTGAAGCCCTCTCTTCGCCTGGGAGGTGTGTTCATAGCCCGCTTCAACCATCGAAAACTGAACAAGGTAGTTGAGCAAGCCGTAAAGTCTCGCTACGAAAGTATCACCATGAAGACCCGAATCCGTGAGAACATAGCCCTCGCCGAGTCGGCAGGAAGCGGAAAAAGCATCTTCGAGTACGACCCTAACTCCAATGGAGCCAAAGACTACCTTGCGTTGACGGAGGAGATTATTTCACGTAATCAATAAAGACAATGGGAAAGAAGAATATGGACATCCTGCTTGGCAATATCTTGGGAAATGCTGCCATCAAGCCGCAGGACAGGTATGAAGAGCCGGCTGCTCCTTTACCAGAGAATGATGCTCCAGCACCATCTACGAAAGCAACAACCAAGGAACAGTCTGATGACTCTTGGCGACACTTCTCCTTTATATGCTCAAAAGCCCTTGTGGACAAGGTGCAAGCCATTGCCCACAAAGAAGGGTTTACTATCCGTTCCTTTATGGAATATGTCATGAAACAAGGTATAGAGGCTTATGAGTCCAAGCATGGAAAGGTGAAGAAAATCAGGTCGAAAGAAATTCATGAGGTGATGTAGCCATGTGGATAAGTAGCCATGTATATGTGTGGACGTGTACACATGTGGACATGAATACATATAGACATGAATACATATATATGTGTGGATGTGAGAACATAGTTCAAAATATTAGTAAACAATAAAATAAAAAGACAATGAAAAAGTATTTCCTAACCGCCATCCTATCATTGTTGGTGGCAACAGTGTTTACCTCTTGTGGTGATAATGACATTATCGAAGAAACTGAAAAACCATCATCCGAGCTCAAAGTATGGGTTGAGCCGTATCACATCAAAGGTGCGTCCTTGGATGAAGTAACAACTTACATGAGTGGTACAATGATGCGTTACCATTTCGAGGCAGAGAACAAGACCGCTGATAGTTTTCAGTTGGCATATAAGACGGGTAATGGCAACGAGGCTATTCTCTATAGTTTCTTGCGAAGCGACAGCACCCTGTATTCAGTCATTGATACGGAACTTATCTCCAACAGCCGTCTGATAATAGACTATCTGAAGAAACACTACACTCTCGTATCTGCATCCGATGAAACTTCCTACCAATACTGTTTCACCACCGAGGATAGGTCTATGGTCATTACCACCATGAAGGTGTCTGATGTATGTTTCAACGTGAACTATTCCTTTGTTTATTAAAATAATGAAGATTGCCACTATCAGATTTTCCAGTTCTGGTGGTGGCAATCATTCTTTTGTGTTGTTGTATTCATGTGGACGTGAATACATGTACACAACTGTATAATCTTCTTTGTAAGACCTTTATAATCCTTATCTCGTCGAAAACGATGAGTTATCCTTTTTCCAGAGTATTTTCATTTACCAAGATACAGCTTCGCCCCACACCATGAAGGATGCAACTGGAGTTCCACCTGAGAGACCTTTCGTTTATGTCAGCGGAGCATGATGTAAAGCCAGGTCACTCAGCAGGAAGGAGCATCACGAAACGACATGCGGTATCTAACAAACTGAGTAGGTGGGACGCAAGCGTTACCCACTTAATCAGTTTGCCTATACTGCATGTCCATTCGTCGAGAAGATGCTCTTGCTCACAGCTACATTCTTCATTGACCCTCCCTTCTTTCAACTTATATAAAGATGGTTGTCCTCGTTTCAACATGCTTCTTTCCCTGCTATAACGTATAATCCTTTCTTTAGCTTAACCTTCGCCCACACCGATGTCCGCAAACACTAACAGTTTGATGGAGAGACTTCCTTTGCTCCATGGTCGAGCGTATCGACTATGGGCAGGAAGCCTCTCTATCAAAGGTACGACATGAACATTCCGTCATCAAAGATAGACGAAGAGTTCATTATTGTCGCACTGGCTGTTGGTGTCTGCAAGGACATTCCCACCCACATGTTTTACAGCTTCGCCCCACACCATGAAGGAAGCAACTGGAGTTCCACCTGAAAGACCTTTCATTTATGTCAGCGGAGCATGACGTAAAGCCAGGTCACTCAGCAGGAAGGAGCATCACGAAACGACATGCGGTATCTAACAAACTGAGTAGGTGGGACGCAAGCGTTACCCACTTAATCAGTTTGCCTATACTGCATGTCCATTCGTCGAGAAGATGCTCTTGCTCACAGCTGCATTCTTTCATTGTCCCTCCCTTCTTACAACTTATAAAAAGATGGCTGTCCTCGTTTCAATATACTTCTTTCCCTGCTATAACGTATAATTCTTTCTTTAGCTTAACCTTCGCCCACACCGATGTCCGCAAACACTAACAGTTTGATGGAGAGACTTCCTTGCTCCATGGTCGAGTGTATCGACTATGGGCAGGAAGCCACTCTATCAAAGGTACGACATGAACATTCCGTCATCAGAGATAGACGAAGAGTTCATTATTGTTGCACTGGCTGTTGGTGTCTGCAAGGACATTCCCACCCAGCTGTTATAATGCTTCGCCCCACACCAATCCCAAACCATGTTGCAATTTTGGTGAGAGTCTTCCATTCAAGATCTAACGACTATGAACAGAAGACACTCCTCAAAAGGTGGTGACGTGAAAAGTCATCAATCCATGCCCACTTCCGTAAGGATGGAACTAAACACTCCATTCTTTCTGAAGTGGGCTCTTTGTATTGATGACACTTCACTTTTGTCACCACTGACAGCAAGATGATTTGGAATTAGCCCACCCGATACAGTTTTAACCGATTTCCTTTCTGGCGATACTATGGTTTCTTTTCTGAGTTATAATGTTCCTCCATGTCGTCCGTAGGATTTCGGGAATATTTTTCTGCGAAGTTATAGCGTCCTTCAACAAGTTTGCAAGTCGTGCCTTGTGAACAATCTTCCTTTTTCTACAAAAAAGAGTATTCTTCACGTCAGACTTGCATGATTGTCTTGTACGCACTTCTGAAAGCAGAAAAATCTTCCCAATCCTGTCCGAAAGGACTTAACGAAAGGGAGAAAAAATCTTAGAGATATGAAAACAGATTTGAACATGCAAAAGAACAATGACAGCAGAGCCGAACAAGGTTCGAGCACTGCAAGAACCCAGGAGTGTGCAACAAAGACTAACCGCTTGATAACATCTGAGTTGCAGAAGAGATTGGCAGACTATCCTCTTTATTCACAGGATGGCAAGCATAAGGATGCTCTCTGCATTGCTGTGTTTTACCTTGGCAATATCCGCTGGTACATCATGGAAGGACAGCAGGAAGGCAATGACTTTACGCTCTATGGCATCGTTACTGGACTGCAAGAGACGGAGTACGGCTACCAGTCTGTAACCGAAATGGAAAGTATCACCTATGATGCAAGCGAGTACGGACTTGGCACT
This sequence comes from Bacteroides pyogenes DSM 20611 = JCM 6294, assembly GCF_000428105.1. Taxonomy (GTDB): domain Bacteria; phylum Bacteroidota; class Bacteroidia; order Bacteroidales; family Bacteroidaceae; genus Bacteroides; species Bacteroides pyogenes. The sequence goes on along the minus strand of NZ_ATZH01000008.1, from coordinate 115,861 downwards.
TTGAGGATTGAGCAGGACAAGGATTTCAAGCCCTGCACCCTTGCAGAGATTGAGGACGCAGAACTGCAAGCATTCCTCTCACGGCTCTATGACAAAGACTAATGTATAACCCTTAAACATATCAGATTATGAAGATTATCGTAATGGACAGCGCAAATGTTCGCATCGAAGTTTTGAATGTTCCCGACCACATGATAAACGAGGACATCGAGCAGTTCTTGACAGAGCATGATTATTCGCTTAACAACATTTCATGGATGGCAGCCCCCATTGACTTTGTGCCGGTGCAATTCCATGATTACAGCATCAGCCAACCCAACGGAGAGTTTATGCATGCATCACGTCACGCAAGGCTCAAAGACTTTACCATCTATGACAGTGTGCAGGAAGTGAAAAACAGAGAGCAGGAAGAACTTGCAACTGCACTTCGACTTCATGGTGAAAAGGTGGATGATGGCTATGAGTGGCACTTTGAGGGAGAATGTCCCATCGTAGCCGCATACGACTATGATGAGCCTTGTGACGTGGTTATCCTTGCTGTCAGAATGGATAAAGACGGAGACATCACTTTCATTGGTGATGAGAAGAACGACCGAGGCAATGAGCATGAGATTAAGGCAGATGACATCTTTGCTGGTCATATTGACTTCATCATTTCAGAGATTGGATAGTAATTCACTTTAGGGATAGGTGGCTACAACGCTGCCTATTCCTAATAATCACAAAGTATTATGAGACAAATATTTGTAGTTTATGAAACCGTGCATGGCATAGCATGAACCATCGAAAGTGTGCAGGCGTTTTCACAAGCAAATGGGCGGCAGTGAATGCCATTGTGAAGAACCATCGCATAGAGTTGGAAGAGTTCTTCGACAAGGACGAGATAGAACAAACCTCAAAACGTGTGCTGAAAGCAGAAGCAAGACGCATACTCCGTAAGGAACTTGAAATTGCCTACCAGACCCAAGGCTATGAGACGAATTATGACATTGAGGTGTGGAACATCAATGAGTGGTATCTAAACTTATACGACCCCGAATGACTAACAAAGAGCGAAAAGCAGTACATCCTCTTTTACTATCTTGGCAAGTCCTATCATGTAGGGTTCACGTAAAGATGCTCTTTACTTCCTGTCGGACGGGTGATTAGGGAGAATTTTCTGCGAAGTTACCACTGTTCAATGCAAATGGCAAGTCGTGCTTCGTGGACAATCTTCCTTTTTAACAGAAAAAGAGTATTCTTCACGGCAGACTTGTCTGATTGCCTTGACCGCACTTCTGAATGCAGAAAATCTTCCCAATCACAGTCCGAAAGGATTTAACGAGAGGGAAATAAAAATCAGAAGAACAATGAACATGGTCAAGGTTTACATCAAAGGACAAGAAGACAAGAACCTAAGCAGTTTCTTACGTTACTATCCTGCAAGAATAAAAAACATTGGGTTTGATGCTGTTTTTGACAGACAAATCATCTATGACTTCAAGGATGGTCACAACCATGCAGAAGTAGCCAAATGTGTTGCAAAGATGTTGGTGAAGAAGTATGGACGCAAGATAGGCAAGGTAGTCTTCTCTTGTATTCCTGCAAGCAGCCAGGAACGAAACGAGGCTCGCAACAAGTATTTCTCCGAACTTGTATGCAGGCTATCGGGTGCCATTGATGGTTTTTCACATGTAAGAGTAAGAGGGGAACGTACTGCCGTTCATGGAACAAAAATAAAGAAAGAATTACGCATGAAGAGATTACAGGAGGGTATGAACATTGAGGTGGATGCAGATTTCTTCAAGAATAAGATAGTCTGCATTTGGGACGATGTGGTGACAACCGGCTCTTCCTTTTGTGCTTATAGTAATCAATTAGAACAGGTCGGGGCGCATGTTACAGATGGCATATTCCTCGGCAAGACATCATATAAATATGTACAGCAATGAAAAAAAGAAACAACAACTCATTTGACAGGGCTAAATCAGCAGCCTTCACAGGACATCGTTACTATGACTTCTCACGAAAAGAGATTATCAGGCAACGTCTGTCACGAGCCATTGTCGTAGCATACGACAATGGCATCCGAAACTTCATTTCGGGATTTGCCACAGGCATAGACCTTATGGCAGCTCAGACCGTACAGTCTCTGAAGCTCTCTCACCCAGGAATGGTGCTCATCGCCGCAATACCTTTCAGAGGACAGGCTGGCAGGTTCAAAACACATGACAGGAGGTGTTACGATGAACTTATAGAAAAAGCAGACGAGGTGATTGTATTGTCGGAACATTATTATCCGAGGTGTTTCCTTGACAGGGATGAGTTTATGGTATGCAATGCAGCACAGATTATTGCCTATTATGATGGTAGGGAAAGAGGAGGAACTTATTACACCATAAGAAAGGCAAGAGAGATGGGTATTTCTGTTACAAACTTATATTAGAACGCTTATGAATGAGATATTTGATATTGTTGTCATTGTCGTTGTCTTCCGCGTGCTGTTCGCTTTCTTAGGAGCATGGTGGCATGGGGACGAGCGCAATGATTTCAGACGGGATAGATAGTCATAGTTCTACATGTAATGACTAAGAATTGTAGTGGCAGCCTTATTGGATGCTTCTACAGGTGCATTATGTGGCTACACTTCAATCGGTGATGAACATTCAAAATGCTCTGTTATCGAACAATTCCCCTTTTATGTCAATGATTTCATTTGCCTTGATTTGCGTGTTGTCGTCGAAGGTAATCTTTTGTTCGTACTCATCCCAGGACTTGATGAGACCCGAATGTGTCTCATATTTGCCACCTTCCTTCTGCAAGTCAGGAACAAAGTATGTAATGCGGACATACGGATGTTCGTCGAGGTGCGCTAAAAGTAATGTGATTTTCTGGTTGAGCACTTCGCACTCATTCTCAGCGAGTTCTATCGCCTTGTCTGTCAGTCTTGCCGTTTCACTGATGGCTGCACTATGCCCTGTTAGAGCCGCAAAGGGAGCGAACTGAGCTGCACGCTGATACATGGTCATTTGTGGCCTGACCTTTGATACATGGTGGGGCAAGTCAATGATATGGGCGTATTTATCCATTAGGCTTTGTGTCCTCCTATCTGTTTATTGCGTTCTATGGCTGTAGCCCCTTCTTCAAGGTTTAGTCCCCGAAGTATGGAGTTCTTGCCGAACTTGCTCTTGATACTCAGCAGTGTCTCCTGCATCCTTCGCTCCTTAGCCTGTGCCTCTTCCTCGGCTTTATGTTGTGCCTCCAATGCTTCATAGTCGGTGAACAGGTCTAACTGTATGGGAGTGGAGCTCGTTGTTCTGGCACTCTCTTCACTGATGACATGGTTGGTTGTTAGTGTTAGGCGACGTATCAGCAGGTTGGGGTTGACAATCCGGTCGTAGAGGGATGCTACAGCCTTCATAATCTGTCTGGTAGATGAAGTGTGCTTGTCCAAGTTGGCGGTTCCATGAGCCTGCTTTGGTACTTGACGGCCATAATGGTCTGTCGTGACATCGCCATGGTAGCTGTCACGAATGTCTGGGTTCGTCAAAGACTCGATGTCATAGCCTACTGTCAGCACCAGTTGGTCTGTAACGAGCCGTTTGCTCACAAGGTCGAGAGCAACGGCATCCGCCATCTCCTGGGCAACGACCCTTGCTTTATGGAATGTGTAGGGCTCTGTAAGCACCTGTCCGCTGCTCAGCGAATTGGTCTCAGGTCGATAGGCTTTCACATAGTCCATCGTGACAGGTTCCCATCCCCAGGCATGGTCGATAAGGAGTTCCGCATTTACACCAAAGAGCTTGTAAAGCAGTCCCTCACGCTCTACGGAACAGAGAGCCACATCGCCCATGGTGTACATACCATATTGAGCAAGTTTTTCTGCTATGCCTTTGCCCACACGCCAGAACTTGGTGATTGGGGTATAGTCCCACAGCTGTTCCCGGTAACTCATCTCATTGAGTTCCGCAATGCGCACACCGTCCTTGTCAGCAGGAGCCTTCTTTGCCATGATGTCCATGGCTATCTTGCAGAGGTAAAGGTTTGTGCCGATGCCGGCAGTAGCCGTTATCCCGGTATTCTTCAGTACATCACGTATCATGGTCATGGCAAGTTCATGGGCCGTCATCCTGTATGTGTCAAGGTAAGCCGTCACGTCCATAAAGACCTCGTCGATGGAATACACGTGAATATCCTCTGGAGCGACGTATTTCAGGTATATCTGATAGATACGTGTGCTGTATTCAATGTATTTGGCCATGCGAGGAGGGGCAGCAATGTAGTCAACTTCCCAATCTTCGTGAACTTTGAGTTCCTCGTCCTTCCACGACTTTCCAGTCAGGCGACAGAAAGGGCTCTTGTACCTTCGCTCATTGTTGACTGCGTCTTCCTCCTCCTCGCTCGGGATAGCCCGAGCAAGCTCGGCTCTCCGCTCGCTCCTTCGTCGGTTAACTTCACGCAACCGCTGCATAACCTCAAACAGTCGTGCCCTTCCTCCAATGCCGTAGGCTTTGAGGGAAGGGGAAACGGCCAGACAGATGGTCTTCTCTGTCCTGCTCACGTCTGCCACAACAAGATTGGTTGTGAGCGGATCGAGACCTCGCTCTACGCATTCCACGGAAGCGAAGAACGATTTCAGGTCGATGGCTATATATGTACGGTTGTCCTCGGCCATAATACTATTGATTGTTAAGATGATATGTCTCGCATATCCTTGCTATTTCCTTGATGCTTATGTTGCCATGTCATGTACCACCAGCACGTTGACTTCGTCTTCCTCCTTCTTGCAAGGCATAACCCAAGCGAGCTTGGGATTCTGATCTTGCTTCGTGCGTCGGTTCTTTATGACCGTAGTCACATGACCCGCCTATCCATACATAATATGTTGTCGAGTCCTGTACCATCACTCTACAGGTGCCCATTTGCAACGAACAGGAGAGACGATTGCGCCCTCTGCCTTCAGCTGCTTCATGGCTGCATCTACCTCTTTGCGGTCGAGACCGCTGAGTTCTGCGATTTTACCTGCGTTAAGAGGCTGACCTGCCTCTTTCATTGTTGCTAATACTTTTTCTTTTGCGTCCATTGTTTTAACGATTTAATGTGTTATTATTATAGGTTGTATCTAGTGTCATAGACTCATCTGTTGCTTCTTATTTCCAATGTTATATCCATATACGACCGCTTGCCGTCTATATAGTCGGCATAGAGCAATTCTTCGCATCGGCCTTTAAGAACATGGCATTTGCCGCACAACTCACAGTTGTGTAAGCATTTCCATTCATTCAGAACATAATCCAAACGCTCTTCTCGTGTGGATGATTCAATATTCGGTGCGGTCATTATTGTTGGGTTTAATCAGTCCTCATCTTTGAATGTTCCAACTGATACAATGCAAAGCTCCTCCTTCTTTTGCTATTTCCGTCATTTCTAACAGGTGTATATGACAATCAGGAAAGGCATTTTTGACATACTGATACGCTATATTGTCTTCCTCGATATTGAAGGATGGCATAACAATATGCTTTCCAACCTGAAGAAAATTGATATATGCCCAGTTAAGTTCTTTACAAGGAGAAGTAACAATATTGTTGAAACGCATTTCAGTGACAGAGAATTGTTTTATTATTTGTTACAGATAAATCCAATGGCATCTTTGACTGCTCTGTCAAATGCCGTATCCTGCCCGGGAACTGTGATGAAAAGATGTACGGCTCCTTTATATTCTATCCGTTGTATCTTTCCGCACATTCTTTCTGCAAGATTCAATCCTTGATCGCGCAGAATATCCCTTTCTGCAGCTATGAGCAAGGTTCTCGGAAGCATGTTCAACTCTTCATCACTACACAGGCCTACGCTGATGGAGGAACAGCGGTTGTCTGCATTGATGGTGTACGCCCGATTGAAAGCTTCCATGATTTCGGCATCCAAACCAAAGCCTTTACCATATTGCTTCCATGATTCCGAACCATCGTCAAAAGCCTTTGTCACAGGGTAGAACAGAAGCAAGGATTCTATTTTGCCGCGGCATGTTTCTGACAAAGCTGTGGCCAGGGCAAGGTTGCCTCCCGAACTGTCACCGCCAATGGTGATGTGGTTGACATCAATATGCAGCTCTGCAGCATGGTCGATGATGTAATTCACGGCAGAGATACAATCGTCCAGTCCTTCAGGATAAGGGTGCTCTGGAGCCAAACGATAGTCAGGAGCTATAACTCTCATCTTGCCCGATGCAGCCAGGGCATCACAGAACCTTCCACAACTGTTGATGCTGCCAAAAGTCCAGCCACCTCCATGCAGATACAACAAGACTGGAAGGTGTTGGTCTTGACTTCCCTTGGGCTCATAAAGGCGCATGATTGGGGTAATCATCTTTGTTTCCACATGGTCAGAATACTTGGGTGGAGCATTCCGGGCATTGCGGACAGCTGTCAACTCTTTGTTATCTCCATCTATAGCTCTGAGTATAGCCAATGTCTGTTTGTGTTGTAGATCTGGCGGAATGTTGAGAAGGAAATTATCCGCCTGGATGCGCATCAGACATTGTTCTGCAATCTCTGCCACCTCTTTCTCCTCTTTTGACTTTGGGAAGAAGATGGCAATAGACAAGTGAGAACCGTCGGGCAACAGAACGATCCCAACATCGTTTCTATCTTGTCTTCCGTCAGAAGAAGGAAAACCAGAACCTGTCTTGTGAATCAGTTTGCCGTCTTTGGGCAAGGCTGCTTCTATGCGTTGCTTACCAGTATTACAATCTGCCATTGTATCCCAGATAAAGGAGAGATTCTTGTTATCATCCCTATGAAGATAAAACCACTCCAAGAGCCTTGCCATTTCTTTTGGAGTGGCTGAGTTTTCTATGGCTCTATGAGGATTCTTTTTCATCTCCTTCTCCGTCAGTTGCACATGGATGTCTTTGAATCCAAGCGTATGGATATATTTCTCTACTGCATCCGGCTGTCCGCATGATGCAAACAAAAGGTCGCACGCATTATTGTCGCTCTGTTTCAATGACCATTCTATTAACTCTGCAAATGTGAAATAACGCATACCTTCAAATATTGAAAGCATAGGCGACCATGTCTCAGCGTCCAGACTATCCTTGTGTACAAGAACAGAGTCGCTCAGTGTCAGTCCTTTCTTGTGCAAGTAGTCTGCTACGTATAAAGCCTGTGGAAATTTCATGACGCTGTGCATGGCAAAAGCACTATCCTCCTGATGACCGCAATATATATCCCCATTCATAATGCTTGCTCCATATGAAAAACATGAGGATTGACCTTTCGCCTCTGTAGTCTGGATATAAGCCAGGAAAAAGGTAAGAAGCAGAAAGAGTAGGATTTCGACCACTCGATGAGTTCCACCTGTGGGGCTGAATATGATTTCATGTATCTTCATTTGTCTGATTTGGTTATTGAGTTATGGCCACTTTGATAACTCCATCTCGCTTCTGCTCAAAGAGTTCATAGGCTTCAGCTATCCTCTCCAACGGAAAACGGTGGGTGATGAGCGGTGTGGTGTCAATCTTCAAACCTGCCTTTATCTATATATGTATATGCTTTCATTATCTTAAGAATGGGTCAAGCGTTGCCAATAACTCTGATTTCTGCACTACTCACGATTTTTGTTGTCATTTTTGTTTGTTATCACCCATCGGCCATTCTTGCGACCGCCTTCACGAGAGAGTATGCCTTTGGATTGCAGGTCTGCAATATCTTTTTTTATCGTTCTCTGTGTTACAGGTTCTTTTTCCGAAATCTTTTGGGAAATCTTTTGGGAAGTTAAAGTGCAATCACTCTGCACCAATGATAGTATAATCCGCTGTCTATCAGTTATTTCTTCCATAGATTCTTTTGGGAAGTATTTTGGGAAATCATTGTCTTTCTTTCCTTCTTTCTTGCCACCCTCATCCAGTTCCTTGCCAATAGAGACAAGATAAGCCTTCTCGTCAACAAAAGCCTGATGTACGGGCACCGTCGTAAGGAAGTGACCATTCCATAGTCTTCCCCTTCTGCAGTTCGTCGATGTTTATTGGTAATGCCATATATTTCTTCCTGTTCTGTGTCACCTCATACTTGTTCAGTATTCATGTGTATCTGACATTTCGGTGCAAAGGTACGAATTTTTTTTGAAAAACAATGAAATTTCCATAAAAAATCGCATATAACAAGACAAACAAATATCTTGCATGGCTACTATGTGGCGAATGTTTTGTTACTTTATAAAAAAAACGTAGCAAAGGTATACCTTTGCAGTCGGGTAATCATCCTATTGGTGGTACAGAAGTTCAGATAGGAAAGGAAGGTACTGCAGCCTGTTATTCAAGACCGCAGTACCAAGCCATTAAAGTTTTTACTCTGCAGGTGCCCATTTGCAACGAACAGGAGAGACGATTGCGCCCTCTGCCTTCAGCTGCTTCATGGCTGCATCTACCTCTTTGCGGTCGAGACCGCTGAGTTCTGCGATTTTACCTGCGTTGAGAGGCTGACCTGCCTCTTTCATTGTTGCTAATACTTTTTCTTTTGCGTCCATTGTTTTAACGATTTAATGTGTTAATATTATATTGTTATGCTGTCTCCTTCGTGCCCGATGCACCAAAAGGGGACATCCTTTTCTTTGCAGAAAGGCTCCATGCGCCAAGCACTCTCAAACCCACTCATGACAAAGTGCATTGGAACGAACATCCCAACCTTGAGGCGTTCGATAAACTGACGCCCTCCAAGCGTATAACCGTTGCCGATGCGTCCGTCCACAGGGAACATCACAAGGTCAAACGAGTCGGTAATCTTTCGGATGTCTTTAAGTTCACCAAGGAACCATTTTTCCTCTGCCACAGGATTGATGTATTGACCAAACTCTTCACTGAAGACCTCTCCTTCAGGCGTGCCGTCAACAAGAAAGCGTGCGTACCAGTTACACAAGTCACCAGCATGAAAGATGGTTTTACCTTCTGTTTCAACAATCCAGCTCACGCCACTGTCATTGCTGCCTGTAGCTGACACTTTCAGGTTCTCATCTTCCCATACCGCTCCTTTGGTCATCCATACATCGGCATCCTCTTTCTGCGCTCTTCGGCGTTTGAGTATATCCTTTGACAGGATGTATGTGATATTGGGGATGCTATTCTTCCATTTGAAGATTGCTTTCGTGAAGTGGTCCTCATGGAAGTGGCTTGAAAACACGTACACATGTTTACATGTATTCATGTAGCCACTCATGACATCGGCAGGATCCATCCAGTAGTCAAAGACCAGGATGCACCGAGCCGTTTCAAGCAGAAAACCACTATGGAAGATGTATCTGAGTGTCATCATTTCAAAGCCTTGCCATCTGAGAATGCCTTTCCAATGGTCTTGCCAAGTTCGATGTAACCATGATGTATCGGGTCGAACACGATGAGTTCCATCTTCTCCATGTCGGGCTTGCCATCTTCTGCCAGATAGTTCTCATCCACAAGGATGTTGACTATCTCTGCCACGATGTAATAGCCCTCTTCCGACTCGTCAATCTTTTCCTTGATGCGACACTCCAAAGTCATAGGAAAATCTGTAAATACGGGAGCGTTAACCATAGTTGCCTTCTTGATGTTCCATCCTGTTTTCTCCATCTTTTTTGGATCGTTCTTGGCAGAAACAATACCCACGAAATCAGAACCCACCATGGTTTTCTTGGTAGCGAATGCAACGGTAAACTCACCGCCATTTTTTAGGTTGTCTGTGGTAACGTGATTTCCCATCGAGATCATAATCTCTTTCATGTCCCACTGTCCTGCCCAGGCAGCGTTCATTGCATTGGCAACTCCATCCTTATTATATGTGCCTATAATCAGCACAGGCTGTGGTACTACCCACGGCTTTGGTGCAAAACTTTTCATATGCTTCGTTCTTTATTTTGTTATCTATTCATGTGTAAATACGCCATCAGCGCAATCTGTATCACTTTAAATTCCCAACTCCACATCCTTGCCGAATGGTGCGAGCGAAAGCCCGGCCATCTTGAAATGCTGTTTTCCCCAAGGAATGCCGATAATGGTTATACATAAGAGAAAGCCGAAGAACAGATGCATGATGCAAGCCCACAAACCTCCGAAAATCAGCCAGAGTAAATTCAGCGGGATGCGAATGCAACCAGTTGGACTATTCGTTTCTCTTACCGTAGAACCAAAAGGCCATAGGCAGAGCAGACCAATCTTGAATGTCTGTATTGCAAAGGGAATGCCGATGATGGTACATGCAAGAGCCAGACTCCCGGTGAAATAACCGATGGCAGCTTCGAGACCTCCGAAGAGCCACCAAAGTAAGTTTCCTATTATGCGCATAAGATTATTCTTTTGTATTCTTGTTAATTTCTTGCCATTCCTGATGCTCCTCCAGATGATTGGTCTTTACCAGTACACTCTGGAAGCCGAAGTTTCTGCCAGCTTCGGCATTCTCGGCACGGTCATCGAAATAGAGGGTGGTGGCAGGATTCAATCCAGTCTGTTTCGTCATCTCTTCATAGATTTCGACGGATGGCTTCTCCTTCCGCATGGCGTATGAGAGGAATACTTCATCAAACAACTCGTCCGTGGAATATCCATGCTGCTTCATCAGACAGACCGACTTCTGCCAAAGCGTGTCGTTGATGTTGCTGAGCAGATAGACCTTGTACTGCTTCCGAAGTTTGACTAACGCTTCCAGTCTTTCTACGGGCAGATTACCACACAGCTCTTTGAGCACTTTTTCAATATCCTCGGTTGTGGTTCCTTTACGGCAAAGACTCAGCATCTCTTTCAATGTTTCTGATTCCGCTACAAGACCATTAATATATTGGTGCATCAGTCTCTTGATCTTGCGGACATGGATTAGTCGCTTGAACGCCGTTACGCCCAGGCTCTCCATGGATTTCACAACAGAAGCATCATCAATGTTCACGATGACACCTCCATAATCAAAGACGAGTGTTTCTATCTGTTTCATGCTCATTTTCTTATTGTTACAATTCTCTTATGACATGCTTGATGGCAGCTGCCGGGTGATACAAAATCATTCTTGGCCCACCCCAGCGCATCACTTTGCACATTCGTTCTTTCATCTGAGGACGATAGCAGTGGATGGGACACTTTTTGCAAGTTGGTTTGTTCTCGCCAAACTTACAGCGTTCCAGTCTTGCAGTAGCGTACTGTAGCAACTCTTGGCACCCAGGACATAATTCATTATTGCCCTCCTTCTTCCTGCAGTACAAACGTATCATCTGCTCCACAACTCGCTGCTCTTCCTTTATTCTTTTCATCTTTTTATTTTAAGAATGGATCAAGCGTAGCCAGCAGTTCGGCTTTATCTACCACACCGCTTGTGCGCCACAATACTTCTCCGTTTCGGAAGAGCATCAGCGTAGGCACGGATTGAATGCGGTATTGGCTTGCTGTTACGCTGTACTTATCTACATCCACCTTGATGATGCGGATTCTGTCACCCAGCACTGTCTTCACCTGCTCCAAGATGTGGTGCATCATCTTGCATGGCTGGCACCATGTGGCGAAGAAATCGACCAAGACAAGTTGGTCGCCTGATATAACGTCTTTGAATGTTTCCATCTTTATCTGTCTATTTCTGTGAATCGGTTAAATGTCCTTCCGTCTCTTGTTATTTTCTCGAAAAACATCTTCTCGGGACGAACCCAGTATGCTTCCTCACCATATAATGCTTGATATACTACCATGCGTTCCTGAGTCTCGCTGTCATATGCGGAATGGATATACTTGTACATTCCTCCCTTGAAGTGACGGAAAAATCTTTCTTCTTTAACTGAATACTCCATGAGCATCTTCTGTACCAACGGGGCATACCAAGTCCTGACTTCCTGCTCTGTGGGCGTGTGTCCGCCAGGGAAGTGATAGCTGTTGTTATAGTGCTGCAAGAACAACGGCTCAAAATGAGCCAGTGTGTCTTGTTCACCAAAGAGTCCCCACACACGATCCTTGTAATACGGATTACAATAGTCAAACTGTAAGGCTTCGAGCTGCTCAAACTCATTGATGAGTGATTCGTTGATGACTATTGTCTGATTACCGTCCATGCGCGGAGCCTTGTACTCATGTTCGCCAATGCGTTCTCTCAGGAAGTCCGTCATCTTGAAATGAGGATTACCGAGCAAGGCAGGGATGCCCACGACAGGAGAAAGCATCTGTGCAAGGAAAGCCCCGCAACTGTTGCCTATGAGCAGGTCTGGCTTCTCCTTGTCGATAAGCATGCGTATGTATTTCAGTGCTTCCTTGGGATGGAGAGGCAGATCGGGAGTCAGCACGATGGCTTGCCCATCAAAGGCCTCCCTCAGTACTCTCGCCATCGGACAGCTGCCAGTAGCAAAGAAACCATGTAGGAACAGTATCTTTTTCATGCTATTTATTCTTTGTCTTGTGGATTGTCAGATATGCCCTTTCTCTTGATTGGCCCAGAATGATTGCCACGGTTCAGCTTGATGCCATGCTTGTTCAGTATGCGGAACACAGAGCTTCGGCTTCTGAAACCGCTGGCTCTCCATACTTCATCAATGGGATGACCTGCAACATACAGGTTGATGACTGTCTTTTCTCTGTCGAGCTTCTGCATCTTTGCTGACGAGACGGGAGGTAGTGACACTATCATCTTCTCCTGTAAATTGACGACATGCTCCGCAGACTTACGCAGGGCAAGAACCTCTTCCGGCAAAGCACCCATCATTTCCAATACATCGGACGGCCTTGTTTCGGGAAACAGCTCGTTCCTTGAATCAATCTGGTCATGGATGCTTACAATACGGATGACCTTGACTCGGCAAAATTCCAGAAATGTTGCCAGTTCCCGACTGCCACGCAAGGCATTGGAAAACTTGGATATAACAAGTTCGTCGCCCCTTTGCAGGGCAACCATCAGTTGTTTCCAGAGCGGTCTGTTGCGTTCGTTCTCGTCACTTTCTTCAACGATACGGATGCAACCATAGTCGTTCATCCACTTTCGGTCTTCCTCCAGTCTGTCGTACTGGGAGATAGCCATGATGTAGCCAATTTTTGCCATTGTAAAAAGGTATTTATCTGATATTATGATGGTTAGATACAACCTAACCTTACAGCCATCCGTTTGTGGTAGTGAGGTTTGGTAATACGCATCATTCTATTTTGCGTGCAAAGTTACAAATTATATTCAGAATAATAATCATACTGAGGCAATATAATTAACCTTTCTTGATTATTTAACCTTGTTTAATGCTTTCCATGGTTGGTAATTTATCATACTTTATGGAGTATGAATAACAAAATAATTTAAAGTGGCATTATTTTCATTGTGGTATGGAAAAATATCCGTATCTTTGCACTCGAATTTAACACATAAATGCCAATGAAATATAGGACAATACCACACTGTTTCCATTATCAGCGTTGCCTTTGCAACCCTTCTGCTTCAGGTCTCAAAAGCGAAATGAAAGAAAGTAAAGCAAGTGAAAGAAAAAAGACTCATAAGAGTTTAATCTTTCACTTGCTTTTTTTATGTACCTTATTTATTTCCTCTTCGTGTTCTACTGGAACTCAATATGATTTTGAGTCTTCTGAGGACGCTTTGAGGAAATATAATAGCTTCTTTCATTCCATACAGGAACAACAAGTAGTCAATTCTGAACAAATGGCTGCTTACATCAACCAGTGGCAAGAGTTGTCAGATACAGTCCTTCATTACATCGAGAAAGACCCAGCGTTCACAGCTCATGCCGGCTTGTCAATGGTGTTTGCGGAAAACACGGACTCCATCCGCACGGCTCTGCTAAGACTGGCTGATAAATGCACGTTGAGCGATGTGGCATACGTGAAATTACACACATCTAAATATGCTGAAGAGAGTGGACTTGATTCCTTAAAACAGGCTGCTGGTAATTTCTATTCCAGCTTGGATAAGAATCCAATCTATAATAAAGATGTACATGAGATACTTGCAGACTACTCCAAGTACCTTTCTGAGGTGAACAGGATGGGAATCCATTCAAAGAAAGAGTTCCTCAATTACATAGCCAATGAGGACAGACACTTCCGCTCTTTTCTTGCGCATCTTGACAAATGCTCCTCAATGAATATGACTGGCATTACGAACCTGACAACCGACATCTGTACAAATGTATATTCAAATGCCTCCAAGAAGATAATTTCCGCAGAGGAAGCACTGGTTTATATGTCCATGAGAACCAACCGCCGATTGATTCTCAATGCAAAGATCTGCCACGAGGTACTAAAAAGAGGTAAGATAAAAGATGCTCCTCAAGCCAATGCCTATTTGTGGATGATGCTCCAGCCGTACCTGTCGATGGATTCCTTTGGCGTGGCAATGCTTACTCCCGAACAGTCACAAGCCATGACAGATATTGCGAAGGACTTCCAGGCGATTGTTTCAAGGCTTGACAGCAAACATCTTTTAGACAAGGAACTGTCCGATAAATTGCCAACACAGCTCATGCGTTTATACATATCAACTCTCTAATCAACCTCGAAAATGTTACAGGAAGCCATCTACAAATTCAAAACGTCAGGACCAGTAATCCTGCCAGATCTCATAGATAATGTTTTCCTCAGCAAGGTCACTTCCTATGAGGATTACGCCATTCTTCTGTATGACGTTCCCAAGCCTCAGTCTATGGAGAATGTCCTGGAAATGTTGGAAATGAATGCTGATCTTGCCATCCTCTATCATCTGGAACCACCAGTTGATACGGTCTTCGGCCATGAGAGCTGCGCCTACTGCTTCCCCGTCACGGAACGGATGTTCAAGATTAACTGCAAGACACATGTTGACGGACTTGTCCACCAGCTCAATGTCACGATATACAACTCCATTGAGGTGATGTCAGCTGACCTCTTTGAAGACCTACGTCTTCACGAGAAGCGTGGAACCTTCAAGGTGAAACGTGAACATGTTCAAATCATGAACGACTTCAACTGCGGTCTTTGATGGAGAAAAGAACGTTTTATCTCATTGCTGACATCATACATAAAAACAGGACATGGATAAAGGTCATAGACACGGAAAGGCTTATAGAGATGAGAATACCTCAGGATGGTGTGTTGAAAACCCTGTTCTACAAGGCTATCACTCTTCAAAGTTACAGAGAGCATTACTCTTTCATCAAATCACGCACATGGAATATAAGTGAATATGACTTGAACCAAGGAGTGGCAGCCCTGTGCAGGAAAGACCCGTCCGCATCTGTACGTGTCAAGAGGAATGCCCTCACATTGCGTGATGTTGAATACATTATCGAAAAAGCATCTTTTGGAATAATAAAACTTGAACTCGACGATTATGAATACTAAGAAAAAGGTATATGCCTTCTACATTACCATCATAGTGCTAAGTGTGCTTGCAATGATGGTGTTTGACTTGAACCTGATGGCCAAATCCATACTGTGCCTGATTGTGTTCTTCTGTCTGTTGGTCATGCGTAGTATTCGGAATGCTTATCAGTTGCCCGATGATATTGACCCCGATACAATGCAGCCTGTCGGCTCTCTACTAAAAACTGAGAAGGAGGACATCCACGCTCAGACTGACCATGGCTCTAATGTCGATCTGTATCTTCGTCTCCTGATTGAGGCAGATGAAAAGCTGTCAAAAGACCCAGAGATTGACCAGATGTCTCCCAGTTACAACATCCAGTTGAACAGATACATTGCTGCACGACTGGAGTCATTGGAATCTGCCTCAAAATAATCCTCAAATAAAATAATGGTTAAATATGACACTGACTCTTACCATCATTCGTTTCATCTTCCCTTTCCTGCTCTTGGTGGCATTCTTCTGTCTATACAAGAAGGAATACAAGTTCATGAAAACATTCATGTGGAAGATGGTCTCACTCCGTAACAGCAAGCTTTTCTATGTCAGCATGCTTACGTTCCTTCTCATCTTCATCAACTGGTGCTGCTGTATGACAGACCCAAATATAGCTGTGGCTCTCTCCAGTCTCATTACTCTGATTCTTATATCCAGAAAAATTATGGTTAGCGCACTGAGACTTTTGCATGAGAGGAAGCGGCTTTGGTTCTTCACTGTATTTGTGGCAATGGTCTGCTATGCCATTCCGTATATGAACAGTGTCTTTCATCTGTTCTTCACACTCAGTATGGCAGCGGTCTTTTACCCATCTGAAAAAGTGCTTGCGCTTTACAATGATTCAGAACCGCTCAAAAAGCATGACGAACGGTTGGAACAGATATTCAAAAACTACTATTAAATGCCACTTGTTTGTGGCAGAGATTAGACAACACTTGCTCTGGTAAATAACATATCAAATTAAAGAATGACTCAAATGAACCAATCATCAAAACATGTCTCTTCTGAGGGAGAGACTCCACAAAGTGTGGATCGTTCATTGCTGGAGTTTCTCAAACCCAAATCGGAGGAACGTTACAGCAAGCTCGAAGCCTATTGCGACCTGTTGTCCAGAGCATCCGCAGGTGCATACGCCACACCTGAAGCCGAAGGTGCGTTGCAGTTGCTGCCTGGCCAGTTCGTTGCCACCATCTCAGAACTTTCACGCCAATGGAAATGGCAGCGTGCCACTGTACGGCAATTTATCGCAGGGCTGGCAAACCTCGGACATATTTCTGCCAAGCCTTACTCCAAGAGCTTCATCTTTTCGGTCAACCTCTCACAGCGTCTGTCTCTCTTTGTTGAGACACCAGACGATATTCTCGACTTCTGTGCCATGCAGTTTGTGCGCTATCTCAAAGGCAGGACAAGAGCAAAGGAGGTGGCGGAATCTTACAACCGGTATTATGCCTTGAAGTTGGACATGGCGAAGAAAGAAGGGAATGGCGGAATACCTGCACGACACGTGCTTAATGAGCAGACTGTCATATTCGACGGCCTGGCAGTATCGATGCTTCATGTCCTCGATGCACACAAACAATTGCCTGAAGAGTTATCTGACTCGGTCGGGCTCCTGTTCGGTAAAGACCATGTCTGGGACTGGCACAAAGTGATTGCTACACTTGGCATCATGGCTGCTGCATTACGTACCAACAGCAAGCCCAGTTTTATGGCAGAAGTGACATCGGAGTATTCCAAGGGTGAGGTAATCCTCATGGACTGCATCTTTGAGCATTACAGCTCAGGTATGGAATCCACCTATTACGATAACCCTCCATGCCCCTCAATTAGGGGACATAAGCAGCCACCGACCCAGACCCCTTCGGTCTCTTCTCCTGCTGAAAACAATGACCATTGAATCATCCTTTCTAATAACCATCTCGCCAAAGCGTTTCAGACGCTCCGTAGGCACTTCGCTGAATGGAGTTAAGCAACGATAGGCAGCGTGCTTGCACGTGCCACTTTTTTTCAGTCTCGGGAAGCCTAATACCCCGACCTCCTAACGTTGTCGGGAGGGCTGACCAGATAAACAGCAAGCTGGGTCAGAAATGCTCATCTCAGAGACGTTGTTTAGCCGACTGAAAAAAGGCTTTGAAGATGGTATCATAATAACATTTGAATATGAGTAAAGCAGGAAAACAAGTCATGGACATCAAGACCTCCAAGGGGCTTGCACAGTCAAGCAACGAGGAGCTGAGGGCATGGACGGACAAGGGATGGGAGCAGGCTATGCGTGAGGGAAACTACGACAGAAGCCGCGAACATCTCAACTTCGAGATCCAGAGGGGTGGCATCGTGACCCCAATAGACAAGAGCCGTCCGTTAACAAGACTTATGGCAGAAAATCTTGCCTCACGTGGCATCAAAGACCCCAACGAGGGACTGGATGAACCACGCTACCGAACAGTGGTCAACTTCATCTTCGGTGGCTCTACAGAACGTATGCGTGAGTTAGCCTTTGGCAACCAAGAGGTGGATTTCGAGAGTAAGAAGGACAATGAGCATATCCGCAGAATGCCAGAGATAGAGGAATGGGCAAAGGACATCTATCGTTTCGTGGCTGACAAATATGGTGAAGAAAACATCATATCGTTCATTGTCCACTGTGACGAGAAAAACCCTCATGTGCATTGTGCGCTTCTTCCTATTGACGAGGAAAAGAAGTTCGCATTCAAGAAAATCTTCCATGGTCAGAACCGTGTTGATTTCAAGAACTACATGCTTGCGCTGCATGATGAGCTGGCTAAGGTGAACGAGAAATGGGGTCTTACAAGAGGGGTGTCGATAACAGAGACTGGTGCCAGACACCGCTCGACGGAAGAGTACCGGCGATGGCTCGCCAACGAATGTGTGACACTCGAAGCTCAGATGGATAACACCCGAAGGGCTCTGAAAGACCTCAATGTCGAATTGGCTATTGCCCAGAAGAAACAGAAGTCGTTCACCTCAATGATAGAGAATCTGAAGGCAGAGAAGGAAAGGCTGGAGGATGAGCTCCGACCGTTACGTGAACTGCAAGCCAACAGCGATAGCATCAGTGCGGGGATTGCCCGTAAGATTCAGCACCTGGAGCAGCAGAAGGCTTTGGTTGAGACGAAACTGGCAGACAAAGAGAAGAAGCTCGATGAGACTAACCAGTTGCTTGACACTCTCCGCAAGGATAAAGCGGAGATAGAGCAGCAGGCAAGTGAACTGGAAGAGAAAGCCAACAGGTCTGAACTTTCATGGGCTCACAATATGAGCTATCATCTGAATGGTGTCATCCTTGATACGATGGCACAGGAGTTCACTTCGCGTTTCCCCAAACTGCCAGATGATGTCAAACTCGACTTCGACGGTACATTGCTCATGCAGCTGGCAGAGGAAGGGAACCATGTCGTAAAGGTTGCGCTCAATCTGGTATGTGGCTTCATCGATGATGCTACAACCATCGCTCAGACTCATGGTGGCGGTGGAGGTGGTCCCAGTTCCGGCTGGGGACAACGTCCCGATGAAGATGACCGTGAGTGGGCACGCCGATGCCTGGCCATGGCTCGTAAGATGTGCAAGCCTTCTGTCAGCAGAAAAAAGAAAATGTGACATCAGCTCGTTTGTTTACACCTCGTATTAACAATTAAATCCATAACACAAAATGAGAAAGAAAATTCTTATCATGTCTATGTCCTGCCTTGCAGCAATGACGATAAAGGCAGAACCTGTCCACCAGTATGAGGACAGTATCATTCATCAGAAAACGTTCAGTCAGGAGCCTATGCTCTTGTCTGGCAATCCTACATATCTCAAGAATGTAAGCGAAGCAGCCAACTGGGGTAGAAATTGGTTCATTGAAGTAAAGGGCGGGGCTTCTGCTTTTCTTGGGTCGCCCATCGGTTGTGGGGATGTGTTCGACAGAGTGAAGCCTGCATTGCAGGTGGGACTCGGCAAGTGGTTCACACCCGCAATCGGTGGACGTATAGGATTCCAAGGACTGTCATTCAAGAATGCTGAGTTCAAAAGCATGAAATACCAGTTCATTCACGCTGACTTCATGTATAACCTGACATCCGGCATACGCTGTAACGAGAGTGGAATACCTCTTTGGGATGTGATACCATATCTTGGAGTTGGTATGATACACAACTCTGACTGGTCGGGCTCATGTACTTGCTCAGGAGGTTCAAGTGGCAGCCATCCGTTCGCCTTTTCATATGGTATCGAGGCACGATACCGCCTCAATGACCGTCTTCATCTCGTTGCCGGGATAAGCGGAATGACAACAGCCAAGAACTTTGATGACATCGGCACCTCAACAAAATTCGGGGACCACATGCTTACCGTCTCAGCAGGCTTGTCCTTTACCATCGGCAAGACAGGATGGAAGCGTGTCATTGACGCTGCTCCCTATATTGAGGAAAATGTATATCTGAGAGACTACATCGACCAGATGAAAATGGAGAATGCCCGTCTTCAAAAACGACTGGCTGGAGAAGACGATGTCAAAACCATCTATCCGAAAAACAGCTACAGCGGTCTCAACTCTCTCCGTGCCCGTCTCAACATGTCAGACTCTTCAAACTTACAGGACAGCAACATGGACTCTGAGGATTGGAAAGCGGACGGCAATGGCAAGAATGCGGGATTGACAGATGAAGATGGTCACACTAACCAGATAAGAATAGGTCTGGGAACACCTGTGTATTTCTTCTTTCAAATCAACTCGGACAAACTCGTTGACGATTCTCAAATGGTCAATCTCGATGAGATTGCGCGTATCGCAAAGGATGAGAATCTGAAAGTGTCAATATCAGGTGCAGCAGACAGTGCTACAGGTACTCAGTCAGGAAACCAGGAACTCGGCCAACGACGTGCCAACTATATTGCCAAGTCTCTCGTGGAACGTGGTATAAAAGACTCCCAGATACAGATTAAGAATTATGGTGGTATAGACAAGTACGACGCGAATGAAGCCAACCGATTCACTATCGTGGTTCTGTCCAAGTAGCCTATGCTTGAAGCAGGCGTAGCAATAGCGTGTTAATGAATACATGAATACATGTACACAAATATACATGTGTACATAGTCATAGACAATGCCTGTTCCATAGATATTGAACGCACTAAAAACTTTTTTCATAATAACTGGGTGCTTGCTCGTGACGAGTAGGCACCTTTGCTTTTATGGTGACAACATTACAGAAGATAACGGATAATTCTTCGCCATTTATGCTCAAAAAACTCGGAATAATCAAAATTTTCGCTTATTGCGTCATTTTTACGCCAAAATATTTGGTTGCGTCAAAATAACGCAGTATCTTTGCACCAGTAATTGAAAAACCATGTAGTATGTACACATATAAATATCCTCATCCTGCTGTCACTACAGACAGTGTAATATTTGGCTTTGATGGGTCAAGCATAAATATTCTCCTCATAGAGCGAGGTCTGGAACCATATAAAGGTAGCTGGGCTTTGCCAGGAGGTTTCCTCCGCATGGACGAAACGGTAGAGGAGGGAGCCAAACGAGAACTTTGCGAAGAGACAAATATAAAAGATGTCTATCTGGAGCAGTTCCATGTATTCAGCGGTGTCAATCGTGACCCTCGTGAAAGGGTGCTGACGGTTGCATTCTTTGCCTTAGTGAGCAAAAATGACTTCAAGGTGTTGGCTGGTGACGATGCAAACAAGGCGCAATGGCATGAGTGGAATCACCTCCCACCTTTAGCCTTTGATCATGCTGAGATTATCAGTATGGCGAGAAAGAAACTACAGGAGAAACTGAGAGTGTCGCCCATCGCCTTCAAACTATTAGACAATGAGTTTAAGATGGACGAACTGCAGCGTATCTACGAACTGATACATGAGAAGAAGTACGATCGACGTAACTTCATGCGTAAGATGGAGGCTTCTGGCTTTCTATCAAAAAAAGAACAGGAAGATAATCGCGTATGCAATACTATGCTTCCTGATGACATGGATGAAGTTGCTTCCCAACGTACCCTCTATGTGTATTCTTTTGACGAAGAGGCCTTTGATAAGGCGAGTGCATCCAAGGAATGGAGAAAATATCCTTTTGACTTTTAATAATATCTGGTTATGAAATCAATTACAGTTATCCGAACTTCGGATTTGAGTTTACCTCATTCGGTACGCTCTTACATAGACGGCTGTGCGCATGAATACTCCGAGACTGATCCTTGGACAAAAATTGCACAATTAGCTTATCGGCTAAAGCGTGGAGCAAATCTATTGCCTGATTTTTTGGAAGACATAGAGCGACACATGGAACACCCTGCTTATCAGAGCTATGAGAATACGGCAAAGCAGAGTATAGCTTCCTATATCGAACTACTGCGCATTGACGAAAACTACATCTTTACGATAGAGTTAGCAGAAAGCAATAGCTTCAAGAAATTATTTCAGTTACTGACAGAAGAGATACTCTATCGCTATTGGGAGGAGAATGTCAATGATGATAAGGTAGTGTGTCATTTCGATGATGTGCATTATAGCTACAATGAGATAGCCTCACGCTATGCCAATTCGCCAACATTAAAACGTGACTTTATCAAGTATATCTCAACCTCTCAGGAAACACTCCGTAACATTGAAGTAGAGAAGTACAACCTGGACTTGAAAAACGGATGGGCAATGCTTGCCGAGGATCTTTACGGGTATACTCTATGGTCTGACAAGGAAGAGGATGAACGCATATATCCAGGCGATGACTCATTCATTCACGATTTCAACAATAAGGTTGAATCAAAGTATAAGTATGTTGTGGGTGTACCTCCCATGCCTTTCTCAGGTAACCTTCTCGATGCCAAGGTTGTCATTCTGACGTTGAATCCTGGATATGTGGAGAAGGTCAACAAAACTCAGTGTATGGCAATGATACCAGCCCAAAAAGAGCAGTTGCTGAGCTTAATGAGAAACGCATTGACCTTTCAGGGAGAAGGCATTTATGACGGATATGAATGTTCGAGAGTTCAAGGTGATTATTACTGGCAAAAGGCTTTTGAGCAACTTGCAATGGAGGCATACGGAAGTCCTTCATCAGAGATATATCATCCTATCTACCATGACATTGCGTTCTTTCAGCTCATCGGCTATCACTCCGAGAAGTTCAGGTACTCAGCAGGTATAAAGCATTTGCCTTCGACGATATTCACCAACCTGTTGGCAAAGTATCTTGCTACGAAAACAGACAAGACTTTTCTCATTCTACGCTCTGAGTCCCTCTGGAAGGAAACCTTTGGTGAAGAAGTGTGGAATAAACTGGAAGAAGAAGGTCGCTTGATTACCAAGGGGCATAAAGGGATGTCTCAGAAGATAACACGAGGGAACCTCAAAAAAGACAATGGATTCGACAAACTTGTCAATATATTAAAGCCTAACAAACATGAATAAAAACAGAACAGAGGATCCCAATATTGCCTCAGAGAGAATAGATGTCCTTGAAAAGGGTGAGATTTTCGTCTTTGGCAGCAACCTCGCCGGTCATCACATGGGCGGTTCAGCAAAAGCTGCTCACAAGAAATTCGGTGCCGAGTGGGGAGTAGGTGTAGGACTCACTGGTAGGTCATACGCCATACCGACTATGCAGGGAGGTGTTGAAACCATCAGGCCATACGTTGATCAGTTTATAAATTTTGCTGAGAGAAATTCAGACATGAAGTTTCTCGTTACACGTATCGGATGCGGTATCGCAGGTTTCAAGGACGAGGAGATAGCCCCTCTTTTCAGAAAGGCGGTTCCCGTAGGCAACATATACCTGCCTCAGAAGTTCTATGACATCCTTTTGGAGCCTTACTTGAAGCATTGCTTCTATTATGGCAAAAATGTTCCAGAGGATTATGGGGCGCACGTAGGACACATGTATGAGAAAAATTGGGTTTATTTTCATTTTGGCAATGAGAATGGTCTTTACAGTGAAACGGTATGTTACATTCAGCATGGTCTTGGGGATTTCCATGCTAACGATGGAGTTCCTATCTCAATGAAGGCGATTCTTTTCAACCGTTTCTGTCATTGGGGATATGGAGAAACTCCAGATACCTTCCGACGATGGTATGAAAGCATCGACTATACCAATACACGGATAAAGGTTAATGAACCACGCAATGTATCAATGAACTGCTATAATCCGCTGCTGATAAGCGCAGTTCTTGGGGATATAGCAGGTAGCATCTATGAGTTCAGTCCAAACAAGAGCACTGACATCGTTCTTCAGGACAGCAGAATGGACTATACGGATGATACCATCATGACCGTAGCGGTAGCAGATTGGATTCTGAACGACAAAAAACTGACGAAGAAAGGGCTGGTTGCACGTATGCAGGCTTGGGGACGCAAATACCCACATCCCATGGGAGCCTACGGTAATATGTTTTCAGAGTGGTTGCACTCTGACAATCCGAAGCCCTATAAATCCTGGGGCAATGGAGCTGCTATGCGAGTTGCTGCTGTTGGCTTTGCCTTCTCTACATTGGAAGAGACCTTGAAGGTCGCGAAGAAGTCCGCAGAGGTTACCCACAACCATCCGGAAGGAATAAAAGGTGCTCAGGCAACTGCGGCGGCAATCTTCCTGGCACGCACAGGACACACCAAGGAAGAAATACGTCGATACATAGCAGAGACATTCGATTATGACTTGAATAGAACCTGTGATGATATTCGTCCTACATACAGTTTTGACGGTAGCTGTCAAGGTACAGTGCCAGAGTCTATCATTGCTTTCCTCGATAGCAAAGACTATGAAGATGCCTTGCGACTCTGTATCTCTCTTGGAGGTGACGCTGATACGATGGGGGCGATTACGGGTGCCATAGCAGGAGCCTACTACCACCAGATACCTGCTTCTTTATATGAATTTGGCATAAACAAACTGCCCGAGGACATGAAAGATATAATAAATAAGTTCGACAGGGAGCATGGTAGAATCGTGTCATATAAATGGTACAATCCAGAGTTTCCCAAAGAAGATTTGGTCAGAAAGGTCAGGTCTGGTGAAATTTTTATTTGAGGCAAACTTTGATTTAAACAGATGACTCTTGAATCTCTCAACCATCTGACTCCCAATGTTCTAAAACGTAACAATAAAATACAATAAAAACATAATATAATATATTGATAATCAGTAAATAAATGCTCAAAAAAGCTTAACCCGATTTAACGAAAATTCTTGTTTTTGAGAGGCAAAATGATGTACCTTTGTACCGTGATTAGTCGACAAATCATCATGTTTCATTCAAAAATCGACAATATGATAATTACAGAAAAAGAAAAGAGTTTGGCGGTTTTCTCAAGTCTGCTCTTCAGGCACTACCCAGAGTTAAAAGAACAATTGCATGGCGTAATGAGGTCATATCACAAAGCTGTGGGAATGGTCTGTCATACAAAAGACTATTGGGTCAGAGATTTCATGCCTGCACAGGCGGATGAAGATGTGTTCGTGAGGTTCATCTTCAATCCGGATTATCTGCAAGACAAAAAGAAATACATTACTGACGTTGATAAGGTTATCAAGAACAGCCCTTTTGCACAGAAATACAAAATTGTAAACATACCTATCATTCTTGATGGAGGCAACTTGGTGTTCTGCAAAGGAAATAAGGATCACGAGGAGACTGCATTCGTCGTTATGACCGAAAAGGTGTTAGCTGAGAATCCACAACTCTGTAAAAAGCAGATAGAAAAGCTTTTCAAAGACGCATTTCTTGAACCCAATCTGATTATTGTATGGCTCCCTTGGGACAAGGAAGACACTTTCGGACATACAGATGGTATCGTTAGATACGTTGGCTACAATACGTTGGGACGACCCAAAGTCTTGGTTAACCTTGAATTGTATGACGAGAAAATTGCAGAACAGATGTACGATGCTCTCAGTGAACATTTTGATGTTATCGAACTGGAGCTTAGTGAATATGACGATTTGAGCTGGGCTTATATCAACTGCCTACAGACGCAAGACTTCATCATAATCCCTGGCATAGGCAATACCATCACGGACGCAGAAGCCTTGAAGCAATACAAGGAGTTATTCCCTGAATACAAAGGCCATATCTATCAGGTGCAGATGCGTGAGTTCATTGAGGAACATGGAGGTGCATTGAATTGTCTGACATGGACGATCAAGGAAAACTATCAGAAGAATCTTTGCAAGGGTGTACAAATACCATTAGCCGGTCTTGAAGACAACAAGGATTGTCCTCATTATCAGTAAGAGAAAGATGACATACTCAGAGAAAACTTTTAGAAAAAAAATAAAATACATATTACAGCAATGAAAGAATTAATGAAAAGACTCATTGAAGTCAACAAGTCATTGAATGAATCTGAACTTGATGCCTTGTTCCCAAATTTGGCAAAGTTCTTTATGGGTAACTATTGCATCAAAAGTAAGGGCAACAAGTATTTCATAAACGAGATTGAGTTTTACTTCTATGGTGCTAATTATGATGATCTTAGAATAAACAAAAAATCGACCGTTACCTACCCAAGAAATGCTAATGCTGGTTGTTGGTACATACATGATTATGGCGTTGACTTGACTTTTGAAAGTAATGAGAAACAGAAATTTGGTGGTGGCATCCTCATAAGAACAGTTGAAGACAATTATGGCAATGTCTTTGACGGTCCTGTGAAATGCGTCAATGAAATGTGGGAAGAAACAGTTTGCGCATTTAAGGAAACTGCCCCAAACCCTGTAGTTATTCCGGAGAAACGAATAATAGAACTTGACGAACCTACACTTCGCATAGCTGTTGGTAAAGATGACTCTCACAAAAAACTTTGGCGTTTCACAGTAAAAGGAAAGAAAGTAAGCAAGTGAAATCATCTGTTCTCATAGGACTTAGCAGGCATCGAATCGGCGTGGATGGCGAAGGTGTGACAACACTTGTGGCATTCCACGGATGCCCTTTACGATGTCAGTATTGCCTGAATCCTAAGGCTCTATCTCCAAATGGGGTATGGAAGAGATATACTCCCGAAGAACTGTACAATCATGTGAAGCAGGATGATCTCTATTTCCGTGCAACTGGAGGCGGAGTGACATTCGGTGGTGGTGAGCCATTGATTTCATGCAAAGAGATACTGCACTTTCATAAGATATGCAGGGATAAAGGGCATGATTGGAAAATTACCATCGAGACCTCGCTTAACGTTCCAAAAGTATTTGTGGAAGTATTAGAAGGAATTGTTGAACAATGGATAGTGGACATCAAAGACATGAATCCCGAAATCTATAGAGCATATACTGGGAAGGATAACGGACAGGTCATCATCAATCTCCGTCACCTTCTTGGAAGCAAGGCGAAGATAACAGTCAGAGTACCGTTGATACCATCGTTCAATACCGAGGCTGATGTAGAGCATAGCATTGCCATCCTTCAAAAGATGGGAGTTCGAGACATTGATAGATTTACCTACATAATAAGAAATCATTAGACATGGAAACAGGAAAAAGAATTTGTCAAGCACTGAAGAATCTTCGCAAGCGCATAGCAGATGCAAACGAGATTCCTTTTGAAATAGAAGAGTGTACCCACAAGGGCGATTGCCCCGGTACTTGTCCCAAATGCGAGTCTGAGCTGCGTTACCTGATGGAATCCATTAACCAACGGGAACAGGAAGGAAAACCTGTTGTTGTAGATGGTTTGATGAGTGAAGCGGAATTGCATCAAGCTTTTGACATCAAACCAATTTGTCCGGAAAGTCCCCAAGAACCAGAAGATTTTGTCTTACAGGGTATGCCTGCACCTCCAGAGCATATCTTGATGGGTGACATTGCAGCTCCGTCAAACTCAGATTTTGCAGCAATCATTGCAAGAGAACTATTGGCAAAGACGGATGGTAACATCGTCTTCTCGCCCGTTGGCTTATGCCGTATGCTTGAAATGCTTCAGGAAGGTATGGATTATGATAGCTCTATCTATGAAAAGGTTAATCAACTTATCCTTGGGTTTAATAGCAACCTGGAACCCAGCTATGATGAGAACTTCAAACTGGAGCACGCATCAAGTATCTGGTATAACAAGTCGATGGGCGCCATTCATGAGGATTATATTGACGAACTTGAAAATAGTTATGATGCAGAGGCTCATCATGCCAACTTTGCTCAGAAGGAGCAGGTGAAACAGAACATAGACAAATGGGTATCTGACAACACCCACCAGATGATAAAGTCTCTCGACACAGAAATCAGTCAGGATGCCTTGATGCTTGTACTCGATGCCATCTACATGAATGGGAAATGGGAATCTCCGTTCGACTCTGACTATACTGAAACGGACACCTTCTATAATGAAGATGGTTCAGAGACAGACGTTGAGATGATGTATCAGAACATGGAAGAGGCAGCATACGCTGAGACAGAAAAATATCAGGTCATTCGTCTGCCTTATCGGGATCATGCACATAGCATGGTCTTGGTGCTGCCTAAAGAGGGAATAAGCATTGAGCGCGTGATGGAAACGGCTGATTGGGTGGATGATGAGACCGACATTTGTGAAGTGGATTTTTACATGCCACGCTTCCAATTCGACAATACACTATCATTAGAAGTTGTTCTACGCGAGTTGGGACTTGGTGACATGTTTGACAAGGATGATTGCTTCCCAAAGATAACAGACCAACCTGCGCATATCAGTCAGATAAAGCAGCAGTGCGTCATCAATGTGGAGGAAGAAGGTACTGAAGCTGCCGCTCTGACCATAGCAGAATGCGAGGTGGGTTGTCCACCGCCAGACGAAATGCCTGAACCAGTGACCATGAAACTTGACAGACCATTTGCGTTTGCAATAACAGGCGAATATGATGAATTGCTCTTTATGGGTATCGTAAGGAACATGGAATAACACAATCAGCCGCAAGACAACACATCTTGCGGCTGATAATTGTTCGTTGACATGTAAAACTTTACCGATGAAAGGCTGATTTAGCTACATGCTCTTCTTGCTGATATTCCTTCATGTCCTGGAGTTGTTCATGGACTCCCTGAATGTTCATTTCCATGGATTGGTCGTGGTCGTAGGGAAATGAATGCTTAACAGATAATCCGATATTTGTTACGGTTCCAACATCTATGCTATCCTTCTCCTTGTTGTACTGAAGATAGAGGAGAGAATCATTAGGCATGTGTAAGATGGGGAGCTTACGTGTAGCCATTGCAGTAAATGCCTCATGGGTCATTTCCCGTGCAACCTCCTTCACATCCTCACTGGCACGACCGATGCCATAGCGTGTTATATGATTGCGGACATCCTGCTCTGAATACTTGGCAAATACTTCATAAGTACCTCCCACGCTACCATTATACACCACGGCGAAGTCCTTGTCCTCAATCAGCAGGTCATCGCCCCTGTTTTGACATGGTTTCTTATAGGTCTGCTCTTCATCCATGCCGTTTCCGTCATAGTAATTCTTGGCAAGTCTCAGCAGTCCATCATAGTCACCGCGCTCTTTCAGCTTGTCCAATTCCGAGGTGTCATCGGTCGATTGCAGGTAGGCAACGGACGCATAATAGACTTTCTCTTTCGTTTCGGAAGGTTCCGTCTGACTTTTGTATTGAGCAAAAGCCTCCTGAAAGTTTCGGTCAAGGTCTTTGGTGTGGTCATAGGGAAGGGTGAACTTTACCTCCAGTCCTTTATCCGTTGGGACAGCGACTTTCACAGAGTCCTCCTTCTCGTGATGCTGGATGTACACCGCGGAACCATTATAGGCTAAGACAGCATGGTCTCCGTCCTCTACAGACAGATAGCTTTTTCCATTTCCGTTATCCTGCCTGACGGATTCTTCCTTCTCAATCTCCAACGCCATCTTGTCAATGTGTTGTGTGAGCATCGAACTGGCTTTTTTCACGTCCATCAACGTGGTCTTTATGAACTGAGGAGACTCTTTCAGTGAGTCAAGCCAGGATTTCAGATAGGCAGCGGAATCACCCTTCAGATGCTTGGTCATACCGTATCGCTGTGCTGTCAATGCAGCAGTCAGTTCAGCCACCAGTTCCTCCCGGGCATACTCTTCAGAACCGAAAGATGTAGGTTTGATACGGTTCAACTGCCCCTCTGCTCCCGTGGAATGGGTCATTTCATGAAAGAGATTGGAGTAGAATGATTCCCCATCCTTGAACTGCTTCTTCTCTGGCACAACAATCTCATTCTTGCTGATGGAATAAAATGCCGAGTCGCCATAGATGGGCTTTATGGGACAAATCCACCCGTTCTCTTTAATCATCTTGTCCACAGGTTGGAATGAGAAGTCTTCGCCCATTTCCATCGGTTTTGACTGCCTACATGATTCCTCGAGTTTCTTGTACAGCTCGGGACGTGCTTCCTGAAGATTGGTCTGCGAAACATTGAAGACATTGTAAACCTGCAATTTTGGATATACATTATACTTCTGTCTCTGTTCCTCTGACATCAGTCTGTAGTCATCATACTTCACCCTCTCCTTGGTCTCTTTGTCCACAACAGTGAATGTCGTGATAAAGACAGGGAAACTCTTCTCGCCTTTCAAAATGCTTACCTGTGGCAAAGCTTCACCACCACTGCCTTTCGCCTGCTGTCTCTTGCCTTGCTTGTCCTTGGTGAAGTTGAGCCCGGCGACACGGTCAAAAGTACAGAAAATCGGGAGCTTGTACCCATTCTTCTCGCAGTGCATCATAAGCATCAAGGCGTTCATGCCGTTGTATTCACGTCCAGAAAGGTTCTTTGGCCATGACAGCGAGCCCTCGGTGAACCAGGGCTTCTTCCAACCATCTTTGCTGCTCAGCGACTTGATGCGCTCAATCATCATGTCTGCAAAGAGATCGAGAGCCCTGTCTTCACTGGTCTTTCCATCTGTATTGTATTTCTTTTGTTCTGTCATATCAGTTTCGTTTAGTTAGACTGATTGGTAGATTTCTCCCACTGCGTGAGTTCTGTCACACGGCAAGTTAGGTCTATGCGGTCATTGAAGACTCCTATTTGCAGGTCTCCCTTGGCATTGATGCCAGCTTTTGCCTGTACCCATTCTTCTTTTGCTGAACCGAACTGCATGAAACGCACCCATGTGTAAGCGTAAGCATCACCGTCTTTCTCACTGCTGTAAGCTGAGAACAGAGTATAGGGATTGCCCTTCTTGTCCGTCTTCACATCAACCTGTTTCCCGATGGTACCACGGAACTCCATGCTGCCAGTGATAGCGTCCTGACTACTGGCGTTGAAGTTGTTCACACCTGTAGCGGAGAGGTTGTAATAGACGATGTCCCCTTTCTTGTGAAACTGGAGTACACCAGCCACCTCGATGCGTGAACCAACAGGATAATTGACGGCTTCGCCTTGATTGTCCGTGTCTTTGGCAACACTGATTTCAATCGTCTTGTTGATACCTGATTTGGCAGGGATAACAACTTTCACTCCGAACGAGATGAATTGTTTCCCTTCTTTGTTGGCACGAATCTGCGCCTGGCGTGATACGGTGCCACATACTGTTACGTTACATTTGATCATAATAGAATTGTTTTGTTGTACGAATTATCTGATTTGAACTGATTCTTGTCTGTCTGCCTGAGCACCCATGCCATTCTCATAATTCTGAGACATTTGGTGAGAGACAACAGCGGAGTTGATGATGGTGGCAATGGTTCTTCGCTTTTCTTCTTGACTTAACGCTGTGTTGCCAAGGGTCTGCTGTATCTTAACGATTTCTGCATTTGTAAGCTCACGGGAAAACTGCACGCTACCATTGTCCACTTGAAGGAATGGCTTGTTACCCTGTAGAGTAATGGAACAAATTCTATAAGAGGGAAGAAGAGAGGTGAGGTCGATGGACTTGGTGATGGCAGCTTCCGTTGCCTTCTGCATCTTCTCCTCCTCACTTTTGTTGTCAATCTGCAATGCAAGAGCCATGAGGGAGGTGAACATAGTCATCATGAGTTCTATCACAGGGTCTCCGAGAGGCATGTTAACGCCACTGTCTTCGGAAGAAAGCAGCTTCTTCATCCAGTCCTCTGGATTGCTTGCAACCTCACTAACAGTGTTTCCATCTATAGGATTTTGTGCCTTATACTGGGCTGTAATATCCTTGCCGTTATACATGGTCTGGAGAGTAATTCCTCCTTTTTGAGAAATCTCCGCCAGATAGGCAGCAGGGTCTATATCCCTTTTCGTACCATCAGATGACACACTCTTGACACTGAAATGAAGGTGCTCACCCGTTGTCCGGGTGCCAGTATTGCCAGACATGCCAAGCTTTTGTCCGGCATTCACTTCATCGCCAACCTTGACATCAATGCGGCTAAGGTGCATATACGTGCATTGGTACTTGTTGCCATTCGGTCTGCTGTATTCCACAGTGACATAACGACCGGCACCTCCATCAGTGTTGTTGTTCACCTTGATGACTTTACCTTTATCTTCTGTAGCAAGGACTTCGTCATGCTTCGCTTGGATGTCAATGCCCTTGTGCATCTGCTTTGCACCAGGATTCATTGGGTCATCCCTCATTCCAAAAGGCGAGGTGACAAGCATAAACTCACTGCGTTTCAAGGGATAAGAGTAATGTTTGTTCTCTGAGTCCGTTTCAACAGCTTGAACTGTCTGCCCTTCGTTGCTACGAGGGTTGGCTGCAACACCGAAAGACTTGCCTTGCGCCTGCATCTCCTGCATGACCATGCGGTCATATTTCTGCAAGTCGTTAGCCTCAATGATGCTTTGAAGCGTGGAAGCATACTTGCCGCTGGAAGCATAGCCTGCCTTCTGCAGACCAGCAGTCCATCCCTTGTAGTCGTCAGGGGAGAGCTTGAAAAGGGCTGCGTATCGCTTGTTCTCTTTCAGAAACTTGGAGTGGTGCTCGTAGGAGTCTCCCACAGAAGCATACTGACAGAACTTCTCATTAGGACGGTCGTCGGTATAGACAAGGTACTTGCCTCCATTCTGAATCCAACTGGAGGTAGCCTTGATACCGAAATGATTGTTGCCCTTACGAGACAGTTCACTCTGTCCGCTTGCGCTCTCGCAGATGCCTTGTGCCAGGGTAACAGAAGCAGGTATGCCATAGCGGCGCATCTGCTCCATGGCATACTCTGCATACTTCTCTATGTATTCTTTGTTCTTTGACATGTCGGTCTAAACATTAGCGGTGTCTTCCAGATGATTTGCTCTCTTCTTGCCTGGCACTTTCCACCACTTGGTTTTCAGCGGATTCCTGATTTTTTTTAGGAGCCTCCAACTGGTCACAGATGGCTACACGCTCGCCTGCCCGAATCAGTTTGGGGAGGTAGGTGTCAAGGGCATGGTATGGAAAACCTGCCATGCTGAGCGGCTTGCCCTCAATGTCCTTGGTGCGATTACTCCTGGTGAGTGTGATGCCAAGTATTTTGGAAGCTTTTTCCGCATCATTGCAGTATGTCTCATAGAAATCACCACAGCGGAACAGCAATATGGCATCCGGGTGCTTGGCTTTGAGGTCGTAGAATTGTTTAAGCATGGGAGAGAGGCTGGCAGCAGCCACCGCCTTGGTCTCTGCCTTTGTCGTTTCTTCCTTGGCTTCTTCTATTTGCTTCTCTTCCTTCTTGGAATCCTCCTCTGTCTTATCTTCCTGCTGAACAGGCTTCTGAGCGACATCCTCAGTCTGTGCCTCCTGCTCGGACTTGTCTGTACCTACAGCGACAGCATCTGTGCGACCCTTACGCAGAACATCAGCAAACAGACTGGCAGCAAGATGCTTCTTGTAGTCCTGCATGTCATCCGCAAGCCAAAGGCGTTGCCATTGAGAGGGGGTGACCTCACGAGGTCTGAGTTTCTCCCCGTTCACCGTAGGCAAGCAGAGGATAACACTGGGTTGTGTCTCGGTGGCCTTGGTCTTGAAGATGTTGACTCTCTCAATCTGGTTGAGTTCTTCGGGAGTCGCATCGCTCTTGAAAATGTCAACCCTCTGTTCGGGCTTCTCTGTGGTGGCAAGGTAGTATTTCTGCGCCATATCCTGACGCATCGACTCTGTCACTTCCTCGTTACCTTGCTTTACGGTCGTGAAAAAGAGGTTGACATCTGTTTTGTCAGGATAGACACAGAAGCTCTTCTCGTTCTCAGGCTTCATGTAGAGTGCCCACTTGCCGTCATCGTCCCGCATCATGAGAATCCTCTCGAAGTCAACGGCACCAGAACGCTTGACGGCATCCGACACGTCGAGAAGGGTGATGGTGTCTAAGTTCCATTTGTTGAGCCGGGCAACGGAAACAGCCTTTCCGTCAAAGAAACTGTCGTCAGGACGATAGCCCATGGAGCCATCGGCATTGTAGAAGGTGACCGTGTCATAACCTTCTTTCTGCAAAGCATGTTCGATACGTCCTTTGTTCATTCCTGGAATATCATTGTCTGCACCCAACGACGCTCCTTCGGGAAGAACCACATCAGCCATCTTGCTGCTGGGGTCTTTGACGATGACAAACTCCTTGGTGTCCCTGTTAGGCAAGGTCTTGATTTCGTCTGCCACATAGAAATGCTTCGGAAGGATGCTGCGGATGGCGTTAATCTGTTTCTGTGCTGCCTGGCTGTTGAGCTCTACTTTCTCTCCTCTTTCAGCTTTGTGGAGCATATCAACGGCATTGTTGACATCCCTTTCGACGATGTCCACTAAACAGGGGTTTTCTCTGAGTTCCCTTGACCAATAATCGGTCATCTTCAAGCTTTCAGGAGAGAGTTTTGCCGAAATGCCCAATTCCTGCAACTTGACAGCAGTGGCAACCTCTACAATCAGGCGTTCCTGCTTCTCGGCATCTTCTGGTGAGGTCTTGCCGTTCTTAACCCCCATTCCCTCACGGGCAAGGCGTTGCTGATGACCGGTGGCAGAGACAAGGAGAGAAACGGCATCTCTTGCGTAGTCCTCATAGTTCTCGTAGGATGAGACTTCTGGCAAGAAGATGACATCCTTCGCGCTGTCGTAATGTGCCACTCCAGATGAGTCGGAACGGATTTCTACCATATATTGACCTGCGTTTGCCAACAAATTCTCTACTCTATGACGGATCTCTTCTGAGGCTGCTGCCACATCGACACGGTCTTCCAAACGTCCGTAGTCCTGTACCACCTTCTCATAGGAAGTCTTGTCAACCATGGGTAATGTGGTCTGCTCTATATTGAACAGTGCACGAACCTCACGGGTACGGATGCCTTTGTAGTCGGACTGTTGCTCTGCTGACAGGGCTTGGTAGTCCGCACGGCTAATCCTGTCATCAGGATTGCTCTTGCTGACATACTCGTTCCAGCTGTACCATAAGAAAGGTACGCCTTTTTCCTTGGTCTGTACGGATTCTCCTCGCTTCTTTGCATCAGAGAAAAGGGTGTACTGGTTGGTCTTGTAGTTGTGCTGGTCTGCGTGCATACCCAATATGATGGCATTGAAGGGTGATACCTGCAAATGCTTCTGGTAGAGTCCGGGAGCCTTACGGCCTTTGTTATCCAACCAAACGCCTCCATTATCCTTGGCTTTCTCAAAAGCATGGGTGAACAGTTCCACCTGACGTTCTGCGGCCATCTTCTCTTGTTGATTCTTTTCTGTCATAATTCAGCTGTCTTTGTTATCCTTTGTAGCCCAGCACTCCAAGTACCTTTGTTTCTGTGATGGACTTTACTTCCCAATCGGACAGGGTGTCCGACATATGTTCCCTGAGCAGACTGTCTGCCTCTGTGGTATTTGAGGCATTGACATAGATGGTCTGCGGCGAGAACTTCTTCACCCCAGTCTCGGCATCTTCACTAACCAATGATACAACGGTCTTGTACCAGTGATTGTCTTCATTCTCCTCTTCGTGGAGGATTTCAGTGATGGGCTCACGTGAGATGGCCGTGATGTCGAAGTCTCTTGTACCAATGAGGTCGGTAGCAGCCTTGGTGGCTCGCTTCTCTGTCTCAGTGAAACTCTCTGCATCGACAAGATACTCTTCACTGACTTTCTTCTGTTTTCCTGTGTCGAGAACTTTGCCGTACTTGACACGGAACTTATACCAATATCTTTTCATATCTGATATGTTATCTTTGAGCAAGTGGTCTTACAATAGTTTGTCGCTCGTTTGCCTCATAGTTCTCAGATGCCATCTGGCGCATCTGGTCATGCCTTGCCAATACGGCATTGGCGAGGGTGTTGAGCGGTAAAGCTCCCTGTGTGTAGGCATCAACAACCCTGTCAGGAAGAGCAATGGTGCAGGGCACACGGTCTATCGTCGCAACAAGGCAGTTGGCACGTATCTCAGGATTGACGATACGCCCATTGAGGGGCTCGTCTGGATAGACACGGTAATGAGTCTGTGAGTGGCTTGTCTCTGGATGTTGCTGTTCCTTAAAGTTGTCCATCGCTTCATGCCCAGCCTTGTTGATGAGGTTCAACCCTCCCATGCCAATGAGTACCAACTTCAGGATGGGGTTTCTGACAAACATTCCAGCCACAATGGAGACAATGGGCATCATATTGTCCTTCAGATTGATGGACTTCGTCTTGCCAGTAAACAATCCTACAAGCATATCAGGAAGCATGGCCAGCACATAACCAAGGTTATGGGTTATGTCACCAATCCCATTCAGCCCAAAGGAAGTGAGCAATCCCTGCCAACCGTCCATATTGGTTTGTTCTGGAGTACCGGCAGCTTGCTCTGCTGGTGTCTGCTCAGGTGATGCGGGTGTTTCCGTCGGCGTTTCCTCTTCTGCGACTTCCTTGCTTTCTGCTGTGGAGCCTTGCTTCTCCTCCTTTTGCTCTTGCTGTTTGACCGCCTTCTGTGCTTTACGATATTCTTCTTCCATGCCAGGACGGATGACAAGGGGAACATCGGAACGGTCTTCATGCTTATCTGCAAAATGAGACAAGACAAGATCGCCGCCGACCCAGGTGGCAGCAGTCTTCCAGCCACCGCCAAAACCTCCCATACAGAGGAGGTCGGTGACAGAACCTATGGCACGTCCTGTGTTCTTCTCCCATGCTGACGGGTTATAACGTCGCTCGGCTTCTGCATCCATGCTTTTTTCCAATGGTGATTTC
This sequence comes from Bacteroides pyogenes DSM 20611 = JCM 6294, assembly GCF_000428105.1. Lineage (GTDB taxonomy): Bacteria > Bacteroidota > Bacteroidia > Bacteroidales > Bacteroidaceae > Bacteroides > Bacteroides pyogenes. The sequence continues at coordinate 79,523 of NZ_ATZH01000008.1, read as the reverse complement.
GCCACCTCTTGGGGAAGGTAGAAAAGGGTGCTTGTGGCTGCTTTCCTGATGATATATTCAATGGATGAGCGAGGAATCTTGTCCTTTATCATCTTGTCTATCATCTTCTTCTCCATGGCAGCATCAACCGTGACTCCTACGAGCTTCAACTCTTTCTTGACCATCTCGATATAGTCCTCAGTAGTCTTGGAGTTCCACTTTCCTGTATATCGTAACCTGTCATTATAGGATTGGGTTGCTGCCATACCTCCGTCTGGACCAATGGCACCGGCCATCAAGCTGCCGAAAGAAAAGGAGTGTTCCCTAAACTCGTCCGCCTGATTTCTCAAAAGCCTGTCCCGAACGTTATCCATAATCGGGATTACCTTTGTTCTGAATATTTTGTCTTGTTCTGACTCTGCCATACTTGATACGTTAGAGGTTTAATTGATTGAGGATTTGTTCTCGGGTCTGCTCGATGGCGTTGTGATAGACTTCCATCTGCTTCGGGAAATACTCTTCAAGCCATGCGTCTTTCTCAATATTGTCATTGATGAACTTGATGGCGAGCTCACGTTCTATCTCGATGGCGGCTTCGCCTGCTTCGCTGTTGTTAAACCATGCTTTTGTCCACCATCTGATACCTGATTTGTCGGGATAGACACTGACAAGCCGGGGAATATCGAAACTCTGTACGTCAATCTCCAATCCCGCCAGTGGATCCACCAGACCACTCGTCGCTATGGCTCTGTCTTGGGCTTTTTTTTTTCGACAGCACTCATGCTTGATAGGAATATCTGATGTCGCAAGGCAAGATAGTTGAGGAAATCGGCTATCAGCAGGTTCTGCACTCTTTCTGCAATGGGTATGCTCTTGGCACCCATACCCAGTGGGTTTGCCATGCTTGGAATGGTCTCGAAGAAGTAATGCTTCATGGCAGACATGGTGAAGATGTTGCGCAAGGCAAGCTCCGTATGCTCGGGTAAGACGTAAATGCCCTTACTCATGTCTGTCATGTAGTCTGGGAAAAACCGCATCATCAAGTTCTCAATCTCTTCCTGGTCTTTGTCGTATGCAGTGCGCACATCCATGTCCAAAGTGACGAACTGTGGCGCGGCACCAGGTCTGCCATGCTGCTCCATGACCTTCAGGTTGCTGTAGATCATCGTCAGAAACTCCAAAGGGTTGAGTTCCTCTCCTTTGTATTTCACCTCGATGTGCAGTGAGCTGCCACTGACGGCAATAACCTGACCTGCCTTGACCTCTTTCCCGTAGTTGGCAAAGACATTGCTCAGATGGCTGTAGATGACTTCATAGTCCCCGTAGCGTGTGACTTGATAGATACCATGAACGGCATCATTGCCCAATCCTGTGACCTTGCCGGTAGCCACAGCGGAAAGGAGGTAGTTGTTAACCTTGAAATCTACTCCATGGTTGAAGAAGGTTTCTCCTGTTTGCGGATGTTTCTGCTTGCCATATCCAAGGCTCATCTGCACGTCTCCGTTTCTTTCCTCGAATGGCATGCAATAGCCACTGTCGGAGTGCAGCATCATTTCTTGTGTAAATTGCATTGTATATTCTTTTATGTTGTTTTGTTTATCTGCGTCTTCCACCACCATTTGTATGCTCGACTTCTTGTTGCTTGCTCTCTGAGGGAGTGTTATGTGATGCCCTGCTGCCTCCAAATACTTGATTCAGACTGGAATTATTGCCTATCATCATCATGCCGAGAACGGCTCCTGCTATCTTGCCAAGCCACCCGAAACGTCCGAACACAAGCAGAGCAGACACGATAAGCCCTACTATGCTCAGTCCTGAAACGTTGCCACGACCAATGTTGCTGAAGAAGTTTCCCATCATGTCACCGCCATGACCAGAGAACATGGCACGGAGGAAACCTGACATGCCTTCCCATTTGCTGTCAATGCTTTCGACGGCTCCATTGACACCGCTGCTGAGACCATTGACAGAGTCTTTTATATCACGGACACCTTCACCGATGTCTGAAATGGTATCTCCAATCTTGTCTGTGGTCTTTTCTCCAATGACAGCATCGCTTACAATGCCTACCACACTCTTGTCAGTGGTGAGCTTTTCCCAACCGATATAGCCGAGTGCTCCTCCGACTGTCGCAGACTTTACAGCCGTGCCCATTCCTCTCAACGTCTGTTGCGGATGTAGTGCGGCACTGCCCATCGTGGAGAATGTCGCCTTTGTTGCTCTACCGCCAAGACGGAGAGCTGCTTTCAATAATGATGCCCAACCCATGGTTCTATGATATAATTGATTGTTTGTTATTTTGTTATCCTGATATGTCTTATACTTTAACTAACCTTGACTCCGTCTTCCTCAGACGCGACTCTGCCATTTAAGCGAGCTTAATGGCTCTCGCTGCTCCTTCGGTTGGCATTTCTCTTCCAACGTTCTTTGCATTGCTGCACGATAGTGGGTTTGTCAGCTTCGCTCCTGGCATTGTAGTCAATCTCTGCCCAGACATCTGCCAGTGAAGTGTACTTTACTGCACGTATCAGCCTTTTGAGTTTCCTGTTCATGGTTTTTAGTTTGGGACGGATGCCAAACAATACCTCCAGACGTTCCTTCTCTGTCATCTTGGTGTCTGACAAACAGACCTGCCTTACGTCATTCACAATATCAACGCTGTTCATGATGAGTTCCCTATACAACTTGTTTCTGTTGGAGGAAAGGGCTACTGCAAGGGCATTGGTGGTGTGAGTGCCGAGTTGGTTGGAATATGTCCCAAGCTGGTCGATGAGACGGTCTATCTCATGATAGAAGCCATATATCTGTGCAGCATAGGTGATGATGCTGTGGAACTTGTCGAGGTAGTCATTGAACTCTTTCTGCAGGTTAGAGGTGCCTTCCACCTCTTCCTTGATCCAGATATGTCCTGTGGATTCCAGAAGCATCATCTTCTCTTGTTGCTTCAGCTCCTTCTTGGCTTTGTCTGTGTACATGAGTATCATTCCTGCCAATACAGGGTCATTGCCCTGGGCAAGAAGACTCACGCCTTTCCCGAAGAACAGGATGGTGAGAACAACTATTCTTATGTATGAACAAATGCGAATACTCATGTTGTTATCCTGAAACAATCTTTTATTATGGTGTTACTACATTGGCACACCTGCGCCATCTTCCCAGTGCCTGGGCGGCAATCTCTGCGTTGCTTCTGTCTATCATGCCTGCGGTCACATTGTTCCATACATCTGCCATGGTGTAATAGCGGATGCTGAGACACAGGCGTGTGAGTTTCTTGTTAAACTGGGCAAGCCGGTCGTTCAACTCCCAAAGGGTTTTGCTTCTTTCTGCTCCTGTCAGCATGTTCTCGTTGCCTCCCTTGGCTATGGCTTCTTTGAGTGTGGTATATACGGTGACGAGTTCCGTGGCTGTCTCGATATAGAGGTTGTTCATACTCATCGTCGCTACAAAGCCCTGGGGATTGGATGCGATAGCCTTTCGCAAAGAGCAAAGGTTGATGAAGAGTCTCACTCCGTCATCATATAATGAGGTGCATGCTTTCAGCGTGGAGGCATAGCCAGATGCTGTTTTCAGATAGCTGTTGTACTTCTTCTCCCATTTGTGTATCTGAGTAAACTCTGCTGCGATGGCGTTTTGAAGAAGTGCAGTCTTTTGTTGGTCCTCAATCTGATGCTTGATTTGACCATTGATAAGGTCATTGCCCTCTGCCAAAGCAACATACTCCAGAGGATTGCTGGAAACAATCTGGGCATGTGCCCTTGTCCCAAACAGGAGCATGGCAAGGGCGATGGCAGAGACAATCATCCACCTGCCATCGTATTCCTTGGCTATTGTTCTGATACGCATAATGATGTTATCTGTTGGTGATTTCATAGATGCCCTTTCTTCGCTTGTTGTATTCCACTCTTGTACGTACAATGTTTACCACATCGATGTTCTCCCTGATGCCGTAGATGTCGAGCTTGGGATTGGTGCGGTCGCCACTGAAAATCCATACGGTCTTCAAGCCGAACAGCTGTTCAAGTATATCACGGTTCTCGCTGAAGTCAACAACTCTGTACAACTCAATGTAGTCGCTGGTTCTCGTCAAGACTCCACGCTGGATGATGAGCTGCTCTGAGGTGATGATGTATCTCAGCTTGTGGAGATACAGGCATCCATAGAGCATGAAGCATGTCATGATGGAACCGAGAACGACAAACGGCCACTTGTAGGTGATGCTGTCATGTCCTGCTACGAGAAAGAGGGCGCAGCTGATGATAAACGCCAAGCCCTGAGAGATGATGTATTGCGACCAGTGGGGGCGCAACGTGATAACCTTGAATCTGTGGATGATGTCTTCCATATTCCTTATCGCTTAAATCCGTGATGTTTAGTCTCTTCGTTCTCCTCCTGTCGCTCAACAGTCAGGTTTATGCCGTCATCGTCAAAGGCTGTTTCTATGACATCGGTGAGGGCATACTGCTTCTTGTCCAACAACTCGTCATTGAAGTCCTTATAACCTTCTGATGGAGTCTCCCGTATGGTCTTGACAGGTTGAAGACTCTGTCCCTCCTTCACATTCAGTTTCTCAAACAATGCATCCTTGAACTCTTTATATGCCAGATTCATCTTGTCCGCAGCATCCTGTTTGTCTTCCTGACATAAGAAAGGGGAATAGTGATACTCCAGGGCTTCTTCCCTTGCTGAGTCATATTTGAGATAGAGCTCTCGTAACGGTTTGGGAAGTTCATCGTATTGCTCGTCATCAATGGCAAGCAAATCCTTCGTTGTCTCCAATGGTTTTGGCAGGCTCTCTATAAAGGGTTTCATCTCAAGCGCCACTTTGTCCGGGGCAACAGGACTCATGGCTCTCGCTATCTCCTCAAAGTTGTCGGCAAACTGTTTACCTGCCATGTCATTGTCAAAAGCAAGGTGAAACGTGGCATTGGGGGCGTGGGTGATGAGACCATGAATCTGTCCGTAGCTTGGGTTTCCTCCTGTGGAGACAAAGACTGCCGATTTCAATTCACGCCGTCCCTGATAGTCCAATCCCGATTCCTGCTTCATCCGCAACTGATAGAAGGACATGGCATCATAGGCACTCTCGAAGATAAAGACATGCTTGGCATCTTTCAGGTCTGTTCCCTTGGGGCTGGCCATCCATACTCCTTCGCTTGCATTGCTGCCTGCTGCCATTCCTTTTCGGGCTGTGCCGTCCTTGCGTGGATAACCTCGTTCCTCGAATCCAACACATCTGTCTGGTTGGCCGGGAATGTGCATGGGAAAGGAAAGGTTCTTGTAGATGCTGCCATCTTTGTCTGTCTTTGTAGCAAGTACAAAACTATCATGAAAGGCACAGCGTGTGGCAAAATCTATCCCTCTGGACTTGAAGAAGACATAGAATGGCTTCTGAGAGTCAAAGTCATTGGGATGGAAATGTTGAACTTGATAGTCCTTCATATCGAAAGGCTTTCCATCACGCACGGGGTCAAAGACTCTCTTTCTTGTTTGTTCTACAGGCATATTGAGAAGCCGCTGGCACACTTTATGGACAAGGGCAGACTCCTTGATACCTTGCCTGTATTCTGAGAAGAGGTCTGGATGCTCCCAAATGAAGGAGGTGACGGAGTAGAGCTTGATTGTGGGTGGCTGGAAACAGCAGTTGCGACCAGGACTGACAAGGTATTTGTCACCACTGATTCTGCGTCCGTCACTGTCCAAACGGACATAGGCAGGATAGCGCAAGCCATCACGCTTGTAGAGCGTGTAGCCTGCGTCTTCCAACACGTCCCGGATGTCAAGACGATTACGGTAGTTCTCAAATGTCTGTTCGTCTGTCATTGGCTGAAAACCTGTGTTTTATTGTTTATCTTCCATGTCCCATGCCTACGCCATGTTCTCCTGCATTGAGCCCTGCGTCGAAGGCTCTCGAAGCGAGGTCTTGGGGTGAGTCAACACTGCCTTTGAAATATACATGCGGATGTGGGGCGTGGTGATGTTCTACAAAAACGGCAGGTGCGTATCGGTCTCTGCCTAATTCTCCCATGACAGCAATGCCAGCAAGGAGGGCTCCTCCTATCTTTGCACCGATGTTTGACTGCATACCTGGCACATTCTTCATATCAACTTCCTTGAAGATATGAGAAAAGAGCTTCATGCGATGATAATCATCGATGGCCATGAATTTGTCATACTGCTTTTGGGTTATCTCATGGCTGATGCTCTCGCCATTGATGACGGCGGTCATGCGGAACAGGGAATTGCCTTTCTCGTCTTTCTGTATCTCGCCCTTTTCGTCACGGACAGGCTCCACCTTGATGTCATCGACCTGTACCTCTCGTCCGTGCTTGCCTTCGCGGAACCATCCTTTGCCTTCGTTTATCTCGTAAAGGCTGTTGCCATCGACATGGGCTACACTGCGGTCTTCAGGCTCGACTACTGCTTGATTGTCATAAACAAGTGGCTGTGATTGGTCGATAACAATCTGTTGCCGGCTGTTGAGTTCCGCTTCAACCTCGGGGGTGAGTTTCAGACCTATCTGCTCTTTTGAGTTGAGCATATCCATGGTCAGCTTGTCCTGAAAATCATTCTTGATGACATTGTTGATGAGGTCAATTCGATTCTGAACAGGCACTTCCTTAACGGAGTTACTGGTGAGCTTTCTCAACTCTTCGTCGGTAAGGTCATAGACAAAGTCTTGTCTTGTCGCAGTGGACTGGATAGTCAGTGTTTTGCTTGTTGGGTCAATAACAATGCCATGAGAAGCAAGGCACTCCTGCCACTTCTCGTTACTAAAATAGACCTTGGAGGTAATCAGCTCGTTGTATGGCTTTGCGGGCTCTGTAGAACGAGGGCGCACCTCCACAGGGGGAATGACAGATTGCAAGTCTGACAATACGTCCTGTGAAGGTTGCTGCACCATGTTCTGTTGTCCTCCTTTATAGTAAAAGCCGTAGCCACCGTTCTGCATTTCGCCTGGTTTTATCCTGCCGTCAGGGCGTTCTGGCACTAAAGGTGCTCCTTGCATAAACATGGCTCCACCGACACGGCGCATGTGGAATCCTTCCTGGTTTCGTGGTGTCCATCCAAGGAAACGTCCGTGGTATGGATCCATCATCATGTGGGCACATCGTCTGTCCCATGGCAGTCGGCCATACTCTCCAACACCAATACGGTAGCCGTGAAGTCCCATGGCCACACGTCCGTTGGCATTGCGGGCATGTACAAAATTGCGGGGCATATAGAAATCATTGCTCACGAGGGAGGCAAAGGTGTTATAGGCTTTCTTGTTGGCTGAATTGGTGCCCCAGTCAACGAGGTCTCTCATCTGCTGTGCTGTGATGGAGTATGTCAGCAGGGGAGAGTCATGTCCTTGGACTGCAAGCTGATAACCTTCTCCTTGTCGGATGATGTGGGCTTGCATTCCATTGCGTCGGAGTATCTCCTGAAGTTCTGGAGACAGGTCTCTTCCTACTGGTAATGAGTTTGATCTGATAGACATATTCTATAATGGTGTTACATTACTTATTCACCGGCTTCAATCTGCTCACCCTTCCAATCGACAAATTCCTCTGCCGATTCTTCATTCACGACGAGATTTCTCTCCATGCAGTAAGCGGTGTATTCCTTCTGCCATTCTGGTGAGTGATGGTTGATATAGTCAAGCCAGCCGTATTCTCCGCTCTGGACTTTCTCCACGAGCACATCTTCTGGGTAGTATTTTACATTTGCCATATTGTTTTGTTTTTGAGGGTTGTTACTGTAGGCTTCCTTTTGTTTGGTATATGCCCTTATACTTTCTCATTGTTGAAAGAGCATGTGGGTGCAACGATGGTGTGCTGCTCAAAGCTTGATGGCTTTGGCTCTGCTCTTGTTGTTCAGTTCGTTCCACATCTCTTCTGTGTAGCTTTCCTCTGGTACATAGTCGAGGTTGCCTGCTTCGTCCATTGCCCAGCAGCCAAAGATGCCGAAACTGTACTTGTCCCATTCACGCTTACCTTCACGTTTCCAGACCATGTCGTTGCCTGCTGCGAAACGGATGCCAGTCTTTGCATTGAGATCTATACCAATGGAATATTCCTCCTCGTCTTCAATAATGGTAAGGATGTCTCCGTTCTGCAATTTCTGCATCTCTGCGCCAGTGAGGTGATAGCGGTCGGCGATATACTGTATGTTTCTACCAATGACAGGGGTCGGAACGCTCATGACCTGCTTGCTTTCCGGGTCAAGCTGGAAGAAAGATTTTCCACCAAGCTCCTTGCCGACCTCGTTGCTTTCTAAATGTCCAATGATAGGCTTTCCTGCAAGAAGGTCCTGACTCTGGGTCTCATTGAACAATTTGAGGTCATACTCGTCAAGTTGGGGATAGAAGAGTACATCGACACCGCCTTCTTCGGTTCTAACAAGACTGAATCGGGTTCTTGCCTTTACTTCTTCACCATCGTCTGCCGTGATATGTACAGGCAAGACTGGTGACTTCCTGCCATTGTAGATATTCTGGAGGACATCGGTAGGCAGGTCTTCTATCATGGTCTGCGTCAGACCGAAACGTTCGAGGATGTCAAAAGGCATCTCGTTCTCTTCAAAACTGTAATTCATTTGCTTTTTTCAATTATACATTATTCTTTATTTGACTCGCTTCAAAGTGCTGTTACACGAGGATTGATTGCTGCTTTGGCAGCCAATTCGTAAGCAAAGTTACGGTGGATATATTGAAGTAGATTTATGCGTCAGCTGTTATCGTGTTAGTTTTATATATCGTTATGATAGTAGTATGATTTTTGCTCGATAATCATACTATAAGCATAAATAAAGTTAGGGAGACAAGCCAGTGCATTAGATTTTAGTTATATAAAATCCAGTCTGACTATCTTTGCAGAATGAAAACGAAAAGCATACTTATTTCTATACTCTTATTCTTGGTATCATGTTCTGTTACTCGTGCCCAGTTCAACACTATCGGACAGGTAAAGAGTAAGAGTATATACAAAAAGAAAAAACCACAGGAAACAGTGCTGCCTGCTTCTGTGGATAGTGTTGCTTCAATAGATTCCGTGATGGGCTTGCCTGATGAAGAATGCATGAATGGAGCTGTTACAGACCGTAGAAATCTCTCGGATGGTCTGTTGCCGTTCCTTCATGCTTCGTTGCCATTGAAAAGCATTCATGTAACTTCTCGGTTCGGCATGCGGCATCATCCTATCTTGCATAGGTACTGTATGCACAATGGGGTGGACTTGAAAGCTCACTATGAAAATGTGTTTTCCATGTTCCCCGGTAAGGTGGTGAGCATTGGACACAACAAACGTTCCGGCAAATATGTCATTATACAAACAGATAGTTATTCTATCAGCTATTGTCACCTGTCTTCCATTTTTGTTCGTGATTCGCAATACGTCAATGCAGGAGAAGTCATAGCCGTCTCTGGGAATACAGGCATGTCAACAGGACCCCACCTTCACCTAACAACAAAAAAAGATGGTAAGGTCATCGACCCAGCCATCCTTTTGAACTATGTGAAAGGAATGATTACTCCTTTTTGCATTTAATCCATATTGCGTCACTACCCATTAATATCTTCAGCTCTGAGGTAGTTGATGTGACAGAAATAATCTCATAAGAAGCGTACAACTCGCCACCAACATAAGTGTTTACCGTGTTGCCCTTAATAGACCATGTGCCACTTCCTGTGTCAAAATATCCAGAACCATAGTATGTACCATGTGTCGAATAACTTTATTTGCATTTGAACTCATCAATGTAGTCTACATCCAACTCATCTGCCAGAGTTCTATTATGAGAAGACAATGTCGAGACGGAAACAAGGAGAACCTCAATTTCATAATCTTTACACTCGATGGTTCTCAATGCTTCCATGACAGCGTGGTACTTTACGCACTGGAAGATACCACGAGTTATATCTTGGTCTGGGGATATGCTTGGTTTTATCTCTATCGCAACGTGGGTTCCATCAGAGAGTTCAAAGTAAACATCCAACCTATCGCCTGAAGGTAAGATATGCTCTGTTTCCGCAAGTACAACATCAGAATAGCCCAGACTTTCAGGGTGCTTCCTTATAAATTCCTTCACAGCTTTATGTTCTTCTCCCTCTCCACTGCCAAAGTTCTTGCATGTATTTTTTATAGCTTCCAACTGTTCAACAGTAAAAGGAGTGGCCTCTTTTAATTCAAGTTGGTCAAGCACCCAGTCCCAATGCGGATAATTACAAGCCTTGCTGTCCAGACCTTCTACAAATACACGTTTACCTGCTTCGTCAAGCTGGTTGTATTTGGGACTGACGAACTCAAATCCCTCAGAAGGTAGCATAGTCTTGGAATTTTTGCATAAGGAATTTAGAGTCGGAATATCTTTGTTCCCGGCTTTCTTTGACAGGTTGTTAAGCACTACTTGTACAGCATATAATGCGTGTCCTATGCCTGAGAATTTTGATTTCCCTATGGCATGGATTAAATCTCCATAGGTGTGCGCATTATGACCAGACTTAGCCCAGTGTATTAAGACTGGTAGCATAAGTCTGACATTCTGCCTTGTAGCTTCTGTACTAATGACATTGTCTATTATATTCATATACCTACTTGTTTGGTCTGGGAGGTGGTGGTGTCTTGGAACCCTTGGGTAACTCCCTTTGGTGAACTTGTTCTGACATATTATTTATTTTTATCTGATGTTTGACTTGGTGGTGGAGGTGGGGGCGTGTTTGAACCGCGTGGCATTTCACCACGTACTTCTGAACCTACATAGCCATTGGTAGTGCCATGAATTGATGTTCTATTATTTGTTTTGCTCATACTTATTAAAATATACTCGGTTAATATACTCTGTTGACTCGTTATCTATGTTCTTATGCCGTGAATCTGGAATAGAGCGCACAAAGCGATTCATAATTGATTGCTGTGAACACTCATCTTTCTTTAATTCATATACTTTCTGAATGGCCTCCTTTTCTTCAATTTCTTTGTGATCGAATTGATAGAATAGATGCTCCATCTCATTCATGTACTTGTTGTAGTAATCCATCAAACCATCTAAAATGCATAGTTCTTTCTCTGGTTGAAGGAAGTGTGGAAAGAGGGATTTTGCCACGGAGATAAACGCAATTATGCCAGAGCTAATAAGAGGGGCATATTCATTTATGAGGTAGCCAAAAGTTCCACCTGATGCGACCAACGCTATAAAGGCTTGATACCATCGTTCATATTTCCTCTGTTTGTTTGTGTACCAACAGAGGCAAAGAACATTAGCATGAGCCTGTTTCAGCTCTTCCCATATTTTATTCCTTACTACCATAATATCATTGTCATTTTTAAAAAGCGATTAAATCCACGCAGTATAGACATCGTATTTCTAAAGCAAATTATCCTTTGGTAAATCTATCATTGTGAGGATTATTTGACTTTCGTGATTATATACGGATATTTGTCTTTGTCTGCACCATTGTTGGGTATCACATTTTCTGTCGTGAACACTCCTGTTTATCTGTAAAGACTAAGCCTTATATTCTCTGATACCATTTTTCACTATCGCTTCAAACACGTCTGCGCATTTCTTAATATCTTCGTACTCAGACCGTTCTTTACCTTCAAGTCCTTCACTTGTCCAGTCCTTCAGGTCTTTCGTATAGATGCCGACATGGTGATTGACAAGGAAGTTGGGAGTGAGAGTATAGGGTAAATCTTGTAGATTCATGCCATCGATAACTGCTTTGAAATAGCTGTAGTCTCCGTCTATGGTAAAGCCGTAGTCAACAGCCACACGATAGATAGCTTCCCAATGACGCAGTTTACAGAAGACAGCGTTTCTCTTATTATAGCTATAATTCAACAGCTTGGTTATACAGCTTTTGAGTATCTCCAACCGAGTTGCTTCTTCGAGATGCTGTACAGACATACGTTCTGCTACCATCATCATGCCCTCACTATAAATATCCTCGTATTCCGCAGAGTTCTCTACGTCAAGAGAGTATGGTTTAGAAGGACGTGAGTTGAGCGGAATGATGTTGGTATGAGTCTCCACATCATGCCCGTTGCTTTCCAGTTCTGTGATGCACGAACCTGTGGCAAAGAAGTACATGGTGATGACAATGTTAATGGCAGCATCAATCTCTTGCTCTGAAGCAGTAGGTGAGATGTGTGCCTCATTGTTACGCCACTCCTTTACCATCAGGAGGTATTGATACAGTGTCTGATAGGCTGGCTTGTCGCTGTATTTCAATGTCCAGAGCGGACGAATAGCATGGATCACATCCTTCCATGTCACTGGGTCTCCCTCGTGTTGAGGAGCCACCTCTTTCCCCTCCATCAGATAATAGAGTTTCTTCAAGTAGGCCTCAAACTTGGTGACAAGCAGATTGAATGCTACATGCTTGTCCACGATAGAAGCCTCCTTGACAAAGAGATTGGAGAAGGCGCGGCTGATGAAGAGTCCCACACCGTCGAGAGTTTCTAGCGTTTCTTTCCCCAAAACAAAGAACACACTGTCCAGTACCTCCTCCTGCGGGCGCATGTATGATGCCACATCAGCGAGAGTGCCTTTGAGAATGTTTTTGATGCCGCACCTGATTTTGTCGATATTCGGCACAGGCTCTTCGGCAGACTCCACGTCTGGATTTGCAGTAGTCTTTTCGGGTGATGGGAAAGAGGCCGCATTTTCCAAGGTAATCTCATCATGAAGCCACGCCAAGAGAATATATTCGCGAGCCACAGGGTCGAGAATGAACTTGCGCAATAGCTGGTCGGCTTTTGGCATCACAAGGAATGGAGGACAGGCTGTGCCGGTAATCTTCTTCAGAAACTCCCGGGTCTTCTGCAGGTCGAGTGTGAGCTTCAGATTCTCGAAGCGGTTGAACTCGTTGATGTTCTGTTCGTTCACATCGCTGCTCATGATGTTGATGAGCTGGCTGGCGTTGACACCCGTCGCCTCACTCAGGTTCATGATCTGCTTCTTCAGCTCGCTGATCTGGTATTCGGCAATATAGTCGTAGATGGTCTTGCCCTGCTCGAGATGAAGGTCGCCACTCTGGATGTCATGCAGAATGATGAGTGCTGTGCGCTGGTCTTTCTGCGAGAGGGTAGCAAAGGTCTTGCACAGTTCCTCCAAGGCGGTCTTGGTCATCTCGCTGCCCGGCCCCTCCGTATAGAGGTTCTTGATGAACTTCTGAAACTTGGAGTCGATATACTCCGCATTGATAGTACCTGTACCTGTTTCCGTGATATAGGTATCAATCTGATACTCCCAGGGGTCTTTGGGGTCACCAGGATCACCTGGTTCAAAGAGCTCACGGTAGCGCTGAAGCAGGATGAGATAGGTCTGCTCGTCCAGTTCAATCTTGACCTTTGTATAGGTACTGCCATGCTGGAACTCATATTCGCTCTTCTCCCACACGAAGCCCTGCAGTTTGGCAGCCTCCAACAGATGTGTCATCTCGCTGAAACACTTGGCAAACATGTTGCGGTCTTCGCGGGTGTCGGGGAGCTTCTCAAAGTTCATGATGTTGTGCGAGCGGAAGATGTCACGGATGGAGAGGAATCGCTGGTTGATGTTGGAGAGATTCTTCTCCAGTTTGTCGACAAACACGCCAAGCGGCCTGTCGACATACACCTCCAGTGCATCGTTGATGTTCTGCTCCATGGTGTAGGGATAGGCATAATACTTGATGGTGCCGAAGGGCTTGTCGGGACCGAACAGGCGATTGGTGCGAGAGAAGGCCTGGATGACATCGACATACTTCATCACCTTGTCCACATAGAGCGTGTTGATCCATTTCGAGTCATAGCCCGTCAGCATTTGAGTGACCACAATCAGCAGGTCTATCTGCTTCGTGTGGTCGTTCTCAATGCCGATATACGGTTTCTTGTGCGCCAGACGCTTGGCCACATCCTTCTTGTACTGCGCATAGTTGGCCAGTTTGTAGTTCATGCCATAGCGGGCATTGTAGTCGTTCAGCATCTCTTTGATGGCATCCTCGCGCACGATGCCACCGTCGCTGTTGTCGATGTTGTTGTCAAACACCGCCACCACATTCAGCGAGGGGTGATACTGCTTGAAGAGCTGGTAGTAGGCAATGGCCTCGGGGATGTTCTTCGTGGCCAGCATCGCATGGAACTTGCCGTTCTTGCTCAACTTCCCACGACTCTTCATGATGTCGTTGGCCACCACGATATGATGCTTGTCACACTGGTAGATGTCCTTGGGCAGATAGGCCTCGATACCCCGCATCGGCCTGCCATTCTCCGTGTAGCTCTCAGGCATCTGGAGCTGGTTGACAAAGCGGTCGTATATCTTGGCCAGTTCTTCGTCTTGGTCGATGAGATGCAGATATTCCTCCACCGTCTTTTTCGTGCCAACTTCCTCCGGATTGCGCTCTTTGAGCTTCAGGTCGATCTGATGGAATGCCACCAGTTCGCGCAACTCGTTATCGTCGTAGGTGTTCACCATATAGGGGTCGAAGCCCAGCACATTGCCGTCGGGGATGCCGCTGGCAATCGTGTATTTGTGCAGCATGTCGCCAAAGAGTGTCTCGGTGGTAATCTCGTGCTTGGCATTCTCTTCAAACACAGGCGTACCTGTGAAGCCGAAGAGCAGCGCACGAGGGAAGGTGTGCTTGATGCTGACGAGCATGTCACCGAACACACTGCGGTGGCACTCGTCGATGATGAACACCAACCGCTTCTTGCCGATCTTGTCGAGCAGTTCCTTGGTGATGGTTCCGCCGTTAGAGATGGCTGCCCCCTCCTTCAGGTTGCTCATCTTCTGGATGGAGGTGACAATGAGGCGGTCGTCGTTGTCTATGCTCTTCAGTTTGGCGAGCAGCACAGAGGTATCTGCCGTGTCCTGTATCTCATCGCTCTCGCCCGCAAAGCCCCGGTATTCGTCGAGCGACTGCAGTGCCAGTTCGATGCGGTCGAGCAGGAACACCACCTTGTCGGCATCTCCGCTCTTGGCAATCAGCTCTGCGCTCTTGAACGACGACATCGTCTTGCCCGAACCCGTGGTGTGCCAGATGTAGCCGCCCCTGTGCAGGTGGTCGTCCCAGTTGGTCTCCTTCACCCGGTCGCTGATTTTGCTCACGGCAAAATACTGGTAGCTGCGGAGCACCTTCAGCGTCTTGTCCTTGTCGTCGGCAATGGTGTAGAAGCCCACCATCTGATGCGCCATAGGGATGGAGAGCAGGTTGGTGGCCACCTGCCGCCAGTCGCTCACGATGACGTTGTTGAAGTCTTCCCAATGGAAATAGAACTGTGGCTGGAAGCGGTCTTCCGTGCCGGGGTTGGCAAAGTAGAGTGTCTCCTCGGGAGTCATCGCCACATAGATCTGCACCATCGAGAAGATGCCGCTCTGGAACACCCCTTCGTGCACATACCGTTTGATTTGGAAGCAGGCCTGGCTGACATCCACCTTGCTTCGCTTCAGTTCGATATGTATCACGGGCATGCCGTTGATGAGGAGCATCACATCGCCACGGCGGTCGCCTCCCATCTTGTCGGCCGTCTTGAACTTTGGTTGTCGGGCTATCTGGTAGCGGCTCTGTCCCGAGGAAATCTCCATCGGGTCGAATATCTTCAGATACACCTCCTTGCCGCAGTTGTTGGTGTCGGCCTCGTTGTCTCGCTTGATGCACACCTCTTGGGCATTGATGAATCGGTTCATCTCGTAGGGCGAGCCCACCATGTTCACCTTGTCCATCACCTGCTGCATCTCCGATGCCGTCAGCGGATGGTTGCCCAGTTTGTCTATCTCACGGTTGCAGTCGTAGATGATGCGTGCCCAGTTCTCCACCAGTTGCTCTTCGGTGGGGTTCATGATTACCTCGTTCCACCCGTGTCCGAGCAGGTGGTGGGTCAATGCCTCTTCAAATGCCAGTTCCTTAATGAAACTCTGTATGTTGTCAGCCATAGTTTTCTTATATATTTGATTGTCATTGATTTCCCAGCATTCCTCTGATTTCCTTGTCGAAGTCAGAGTCTATGCGTTGGGTTCTGTTGAAGATGTCATATTCATTCTCCGCCTTCTGCTTGGCTTCGGCTGCAGAGATTTTTCCTTTGTCGGGCAATATCTGGTATCGGCGGAACGCAAGAAACTCGTTCACGCTGGCAGAGAACTGCTCCATGTTGAATGTGTTTTCACGCTCAATGAGGTCTTCTATATAGTCGAAGAACCCCGTTACGGCACGCTCTAACTGCCGTATCTCTTTCTCCTGCAAGTAGTTTTTTGCAATACTGACATCCGATTTCAGGATACGTCCGTCGGGTGCATTCTTCCAGGTGGTCAGTCCCATGTGCTCTTTCGTGTGGTCTGCCTTGGTATAGACAATCTCCGCTGCCGTCTGTCCCGTGATGGCATAGTGGAAGCGGTTCTGTATCATGGCATAGAAATCCCGTGTAGTAGGGGCGTTTTTGTCATAGTCCGTACTGCATTCGGCATAGATGTCGGTTATCTGTTGCCAGATGCGTCGTTCGCTGGCACGGATGGAGCGCACACGTTCCAGCAGTTCGCGGAAGTAGTCTTTGCCAAAGACAGCTGTCCCTTGCTTCAGCCGCTCATCGTCCATCACGAATCCTTTCTTGATATACTCATGCAGAATCTTCGTTGCCCATTGGCGGAAGCGTGTGGCTTTCAATGAAGAGACGCGATAGCCCACGGCAATGATGGCATCGAGGGAATAGAACTCCACCTCTTCATTCACACTACCTCTAAAGCCTCTGTTCACGACTATTTCCATTTTGGAAACTGTCGTAGTTCTATCCAACTCTCCTTCTTCGAAAATATGCCCTAAATGTTTACTGATAGCAGGCACACCCACCCCGAAGAGCTGTGCCATTGCTTTTTGGGTACACCAAAGCGTTTCGTCCTTGATGACCACCTGCACCTTGCCCTCTTCATCGGGGAGGCTATATAACAGAAATTGTATCTCTTTGCTCATCGTATGCTTCTTTATTACAAGTTACACAAACATGTTGTCCAAGCAAGCCGCCTTGATTTGCTTCAGCTTCTCCAGCCGTTGGCTCTGGAGGGTGATTTGGCGGTCGAGATTGGTGAAGTAGGAGGCAATGGCGCGTTGTTCGGCTATAGATGGTAATACAATATTCAAATCATTGATGACTTGACGATCAAGACGTGGAACGCTTGACCCTCTCACATTCTTTTTGATTTCACTATTCTTATTGAGTAACATGCGGTAAAGATAGGATTTATCTAATTTGACACTATCACAAAAATATGCACAATCATCTGCTGCCCAAAAATCCTTATCACAGAATCCAATCAAACCAGCGGAACCGCCTATAATAACAAATGGATTGTTTGATTCAACATTATAGCGGTTATAATACCCCATTGGATAATCTGTATTTTGGTAAACCGGGTATAAACCATGGTCGCTCAAATTTTTACGTGTAACTCTAATGCCTCTTTTTACTGACGTTACTTTCCCGATAGTGGTTTCTTCCCACTCCCCTTCAAATCCCTTGAATCTCACACGTGGAGTAGTTTCTCCTTCCTGTGGGAACATGGACTGCAAACTTGCCGCCTTCACCTGCTTCAGCGACTCAATCTTCTTTGTGGTCGATTGGATAAGGACATCGAGGTGGTGGAAGTAAGAGGCTACAGATTGTTGCTCATTCTTATCGATAGGAGAACTTATCTCTGTTTGAGAGATTGCTTTCTTTGATATGCTCGAAATCTTTGTACCTTGGATATGAGGCAGAAGCTGGTCATGATAAGCATTAGAGTTTAAATAATATCCAAGATACATGGGGGCAAAGTCTTTCTTTGGGCGACAAGCAATAGTATGAAGCCCAGAAACAATAGCATCATTTTTATTTGCAATAACCTCAGAACATTTACCCACAGTATTATCCTCTGCTGCATCTGCAAAGATAACATCGCCATTCTTTATAGCGCATGACTGATGTAACTTCTTCGCAACTTCTTCGTCTTTAACAAATGTCTCAACTTCTTTGATTACATCAACACATTCACCATATTTGATTAGCACATCTCCATAGTGGATATTCATAACTTCACCACTATCTGACAACTCAGCTCTTGAGAGAGAGTTGTTTTTGAGAGAGTCGAATGTTTCAGAGAATGGCGTTTCTTCCCACTCCCCACTAAATCCTTTAAATCTAATCTTAGGCTCTTTCATTGTTCAATCCTCCTGCTCATAATAATATGAATAATCAATACCCTTCATGAACATCTCGCGACTACCAGTGTCGTTGGTTACCGCCTGATGGAGCAGTTGCTTGATGCGTGAGGCATCTGCCACACTCTGTCTCATTGCCTCCAAATAATCATACTTACCTATCTTGCTCCAGTCGATGCAACATTGATGGCGTGTTTTTAGCATCAGGTCGAGCCAAATACGTGTGCTGCGACCATTGCCCTCCATGAAAGGATGCGCTACATTCATCTCCACATATTTATCGAACACCTCATCGAGGCTATTCTCTGGCATACGCTCAATCAGTTCCAACTGTTGGGGTAGGTATTGGGCAAGGCAGAATGTAAAGCCACCCTTCGAGATGGTCTTTGTGCGTATCTGTCCGGCAAAGTCATACAGTCCTCCGAAGAGATAGTTATGTATTTGTTGCAAACCTTTCACTGTCCCCTCTGGAATAGAGTCTATCAGTTTGCTCTCAAACAGGGTGTAAGCCTTCTTCCTACTCTGTCCGTCGATGGTGTTGTCGCTATATGTAAGCCAATCAAGAAATGCTGTCGCCTTCTGGTTGGGCATAGACTTTGCAAGACTGGACACCCCCTGTGCATCAAGCGTGTCGGTGAGACGCAACTTGCCATCTGGTGCCAACAGTTTCAACTGGTGAGTGACACTAACCAGTTCATTCCCGTCCTTCTTGAGCTTTGTCTTCAGATACTTCCAGTAATTGCGTGTCTTGGTATAGTCGTCTTGTTCGTTGATGGCACCGATTACATCAAGCACGGAGAAGTACCATTGACCTTTCTCTTCGTCCCATATAGCACGCACTTCCCGGTCGTTATAAAACCTAATAGATACCTTGTTCATTTGCTTGTCACTGTTGTTTGATTAACGCTTCCAGTCCCTTTATGGCAAATGCGTCGCCCGTGAGCTGGCTCACCAATTGGGAGAACTCTTCGTTAGCTTGAGCAACCTCGTCGTCAATCTGCTGATAGCTGACGGCATATTTCTGGCTGAGGGCAAGGGCAGCGGTTTCGAGGGCAGAGAGCACAGCCGTGAGCGAACCGTTGATGCCCTGGCATACGGGCACTATCCACTTCCGGTGCAGGAAATCGGCAATCTCCTCATCGGTGAGGTGCTCAATGGCTTGGATGGTCTTCTCCTTCAAGGCAAGTCTGTCGGCCTTGATTTGTTTGTTGGTTTTCGTCTGCTCGTCCCACAGTGCCACCATCTGCTTGAGCTTCGCCTTGGTCTCTGCTTCCACATCCGCTTTGGGCTTGGCATCGGCCGTTATCTTCTTCTTGTCGAGCGCATTCTCCTTCTCGCTGTCACAATAGACTTCCAGTTCCTCTTCGGTGAAGCTGTCGCGCACCTCTTCCACCTCACTGTCGATGGCTTCCACCCTCGACTGCAGGGCAGCGATGGCATCCAAATCAGTCTGGAACTTCACCTGCTGCACCAGTTCAAATGGAATGATGCGCCCCTTCAGTCCGTCGGGCACTTCCACGTCCTCGTCGTTCTTCTTCACCAACTTGTAGGCGGTCTCCACCGTGCGGACGGCATCCATGCCTTCTTCCTGAATGGTCTCTATGTCGCTGATGATAGCCTGCCACTGGTCGGCCAAGGCCTGATAGGCGGCATACTTGTCAACGAGCGGGATGTCGGCCAGACGATGGAAGATGTCGGTGGCTATCTCGTCCTGTGCCTGTAGCTCATGCACCTGCATCACGTTGTCAATGAGCACACGATGCAGGCGGTCTGCAAAGCCATGGAACGCTTCGGAGAATTGCATGGTGAACCGCTCCACATCCGTATTCTGCTCAATGGCCGTCTTCACATCCTCCACCTTCAGGTCGGCATAAGGCTTGTCGGCATGAGGCTTGAAGAGGTCGCTGCGGAGCGAAGGAAAAGCGTCCCAATACTTCTGCAGGGCGTCAATTTCTGTGTTGGGAATGCCTCCAAACATGGTGGCGTAGATGTCGTAATGTTCTGCCGCCTCGCTCGAATCCACATAGCGAGGGATGTTGAGGTTATAGCCATTGCTGCGTATCTCTTCACGACTCACCTTCTTGGAGAAGCCCGTGATGTCCTTACGGTCGCGCACGGTGTCGGCAATCTTCTTGATGTCGCAGGCACGAAGACGGTTCTGCTTGCCGTCTTTCACGAATCCCTTGCTGGCATCGATGATGAGCACATCGTCCTGCTCACGATGTTGCTTCAACACCATGATGAGCGTAGGAATGCCTGTGCCGAAGAAGATGTTGGCTGGAAGACCGATGATGGCATCGATATTGTTTTTCTCTATGAGGTTGGTGCGGATTTGCTCCTCCTCGCCTCCACGGAACAGCACGCCGTGAGGCAATACGATGGTCAGAATGCCATCGGGTTTCAGGTGATGAAGCTCATGGAGCAGGAAGGCATAGTCTGCCTTCGACTTGGGAGCCACGCCATAGTCTTTGAAACGGGCGTCGTTCTCACGGTCTCTCGGATCCCATTGCTGCGAGTAGGGAGGGTTGCTGACCACGGCATCCACATAAAGCGGCTGACCTGTCTCGCTGCCCATTTTCTGCACTGGCCAGTCCTCGTCGAGCGAGTCAGCACAACGTGTGTTGATGTTGCTGGGCTGTATGCCACGCATCACCAAGTTCATACGAGTGAGGTTGTAGGTATTCTCCTTCAACTCCTGGGCATAGTATTTCACACGGTTCTTGTCGGCTATGTGTCGTCCTACCGACTTACCTATGGTTATAAGCAGTGAACCAGAACCGGAGGTCGGATCATAGATTTCTATCTGCCGCTTCTCCTTGTGGTGCTCCGCCACAATCTCCGACATGAGGATGGCCACCTCATGGGGCGTATAGAACTCACCCGCTTTCTTTCCTGCATTGGCTGCGAAGTTGCCGATGAGATATTCATAGACATAGCCCAGCACATCATAGTCTTGCGAACCGTCGGTGGGTATGTCCTTGATGAGCTTGATGAGGTCTTTCAGTGCGCGTGTCTGGCTGGCAGGGTTCTCTCCAAGTTTGCTAAGACCAGCCTGCAAGGTTTTGAAGATACCGTCATATACAGCCTTATAGTTTGAGCTGACCAGTCGGTCGAAAGAGTTGAGGGCCACAGAGAGGTCGGCCACGGTAAAGCTGCTGTCGGGCAACAGCCAAGTGGAGAATAGGTTTTTGTATTCAATGAAATAGCCGATGTTGTTCTTGCAATAGTCGATGATGACCTTTGAATCCTCATCCTCGTAGTTCTCCACAAGGCTCTCCAAGGCAGCTTGTTTATCATCATCCGATGCCCCCTTCATGTCCTTCAGGATATAGTTCACCTCATTGTCTGACAGGAACTTGTAGAAGATGAGACCAAGAATATAGTCTTTATATTCGTTGGCATCAATCTTCGAGCGCATCTTGTTCGCCGATGCCCATATCTTGTTTGCTAACTGTTGCTTATTCATATTTCACTTGTTCATAATTGTTTTGGTGCAAAATTACAGCCCTTCTGTGCAATCTAACTTCACAGACATGTATTTTTGCATGTTGAATATGATTTTTTCTTTGATTTCATTCCTGTACCATGCTGGTTCAAGCACTTCAACATCTGGAAAGAATGAAAAGATTCTGGATGTAAGTTCATTGTTAGGACGAACATCAATCTGCAAAATACATTCTTCCTCAGAAAGGACTTTTTGGCTCTGATGGATAGGTTTCGAAACGACATAGGGAAATCTTCCTTTCTCAAATTTCAGCACGATGTGCTCAACTTTCGTATTCTCTGGGACAGTCACGCCTATTACATCGTCAAAATAGGTCTTGAAATTGATGGTGGTATTAGGGATGAATGTTGAGTCAGAGAGTGACAGCTTCACTATTCTGTCCAATGCGCGGTTCGCTATTCTGTCACCGTGAGTGGACTGCTCCAACCCAAACAAAAACCAACGGTTGTTGAATTCCTTGACATGGTAAGGGTGAATAGTCACTGTTTTCTCGTTTCCCTTGTAGCTACGATACTCAATCAATAGGGGCTGGTGATTGACAGTTGCATCAATGATAGTGGTTAGATGTTCCAATCCCTGTAACTGCTCATTCTGGTCAAAAGCGATATAGTCACCCTTGTTCGCCTTAACACCAAATCTGTATTCAAGATTTGAAATCACTTCTTCCAGCCATGCGTTACCAGGGATGCCTCTGAAACGTCCGAGCATCTCTATGGTAGTACGAAGTTTTTCGACTTCCTCGTTACTCAAATCACTGTTGAAAATGGAAAAGTCTGGATCGGAATAACGATAGTAGCATTTCTTTCCGTCATAAGGAATAGCTTCGATAGGAGCATCATAAAACACTCTATCTTTCATGTATGATATATCAGCCCGAATTTGACGAAGGCTGACAGTCTTTCCATATATATCAAGAAAAGCCTCATTGACTTTGTCAAGAAGCTCATCGATGTCATAATAGTGATGGCGGTCACTGAAACATCTGTCTAATATTCTATAACGCAATAGCGCATTCTTATTTACCGGCATATAAAACTAATTGTGTGTTTAGAGTTATGGCTGGTTCTTTAGAATGGTAGAATCATCCATTCTAACCAATTCGCCAATATCGCATTTTAAGGCCTTGGCTATCTCAATAAGGCTCTCCAGATTGGGCTGCGAGGTGTTTGTTACCCATCTTGATATTGTTGCAGTGTCCTTGTGCAACATCTCACTTAATTCTTTATTGGAGACCATACGCTCTGCCATGACTACCTTGATTCTGTTTAAGGGCTTTGTTTCCATGTAACCTCTAATTATATTTATACGTTGCAAAATTACATAATTTTGCTGAGAAAACCAGTGATTTAGGTACTAAAAATTCATTTTGTCTGCAAAATAATTGATTTCTATATCAATTTATCTATGATTTTACGTAATTTTGTGGACGTAAGACACAGAATAACGGTAAAGAATAATAAACACCGAGTCCTTTTCTGTGCAGATAGAGTTCACAAATTGATAGTATTTTTGCAGTCTGGAAACTTTATGCTTATCGTACATGGAGATAAAAAGCTATATTGAAATCAAGGTGCCGTTTACCTATCAGACAGATTGTTTTGATAGACTCAGACACCGATTAGAAGGTCTGCCTATTCATTGGCAACTTGGTTATTATCATATAACAATGGCCTTTATAGACGAGACACATTGTGTTGATGATATAAAACACATCACTTGCAAATACTTTGCTAATATTCCACCGATAGAAATTACTTTTGATAAGTTTGGCGTATTCACTACACATTCGGGGATGCACATCATTCATCTCGCTGCAAGCAATATCCCTGAAGAGTTACTATCGCTAAACAAGAAAATCCGAGAGGAAATCATCAATACAGGTTCTGCAATATATTCGGACTTTTATCTTCATGTAACTTTGGGAAGAATTAAGAGCGAAGGTATAGTATTAGATGATATTCGCCGTCTGGTTGATGAAGTAAAGATTCAACCCTATACAGTCTATCTTAGGGAAGTTGTATATAGGTATTTTAGAGGGTCTATCATCAACACAATCATTCTGAAAGGGAACAGCAAATCTTCTAAGACAAATGTCCAAGAAGAGGGCGGTGTACATAGACAACCTGCTTTATTGCAAGAATATGCTTCTCTATGCAAATACTACCATGGTGAACTATCTTGTCCTAAAGAATGGGAGAACGGCATCAAGGGGAAATTCTGGCATGGAGAAATGATGTTCTGCACCAACCATATCAATATGGATATGTGGGCAGAACAAGCGCAGGAGGTAATCGTGAAGCTGAAAGGTAAGAAGCTAAAGTTCGCGAAGTCGATGCCTTTGCATCAGTTTGGGTTGGTTCTCTATATTGAGACACTGTTTAGCAAGTGGTGTCCATACGATGATATGTCTTGGATATTTGAGTATTAGCCCTCCTGCCCAGCAGAACGCTTGATGAAGTGCTCACACTGTGGATCTTTCAGGAAGATGCAATACCGACCTCCTTGCTGTTTATACTTGCAACGACATAGGATAAGATGGCCATCCAGAGCTTTGCTATGCCAGTCATAGCTGTTGGCACAGTCCTTACATTGATAGACGATAGCTGGTTGGAGCGTTTGCTGTCTTCTTTTCTTTGGTCTTGGCATCGTGAAATGTCTTAGCGTTTGAATCCTATATGCTTTTCTCTTTGTAGAAGGTTATCACTCATGGCGAATGATAACACCATGGCATTGCCCAATGCTTCGGCAGCTGCTTTCGCTGTAGCTCCTGTATCTACCACATTGTCGATAAGGCAGGGAATGCGGCCAGCAGGCAGTTCTCTTATCTGATGAAATCCCATTTCTCGACCAGAGAGCAGATGTCCTCTTTGCTTTGCCTCGTACTGTGATTCATGCTCTCTGCCTCGTAAGGCATCTACGAAAGGGAGACAAGTATAAGACGAGAGGGCTTGTGCCAAACGTAGGGTCTGGTCTGCGACTCCATGATGACCGGGAATTGGAACAAGGACAACATGGGCTGGTACGAGGGGTGCCATTCTCCTTGCAGCATAGTCAATGGCATCAGTGTCCCCCTCCTTTATACTATGGGCTATCCACTGGTTGATACCATCGTAGTATCTGCCAGTGGATAGGAAAGTGATGCCGCCTGATACGGCTTTTATGGGTTCATTTTCTGTCATGGGATGAAAAGCAGCATGAGTTCAATATATCGTCGTCGCTCGATGGAGGGGACTCTTTTTCCTCTCCATCGGCAATACTTTACATAGTCATCTCTGATATTCCTGTCACCGGCTTCCAGCTTTTTCAAGACCGTACTCTTTGGGTATTTGCCCTTGCAGCCAAGGACCTTATAAGGACCGATGTTGTAAGCCAATGCAGCAAGAAGCAGAGAGTCCTGACCGTATGAGCGGAACATGGCACAGAGTTCTCTGAGGTCTTTCCGCAGCAGGTCTTCCGCTTCCCTTGCAGTCATATTGGAGGAGTATTTCTCTCCTGGGCGTAGTTTGTGTCCATATCCGACATATGGATAATCTTTCTTGCGGTGTAGCCCTTCATAGAACCTGATACAGCAAACCGCTCGCTCGAAGGGGGATAGTTCAAAGAGCGTTTTTGATGCTGCCTCGTTTCGCTCGGTAGGTGTCTGTGGTTGGGCATTGACCAATAAACTTATTGAAATCAGAGCGATAATACTGATAATCTTTAGTCTCATTATGTGTTTGACGTATCTTAGTTTTGCGGCAGGCTGCCTGCCATGGCAATCATTTGGTCGTAAGTGCTCTGAGAGATATTTCCATGACGGAACTCATTGTTGATATAGTCAAGTGTACGCCCATAAGTGCCAGTGACACCAGAACCCATGTGGTTGTAGATGTCCATAAGACTGTTGGCGATGTCCATATTCGAGCCTGGAGGGAAGGTTAACCAGTTGCCCGCCTTGTCAGACAATGGTGGAATGGTTGTGATGATGCCACTTTGGGAAATGCCACCCTTGTCTGTTGTAAGGAAGCCATTGGATGAGCCTCCTGCTCCGTTCATAGCGATGTCGGAGCCGTTGCCCACAGAATATGACTCATAGCCAAAGAACTGAGGTAAGGAGATAGCCATGCAGACAAAACAAAGGCAGCTGCCCACACTCGTGACAATTCGCTTTGAAACCTGTTGCGGTGAGGTCTGCATAGCCATATATACGGACGCTGCACCGACAATGGCTATAAGTGCCGCAATGACATAACAAAGACCTTGAATGAACGGCACATAACTGTAGATGCCGTCCGATGCTCCCAATAATGCTTCCGAGCCTGTCTGTGCGAAACCCGGTATGGCTAATGCATGGGTAGCCGTTATCATGAATAACTTCTTCATATATAATCTGTTTTTCGTTGTTTACTAAGTCTTTACCTTAAACATCAAAATGGTTTTTATCATTTCCTTGACATCAGCATTGACGCTTACGAAATTCTGATACAGGATGCGTTCCTTGGCATCCTTCGATGGGAAGGTGTAGAACTTCGGTATCTTGTAATGCTCGTAGTCTGCCTCCTCCTTGGCAATCTCCTTCATGTCAAAGTCTGTCTTGCAATAGAACTTCGAGGTCTGGAACTCTGCTGACTCCTGGATATTCATGCTGTCACCCCGACCGGTCTTGGTCTTGATGAAGTCACGGGCTGCCTGACCGCATATCCAGCCTGTCGGCATATCGGAGATTTTACTTGCAGGAACGAGGCTGTCCATATTCTCATTGAGATTGATGGAGGTCTTATCCCTGTCGATAGTGACACCCTTTTTGAGTTGGACGACCTTGCCGAAGATGTCATTGCTGAGCCATTCCAAGGTTTCCTTTGCTCTTGCTGAACCGCTCACCACATTACCAACAGTGGTGATGACCTTCTGCATACCCACCTTGCCATAATCGGATTCAAGCTGTGGCAGTTCTTGGAAGCCTAATGCCACACTGACCTTGTTGCTTCTGGCTGTGCCAATAAGTCTGTCAATCTTATGGAAATACAAGGTCGGCAACTCATCGACGATAATGCTGACAGGCACGTTCTTGCCCTGACCTGTATTCACTCTTGTCACAAGGCGGTTGAGGATAAGGGCATTGAGGGCACCGATGATGCTCTCCATCTCTGGGTCGTTGGCAATGAGCAGGTAACTGGGGTTCTTCGGGTCGCTCACCTTCAGGTCAAAGTCATCACCATCCTTGTGGAATACCCAGTACGACTCCTTGGTGGCGAGACGAGAGGTATAGACACGCAGCGTACCAATCATACCTTCCAACTGCTCCATGGCATTGTTCTTCATGGCAGTCTGGAACGGACCAAGCAACGGGGCAACCTCTGGGTCGGTCTCCAACACCTCAAAGATGACCTTGTAGTCCTGGTTGAGGAAAGAAAGGATATGGGGCATGTCGCTATATTTGCCAAGCCAGTAGGCAGCTTCCACCTCCCTGCCTGTATGGTCAAAGACACGTCCTGTAGGCTTCTGGATGAAAGTCTTGGGGTCGGTGGTCATCTCTGCAATAAGGGCATTGCCATCCTTGTCGTATGGCACTTTCTTGTAGTTCACGAAGAAATAGATGCAGGCAGCCAGGAAGTTGACGGCAGATGTCTGGAAGAACTGGTCACTGCCACCTCCACCTTCCTTCTTGCCTTTCTGCAATGACTCCAGGAGCGTTTCAGCCGTCTCGCTGGCAGCTGCAAGATTGCCAATGTATTTCTGCTGGATAGGATTGACACGTCGTGAGTACTCTACATCCACAAAGTTGATGATATTGAACTTGCATCCGTCAGGAAGGTTGCCTGCTTTCTGGTTGATTTTATAATGGTAGTAGAGTTTCTGCGCAAGGGTGGGAAACTTGTAATCATACACCACCATGGCAAAGCCTTTCTTGCTGTGCTGACGGATGAACGGCTCGATGATGGAGAAGGTCTTACCCGAACCTGGCGTGCCGACCACCCACGTGCCACGGAACGGATTGACGATGTTCACCCATCCCCTGCGGAACTTGCCCTTGTAGTAGTACCTCATGGGGATGTTCACGCTGTACTTGTTCTCCTGCAGCTCCTGACATTGCTCAAAGCTTTCATTCTCAAAGTTGAATCGGTCTTTCAACAGCCCTTCCTTCAGGAATTTGGAGATATTGTCAAGAGCCACATGGATGCAGACTGTACCCAGGATAGAGGCTGCCATATAGAGCCAGATGTTCAGCGTGATGGTGTAGAACCGTGTGTCCATTCGATGACCGAAGAGCCAGATAGACAATATGGTAACAAAGAGTCCGCCGACCAAAGGATATAAGACCTGTCTGCGTGCATCGAACTCCAAATGTTTCTTGTTGCGCGTACCAATGCAGGTGATGCAGATAAGCAGTATGGTGGCTATCTTGCTCCAGACAAGGTTGCCGTCATGGTATATCATCCATCGTTTGATGCGACCGTGTATGTCTGTAACCAACCCACCAAGGAAGTCCAACTGTTCCGGCTCCAGTGCGTAGGCGAAGAACTCCATTAGGATGGAGACGTAAATCACCGCCCTGAATATCTTGTAAAACCCCTGTAACTCTTTGCTTTCTTCCATTTACTTTACTATGATGTTGGGTAATAATTAGAAAAGGAAGAAGGATGCCACGGTGGACACCCTCCAATCCTCTTTTAAGTTTTATTCGTAGCCGTTGATGGTCTTCTCAGACTCTACTGTCCACGGAGAGATAGTTGCTGATATAACCTCCAGGGTGTTACGCACAGGCTTCAATGAATAGCTGTAGGAATGACCTGCTTTCCACGTGTCGTTTGTGAGGAATACAAAGTTCTCCCCATTACTCAGTTGCAATGTCATGTCCGGCATAACCTGTGCAGGAACATAAAGCGTATATTCCATGTGGTCACTTTGAGGGTCGCCGAAATAATAGGTCGTCACAGACTCGTCACTGCATTCCACCTTTCCGGTCTTGATATTGAAAGTACCGCTGTCAAAATAACCGATGAATGTGAGTAGGCTTCCTGCAAAATCGTTGGTGGTGAAACCGTATTCGGGTGAGGTATAGACCTTGATGATGACACGCACCATCTGATGGGTGAAGTTCAATGTAAGGCTCGGACTGGCGTATGATGCCGTCCCACTGGCAAACAGGAAATCATTGACCTTCTGCTCACTCTGTACTGCTGCTTCCGGCACTTGGAACTCTATGATGTCGTTAGTAGGATTTGCCATGTAAGGATAGTAGGCATTGAAGGTGTGGGTGTCTGTGTCCTTAAACCACACGGTGCTGGCACCGAGAAACTGGTTGGTGCTGCCACTTCGAGTGAACTTCATGTTGTCCATCATCCCTGTGGAGGAGATGCCAATCATGTCATTAGCTTCCCACTGGTTGTCCACAGCTCGTGTCGATACGGCTGGGTGCAGCATCTCCAGGTTGGTAAACACCTGTAGCTGCTTGGATGATGTACTGTCGGTCACAACCACCGAACCACCTCCGCCTGGCAGGTAGATCTCATTGACGATGTCTTGGTCACAGGACGTGAGGAGCATGGCTCCAAGTCCCAACATAAGAAACAAATTCTTTTTCATTGCTTGTAATTTTTGATGTTAAACATTAAGATGAATTATTATATTACTATGACTTAGTAATCAATTGTTTAGTGTGATAATTGGGCGTATCTTGTGTGGCTGTGTCTTGGGCGTTTCCTGTATTGCGCCACTTCCAAGAGAATAGAGCCATGCCTTGGCTGTTTCCTGCCCCTGTACCTCTGTCGATGTCCAATACCAGCAGAGGTCTGCGTCATCAGGTATCGGTGTCCCTCCACACTTTTCAATCAGCGGGTTGACAGACTTCTTGACACTAAAGAGCAGACGCATCTGTGCCACAGAGGGGATATAGGCACTCTGCCGGTATGCCCACATATCAATGACCATACTTGCAGCAGGTGAAGTGCCCGTGGAATACATGGCGTGGGTGTTGCTATTACCATCGTAGGCCATAAGGTCTGCGGATGTTTTGTGTGTGATGCCGAGAGAGTCTGAATAGGCCAAGGTGGCAAAGTCGTCAAGATATACCGCATAGCCATTTCCTTCCACATCCTCGTTGTGGTTGACGTAGAAGACAACGGCAATAGGTGTCTTGTGTAACGAATCTACATCCTCATAGCGCACAATGGCACCGTCAGTGCAGACAATGTCACCTATCTTCATCGCTGTATCAGGAAAGTCCATATGCGCGTCACATGAGGCGAAAACGGCTGCTATGACGGCAGTAAACATGAAATGGATTATCTTCATCGCTATTATTTCTTTAGGGTTGGTATCTTGAATCCTATCACTATGCCTGTCCTGAACAGGTCTTCTCGCTTGGGAAGGGTCAGGTCGCATTTGGCTTGCACAAACAATCCCCAACCATGGCGGAGGGCGAAGTTGTGCTCGTAGCCGACATGAATACCTCCAACGAACTTGTCGGTATTGCTGCCTGCACTGGCTCCGATACGCAGATTGCCGTAGTTGTTGCGACCTCTTGTGACACAGGGCTTGTAGGCGGCACCGATGCCCCATGTGCGGTAGTTGTTCCAGAAAGACTCTGGGCAGACATGACCGCAGGAAGCACATTCGTCCCATTTCAGGTAGGCATTGAAGAAGTACTCCCATGCATTATGGTAACGGGTCTCATGCTCCCATGCGAGTGTTGCGTCAAGTCCTCGCTCGTACAATGCTCCTACACCAAGGCTGATACGGTCGCTATGGCTTTGGGCAAACGACGCGACTGTCATGCATAGCCCCATCATCAATGATAATATGTATCTCTTCATAGTCCTATTCCTCCCTTATTAAGCATGAATTGAACGAGTCTGCATAAAGGACATCCTCGTAGTCGATGTCTAAGCAGATGGTGCGTCCGCTTATCTGCTTCTCAGAAATCTCAATGGTCAGCACCTTGTCATTGGGGAAGGTCATCTTCTTCAAGACAATGACGTTGCGGTAGCCATATTTGAAGCTTCCGGACTGGTCAAGCATCATGGCAGGAGTCAGCTCAACCATCTGCGCATTGGTGGCTTTTGACATCTTCTTGTCATTGAGCTTGACACGTATCTCGTCGATGTCGAAGCGGATATTGGTGCGATTCTCAATACTGAAATCCAGGAAGAAGTATTCGCCTACGGAATAGATGTTGTTCAGACGCATGGTCATCCGATGCTGCCTTGTGCTCACATTCCGTATTCTTGCCGGGGAGTTCCATATCTTTCGGGCATATTTTGTCATTTCCTCAGTACTCATGGAAACAGAAGGATTATGGTACGGAATCTTCTCATGCGGCTGTATCTGCTTGTCGGTGACTGCCTCCTGCAGGCGTGTAGTATAGATGAGCGCATACTGGGTGCGGTAACGCTCCGTCACGATGGTAACAATGGCAAGGATGTCCCCGTCGGCATGAACATCGGCTCCCTCCTTTGGTTTGAGCCTGATGGTGTTGTTGATGGGTTGGTCTCCAACGACGGCATCCGTGGAGATGTCAACGAAGCGCACAGGCTCGGATGCAGTGATGACCGTGGTGACATTCTCATTGATGGTGAGCTGCTCCATCTCCTGATAGGTCTGCTGAGCCAAAGAGGGGAGAGCTGCCAGAGCGCATACAGCTAATGCGCCAATTCTTTTGATAGTCTTCATATTCATTTGTTCTTTTGTTTATGCTCGGTGTTATTTGTCCTTTTTGTTTGAACGGGAGTTGATCAGGTACACGAACGTGCCGTATTTCAGCTTGGCATTATTCTTCTTGATGGCTTTGCTGATGGCATTGCTGGTCTTCTGCACGGCATTGGTGATGGTCTGCGCTCCCCAAGTGGCGAGGCTGTTGCCTGACGTGGTGGAACTGTTGGTGAGACTGGAGGTGTTGCTCAATGCACCGCTGCCCACATCCTTCGTGGTCTCCCGGAACTGACTGCTCGGTACATAAAGACCTTCCAGTCCATCAGTGTCATACAGGGCGAGGCTGACCTTGATGATGTCATTGTCAACCATGATGCTCTGCACATTGCCCTTCACACGCTGTGAACCGAATCCGCTCATTGTAGCATATAGGTATGAGCCTTTGGGCACGACAACGTCATTGATTTCGATGTCGTCAAGCAGACGGAGCCTGACTCTTGACCCATCAACAGCCTTGATATTCTCATCTATGATAGCCTTGATAAGGCTGGTTTCCTTGTCGTTGTCACAGAGGGTGTTGAAGTAGTCGGAGGTGACCTTCACCTTCTTCACAACCTCCTGTGGCTCATCATCGTCGGTTTTCTTCTTGTCAGAGGCTTCAACTTTTCCTTCTCTTTGTCCAGCATCAGCAGTGTCTGTTGCAGCTGGCATCATAGATTGCTGCGCTTGGAGCCTTGCCTGGGCAATGGCACGGTTGAGCTCATCCATGGCTTCCTGTTCACGTTGCTTGCTGCGTGCTATGCGGTCTTCCTCGGATGGTGAACCTCCTTGGGCGATTTCCTGACCTTTCTGTGCGCTCTCCTGTAGCTGTCTCTGCATCTCAACGAGCTTCGCGGCTTCCTGTGCTTCGAGTTGCTCACGTTCTTCATCGGTGTACTTGGATTCGTACTCTTCACGGGTGTCTTCTTCATTGCGTTCAATGTTTCCTAATGCTGAATAATCATCTATCTTTCCGTATGATTTGAGCATACTCTCATACTTGTTGCCAATGCCATCGCCCTTCATCTTTGCCTCAGGCAGGTCAGGGTTGAGGTACTCGGTCGTTGCAAGACCATCAGGAATCTCAGCCTTCTCCGTGTGGAAAAGGTCTATGACAAAGTAACCGACGAACAGCAGGGGAAAGTAGATGATAAGCGGAATCATATACTTCGGCTGCTTCCAGTTAATCTTCTTCAGTGCATCCATTGTTTTCTGTATTTTGGTTATTGTTCTTTTGATTATCTCTGTTCATGACTGGCAGTATGGTGTGGGCATTGCTGATGGCTGTATTGACCTTCTTGCGTCTCTGCTGCATCAGATGCTCCTGCCTCTCCGTGGCACTTTGGGTGGACTGCTGATGATTGTACACCACGACCATCCTGTAGATGTTGAATCCGAAACTGAGCAGGATAAACCCAAAGACAAGGGCAAGGAACAGTCGTTTGTGATTGTTGGCAAACTGCTGCACCTTGATGGCTAACACATCGAGTTTGAGAGTGCGTGCGAACTTGCGACCGGCCTTGACCTCTTCCTCGTACCTCTGGCGGTACTTTGGATCATCCTTGTCAGGCATCTTTTCTCCGACGAGCATTTTCTTCCATCCCATAATCAGTACGTCAATTTGGTTTTCTGTTCTATATCCTTATTGAGAAGCGTTCTCCAGTTGGTGATGAGCAGGCCATGAGGGTTGTTGTCCGTCCTGGGAACACGTTTGAGCTGTCCTGCCGTGACAAGCTCTCGGGTAAGGATGCTTGTTCGTCTCTCAATACGCTGGCGGCCATAGTAGGTGAACTCCATCTTCTCTTTGTCGAAGTTGATGCTGTCGCAAAAGATGCTGAACACGGCACTCGTACCCATGATATTGGAATAGAAGCCTTTCTCCTTCAACGTGTTGTACTGGGCAAGACCTGTCTCATCAACCAGATACATGGCTTTGTCCATGGTGTATTTGATGTACTTGTCGTCAGGAGCCAGGGTGAAGAAATAGTGGTGGAACATCTCCACATGGGACTTGGCTTCCACATCGAGAGTCTCCTCCATGGTGCTTCGCTGGACAAGGATGGGCACATTGCCATCCAACACATATACTTTCTGATGGGCATCGGACACCATTACCTTGGCTGTCCAAATGCTGGAGATACTGATGATGATACAGCCCAGAAGGAAGAGGGAGCAGATAATCAAAACCAGCTTGATCTTGTTTTCGAGATTCTTGATAACCATATTTTCAATCGCTTTTCTTGTTTATATCACTTTGTTTATCATGCCCTGGGTGGACATCTTGGCTTGCTGTGCCACACCTTCACCGAAGTTACGGGTAGAGAATGCCGTATCACCCTCTGGTATCATCCATGCGGCAAGGTCGGGCACGAGGTTCAGGCACTTCAAAGCCACGATGCTCGCTGCCATGAGGTAGCCGGCAGAGAAGAAGGAGTTCTGAAGGTAGGCTGCCATGGTCTGCTCGCTCTCCGTGATGGCTGTGAGGTTCTCCACCTGTATGCAGAGCACGATGTCAAAGAGCAGCAGGACATAGAAACCGACGAAGTACAACATGGCACCGTAGAAATGCACCGTCAGATAGCGTATCAGCCACTTAGCCCATGCACCTTCCCATTTCGGTAAAAGAGAAAACGCCCATTGTATTGGACCGAAAATGGTGAGCATACCCAGTAATATCTGCTGGCAATAGATGGTTGCCCACCAACCGATACGGAAGACAATCAAGGCGATGAGCATGATGATCTTGTCAATGCCTACTACAGCTCCTGCGGTCAGTGATGTGAACCAAAGCCTTGAAGCGTCTGTTTCCATATTCGTCACTTCATCTACACCTGCCTGTTCCATGGTGGACTCTATGAGGTTAGGGTCAGATGTTCCCGAATGGGCTACATCCGCCTGTGCCTGCAAAGAGGTGTAAAGGGTGTCTCTGGTGTAGATAAGTTCCTGTACCTCCTCAAATTTGTCCTCAATCTGTGCTGACTCTGCTTCATACAGGTCATGGGTGTATGAGCCTATGCAGTTGGGGATATACGAGAGGAAATCAAGTACACACCAGTCGCTGCCTCCTTCGGTAATGCCTGTATCAGCAGGTGGGTACCACCAACAGAGTATGACACTGACCACAAGGGGCTTGAAGAGTTTCATGATGTCGATAGGCTCATGCTTCACCATCATCTTATAGGCCATGCTGCCAGCAACAATGATGGAGAACAATGCGGCCAGTGCCATACACATCTGTAATATCCACCAGAATGGACCTTGTGAGCCTGTGAATGTGGCATCACATAGGAACTCGTTGGTCTGGAATATCACATCATCAATCTCCTGTTCGAGGATATTGATACCGAAATCCGAGAGGATATTTGAATCTGCCATATATCGTTATCTTTCTACTATGTTTTCTGAATCATCATTGTCTTCGTCACCAGTGTTGCCTCCAGCGTTTCTGCGTCCGGCATCACGCCACCTTTCCTGTGCTGCCAAGGCGTGGGCTGCCACGTTGCTGCGTCTGTCAAGCCGTGCTGCCAGGAGGGACGATGTCTTACCCTTGTTGCTCAACTGTACCAGGAAGGAGACAAGGGTCTCGTTTTGCTGGGATATGTCGGCATAGATGGCGAGGTACTGTCTCTTCCTCTGTGCGTTGGGCATATAGGCATCCTGTGTCACCTTGATGGCGGTTTTGTACATATTGCAGTATTCCTCCCATCGGGACTTGTCTGCCAACGAACCTCCTGCACCAACGATGCGGTTGATGTTTGCCTCGAAGGCTGTGAGCTTGTCCGTTATCTTGTTCCCCTCGGCAAGCCAGGCGATGTCTATCTGGCGGTCTGCCACATTGAGGGCTTCAATTTCTGCTCTCTGGGTAAGGTAAGTCTTGATGCTGTCTGCAACATCTACCTGCTGATAGGACGACACTCCTGCCAGCGACCTGAAGCCCAGCTTGTTCTTCCGAGCTGCGCTCTTCTGATAGCTGTTGTGGAACACATCATAGTAGAAGGCTGGGGTCAGCCCTCCTACACCAATCTCCTGAACCGTTATCTGGTTCATCTTGGTGGCATCGTGGTTGTAGGTCACATAACTCTGTGCTGATGAGTTAAGGCATAACATCATCATACCTACAAAAGACGCTGAACGTAAAAGTGTTATCTCAAACATATTCTTCTTTTGTTTAATGTTATCCTAATATCCCAAATAGCCTGCCCCTTTCCATCTGCCGAAAGCATCGTTGACGATTTCCAGCTTTGTCTTGGCTCGATAGACCTGCCGTTTCCAATAGCCGATGCGCACCTGTATGTACCTCCATGTGTCAAAGTACGCCTTGTTCAGATGCTTGCGGATATTGTCAAGCGAGTTGTTGATGTTCGTCAGGACAAGGAGCAGGTCTGAGGTGGTGCAGGCGGCTGCTCCTGTGGCATAGAGCACCAAGTCGCTGACGGAGTTGTACAGTTTGTCGCCTTCCTCTGCTATCTTGGCAAGTGCCCTCATGTTGATGGTGACAATCATGGTGTCCGTACTCACGATATTGCCTCGCTCCAGACATTTTTCTTTGAAATCGCTGAGCATGTCCTTATAGTCCCCAATACGGTCACTGATGTTCTCGTAGGTGTTGTACACATTCAGACTGGTGCGCAGAGACTGGTAAAGCACGTCAATGACATCAAAGGCTCTTGTGTATTTGTCCAGCTCTTTGTTGATGTCTCGGAATCCTTTGTTGGCATCACCGCTATAGTCATGCAGCAGTTTGTTGCTTGCCTCCAGCGTGGAGCGGACCAGCAGCAGGCTTCTCTGCTCCTTGTGGTCGTTGATGTAGGCTTCCACTGAAGTGACATCGAAGCTGAACTGGGCATACATGGAGGAAGGCAACAGTGCCAGCAGGCATACAATGAGAGCCAGAATCTTTTTATTCTTCTTCTTCTTCATCTTCTTCGTCATATTTGCCGTTATACGTATCTGAATGTGCGCTGTTGGCAGCATTGCGCAACCAACGCTTCCTGCATCTCTCTATGAGCGTAAGCCTTCTGCCTTGGTCTGTGTCGAGAGGGGCTATACTGCGGAGGATGTCTATGATGGAATGCTTGTAGTGCATCATCTTCTCCAACGACACAAGGTCGGCATAGATCTTCGTGAGACGGCTGTCTATCTGACGGGCAATTTCCAGGCGGTCGCTTGTCCACAACAGATGGTAGGTGTCTTCTGTGTCATCTGATTCCACAGGACTGCTTTTGGCATATTCGACCGTTGGCTCACAGGAAGGGTATTCCCGGGCTATCTCTGACAGCTTGGCATTGACCTCATCGGCTTTCTCCTGGTCTGTCTTCGACGGATCGAGGTTGATGACAGCCACCACCTGCGTGTCGCTGTATTCTGTGGTAAGCGTCCATGAAATCTGGACGATGGCACGGTGTATCTTGATGCCAAGGAAGTATTTCGGCTTTCTTGCAATGGAGGTGGTGGCCTTGAACGTGATAGTGCCGTTGATATTGGGCATGGAGGCGGTGCGCACGAAAGTGTTGCCCTCCCATGCTCCTGCTCCGTTCCAGCTGAGGTTATAGGCATTCTTGCAGTCCTGCATGATGGCCGGGATGCGGTAGTAGTCGTCAGTGGCTGCGTTCTCTCCATCAACAGCCTCTTGCTTGGCTTGGTTGTAGTCTGCAAGTTCTTTTTCTGCTGCACTTTTCTCGGACTTCAATGCGGATATGCGGTCTTTGTTAGCGTTGTATTGCTGACGATACCTTGCGGCATCTTCAACGCTGGAAGTCTGTATCTGCTTCAGGAGGTTAGAGTTCTCCGCTTCCAATCGGGCTATTTCTGTATCAATGGATGCTATTCTGCCCTCTGTCTCGGCAATCTTTGCATCAATCTCGGAGGTATTGACACTCTCCGAAGTGATGGTGGTAGCCATGGAGCACTGCTTAGTGTGGGCATTGACGCTGCCGCCGCACTGAGAGCACTTGTATTGGGTGGAACCTTCACCCAGTTTGGTGCCGTCATGGCAGGTGACGCTGATGGTTGCCGTCTCGCAGCCTGCCATCTTCTCCGCATTGGTGGCCTGATAGTATCGCTTGCTGTCACTGCCAATGTAGTATCGGATGCCGTCTTCGTTGTCATTGTAGTCGGCAAGACGGGCGTTCAAGCCTGCTCTGAAAGTGGCCATGTCCATGGAATAGGAATCGAAGACATCCTCATATTTGACTTCTTGCCTGTACCATGACTTGGTCACATGTATCTCGTAGGCGTATGCCTTGGCATACTGACCGCTTTTCTTTTTGCTGAGAATGTATGCTGACGAATAGTAGCTGATATTGTAGTTGTAGCCGTCATTAGAGTTATTGAGCTGTTGCACACGGCTACGGCTCCAGCCTGCATGATTCTCTGAGTTCTGGAGTGCTGCCTCCCGTTGTGAGGAGGAAGGATAGAAATCGGGATCTGTTGTACTGATACGATACCAATGGTCGCCATACAGGATGGCATCATCATCTGTCGGAGGATAGTAGTCGCAGAGCTTCTCGCTTCCTTGGTCAACACTGTAGATATACCATCGCTGTGTATAGTATTGTCCCATGCCTTCACGGGCATAGTCAGTAATCCATGCTGTGGTATTGTAATTCGACAAAGAGAAAAGGTTGGCAATGCCTTCCTGTCCACCAACGAATTGCAACAGGGTGTTGCCGGCATTGGTGGAGAGGTCGTTGTAGAGGTCGTATGTATTCTCTGCTATCTCAATGACACTGCTGGTCTTGTCCATCAGTGTGCCGTTGAAATTGCTGTTGCCGACAATGGAACTGACTGCATTGCCAGCACCTGCAGAGGCAAGGCTGACTCCCATCGCATAGAGGTTGTCGATGTCTGCTTTGAGATTGTCCTTGGTGAAGTTGGAGCCTATGTCGGAGAATTTGTCGAGCAGGTTCTTCCAATCCACATCCCCCAGTTCGGACAGTTTGAGGATGGCGGCAAGTTCCTGGTTGATTTCCAGGAATGCGATGTCCCTGAAGGAAAGCCGACTGTTGGTGACAATGGACTCAAACTGATAGCAGAGTGTCTTTGTCTCTTCGCACACCTTATACAGATAGCTGCCCCAATAGAGGGCGTTCTGCGGACTACGCAACATCATGCCTGCCACAGTCCAGATCTTGGGCATAATCTTGGCGGAGACCATGTTGTAGATGCGTCGGTAATAATAGTTCTCTGTGGAGCTTGTCCATAGACCTAAGTCTGTAAGGGCACGGCGGTCGAGGAACTTGGACGTGAAGATACCAGCAGCAGCCACTTCCGCAGCTTGGTAGTATTCACGTATCTTGGCTACCTGTTCGGCATAATACGCCTCGGTGGCAGCCTCCGACGCGAAGGCGGCTGTCATCTCTGCTACAGTGCGCTTGTCATAGTTGACACTGTAGTACTGTGCCGTCATTGGTACAGCAGCACAGACGAAGAGGATGATTATGAACAGATAGCGTTTCATTGTTGGGATGAATGTTTCGTTGTTTCTACTTTCAATATCTTATTCAGATTGGTTGTGGGGAGTGAGATGAAGCACATGGCCTGTCTGGTTGACCTTTTGGGCGAATGGCAATGACTTGGATATTCCTGAAAGTTCCCAGTCACGGCAGTAGGCTTCTATGGCGTGCTGATGGTCACACTGCAGCTCTTTCTTGTAGAGCTTCAGGGCTTCCTTCTCGGCTCGCTCGGTGGTGTAGGTCATATAGCACTCATGGGGCTCTTCCACTCCAAAGACCGCACCGACAGAACCACGACGGATGAAGACTTCACGGAAGAAACTGCGCCCTTCCTTGTTCTCCAGACGGTTGATGGTGAAGATTTTCTTGCAATCGACATCGGTCAAGCCAAGGATGGCTTTAATCTCGTCGAATCGCTCGCGGAACTTTGCCTGGTCGAGCAGCATCACGACATCGGAGTTGTTGATGATGGCTTCCTTGACAATGGGACTGCCTACAATGTCCTGAATCTCCTGTGTCACCACACCTACGCTTGCCCAGAACTTTCGGGCTGTCTTATAGAGGTACTTGATGTACTCTGCCATCATAGGGGAAGCAATGGCTTTCCATGCCTCTTCGATGACCAGCACCTTGCGGTTCTTCTTTATACGCATCTTCTGGATGAAGACATCCATGATGATAAGGGTGACAAGAGGAAACAAGAGCGGGTCATCCTTTATGGAGTCAATCTCGAAGACAATGAAGGTCTCGTCAAACAGCTTCGTGTCCAGGTTCTCATTGAGGGTCAGTTCATGGCTGCCTCCCTTGTAGAAGTCCTTCAGCAGGTAGTTGTAAGCTGCCAGGTCGATGCCGGCAAGGTTGTTCTCCTTGATGATGGTCGGGATGCGGACAGTGCTGTACTCATAGAAAGTGTTGAACGAGAGG
The DNA here is from genome assembly GCF_000428105.1 of Bacteroides pyogenes DSM 20611 = JCM 6294. Classification (GTDB taxonomy): domain Bacteria; phylum Bacteroidota; class Bacteroidia; order Bacteroidales; family Bacteroidaceae; genus Bacteroides; species Bacteroides pyogenes. The sequence goes on along the minus strand of NZ_ATZH01000008.1, from coordinate 39,850 downwards.
TTGTCGATGCGCTTCTTCACAAAGTATTCATCGAAATACTCTGTGATGACTTGCTCTACCAAGCGGTCTTCCGTCTTGGTGACTTCTCCCTGGGTTCCCTTCCAGATAAGCATGATGAGATTCTTCAGGAAGCCAATCTTCTCGATATTCAGTTCCTCACGCTTGATGGCAAAGGGGTTCATCGTGATAGGATGCTCGTCGGTATAGCTGATATACTTGCCTCCGACATACTCGCAGAGTCCCTCATACGAGTTACCTGTATCGACCATGACCACATCGGTGTTCTGCTCCCACATCTGGCGCACTACGCTGTTCATGTGGAAAGACTTGCCGCTACCACTTGGACCCAGACAAAAGAAGTTTGAGTTGTCCGTGATCTTGTTCTTGCCTTCCTTGCCGCTGATGTCAATGGCAACAGGAACACCTTGTCGGTCTGTATAGTAGATTTTCAATGGGGTCTCCTCGCTATGCTGTATGTGCTCCTTATACATGAGACAGGCAGCAGCGTCACTCAACGTGAGGAAGCGGTCGTAGTCGGGATTCATGCCGTAGCAGTTGCCGGGGAAGGAGTTGACGAACAACTCCAACTGGTTGTAGGCACGCTTGCTGATGTGGATGCCCAAACGACCGAAGGCGTTTTCCAGATGGTTGGTGCATTTCTGGATGTCGGCATCAAAAGGAACACCCACAACAAGGTTGAAGTGGGCATAGACCAGCTGCTTGTTCTCCCTGGCAATGACTTCCTGCACTTTCTTGATGTCCTCCACAGCAATGAGGTTGCTGGGGTTGGGCATACTGGCATGACGGTTCTTCTTCTTGTCGAGAAGGGAGAGCTCTCGCTTCTGGTTCGGTATGAAGAACATCTGGTTATACACCACGACATCGGCTGACGGGATGCTGTCAACCAAGGACACCATGTCAACAGGCATGGCGACATTGTTCACCTCGATATTGGTGAAGGGACGGACGATGGAAGGTGTGTTGATGCAATCGACATCGACAAGGCTATAGACCTTACAACGCTTGTCGCCCATGCAGATGGACTCTTCATCTACCTTGAAGTTGGTCATGGAGATTATCTTGTCCTTGAAGTTCATCGCGAAATAACGGTCAACATAGTCACGGGCTGTAGTGCCGTCAAGATAGGTCGCCGATACTCCCGAATCCTTCAGCTGGTCTTTCACTTTGCGTATCTTCACGACAAAGTCACGCCATTTCTTGCTGTCAAAAGAGAAGATGCGACTCTTCTTGTTCTCCTGAGTAATGATAAGGTAGGTCTGACTGTCGGTATAGGGACGGCCTGTGAAATACCTGAAATAAGACTCTGACAGAAACTCATGATTATCGTTACTCTCATCATGGAAATGCTTGCGGACAAACACATCCTGTTTATGGATGGCATAGCCTTCACCAAGAGTCTGGGCAAGGGAGGTCATCAGATGGTTGAACTCATAATAGCTGTCGATGTTGGCAGAATACTTCTGTACGGGGTTCTCCATCTTCAGGATGGCAGAATACTCACCGGTCTTGGTATAGAGCACACCGATGCCATCCACGTCCTCGATGGAGAAGTATATGTCCTGGAATATCTTCTTGCGCTTACCGCCTGTACCAAAGGCTGATACGGAAATTGCCATACCAATAAGGATAGCCACGAATGTTATGATAACGTATAGAATCATTCTTGTTCTGGGTTTACATTAACTTGATATGAAGATAGGCCCATCCTGACGAAAGGGTGAGCCTATCGGTTACACTATTCAGATTTCAACACACTTGCTCATTTGTTTACGTTTGAATTGAGTTTAATCACATTCTATGCGAACAAGCATAGATGAACACACCATGATCCTCCTTCTTGGTATGCAACCCCTTCTTCTGCTTGAAGAAGATAAGGGCTGCACCAGTACAGAGAGAAACGGCAAGGACGAGGAGACCCGCCACAAAGCCAAGGATGCAGTAGGTGATGATGAAGCCAAGAATGGCTCCACCAACGGCACAGGCTGCCCAGGTGATGTAGCGACCTTGAAACCCCATAAATTCGAGGGGCTTTTGCAGTCCCTTGAACATGGGATAACAGACGTACTGAGTATCGTTGTTTATTGCTGACATGATGTATCTCTATTGCTTGAACGATAGGTTAGATACCGAAGAACAGAGGCAGAGCCTGGGCTGCTGCGACAAGGAAGATACATGCGCCAACGACCATCATGATCTTCTTCTTGACATCCTGCTCCTCGTTGTTCATGGCGATGTAAACCGAGATCGCACCGACCACAGCAACAACGCCAGCGATGGCATAACAGAGCTTCACGACGAAAGGCACGTACTTGGCAATCTCCTCCGTGACGGTTGCCAGAGCATCAGTACCGGCAGTGTAATCACCAGCGGCGTTCTGGGCATAGGTGGCAATGGTGCCACAGAGGAGCATCAAAGCAAGCGTCTTCATTCGCTTGGCTCCAAACAGATTTTTCGCAATTGTTTTGATTTTCTTCATTTGCTTTCTTTTGATTTACTTAATTTGTTACTACACACAATTATCTCTCCTGCAGGTTGAGATGTCTTTGTTATCCTTAATCTTTTGTACCTATACTATGTTATAGCCGAAGAAGGCAGGGAAAAGGATGGTGGCACCTATCATGAAAAGGCATGCGCCGATAAGCATCATGATGGACTTGGTAACATCTCCTTCGCCTGTATTCATCTTTATATATATCTGTAGTGCGCCAATGATGGCAACTATGGCTGATATGGCATAAAGGAGATAAACCACGTAGAGCATCATGGTCACAGTGAAATCGTGGGCATTGCTAAGAGCATCAGCTCCCCAGCTGTAATCAACACCACCGCATTTGGCAGAAGCTGACATGGGCAAGAGGAGCATGATGCCTGCAATGGCAAACAATTGATTGTATTTACATCTTATCCCTGGCATTCTTCTTCTCTATTTTTCGTTTGTTATGCTTCTCGTTGAGATTCTGCATAAACTCATCAGCAAAGAAACTGCACTGAGCCTTGGGGTCGATATGCTCCAAGTGCGCATCATTCTCTTCATTGAGTTCCTGGCTTGTTACGGGCTGCTCCGTCTGGGACGGTTGTGGAGTTTCCTCAGCTACAGGAGGGTTGACTACTACTGATTTACCTGTTGGGTTCAAAACCCTAAGTCCATCCTCCGTTACCTGTTCTGTATAGGTGGGGACGCTTAAATCAGGGTCATCGCTGTGCTCTTCCACCGCAACAGGCTGCTCCTCGTTGGCCATGTCACTGACATCATAGGTCTCTTCTTCTGTACTTTTTTCAACTTTCTTTCCGTGGAGGTCTAAAGTGATCTGCACTGCGAAGTACACCACATAAGCAAAGGTTAGGACGAGTGCAAATATTACAAATCCTGACATTGTTCAATTTGATTTTTATGTTATCCAATATAATAATTATCATACTCGGAAGATAGACGCTTGTCCTGTGTTATCCCGAAAATCAGTGCAAAGGAACATATAATTCAACGAACAAAGAAAAATTTCAGGGTTAAGCGTATCATACTTAACACACATTACAAAATAAGTATGATTTTCTTTGTATAATCATACTATAGAGGTCAAGTTGCTGTACATAACAACGAAATAAGGCTCCAGCGAAAAGCAATAGCCATTTGAGGAGCCTCAGTAAAGGAAAAAAGATTTGCTGCTGTATAAGCAACAAAAAATCCTTGCCTATTGCAGACAAGGATTCAATGCTTTATTATATATGTAGTAAAGAAGCGGGGGCGATTGTTCAGTTATCGTCCCAAGACATCTTCCTTCCAATATTCTTGTAGATTCTCTTTAATGCAGTTCATTACATCAGAGAAGTCAATATGTTCCTTCCAACGAATCTTTTTCAAGAATGCTTTCCACCAGGCATTACGTGTATCGTCTTGGGCAAACGTGTTCGTGAACAGGGCGAGGTTATCTTTGTATGATGTATTTCTGTTCTTGAAGGTGCTGACTATGGCTTCTTCTAGAAGAGCTTTGTCTATTTCATGATAGGTGAAGAGCTGGTACACATCAAAGAAATCCTTCATACGGCTGTTACTCTCGTCGCGGTCAACCATGGTGTGAAACTTCTCAGCAATCAGCGTTTCCAGCGAATAGGCATAGATTTCTACAGCTGGAACATCGGGAAGCAATAATGGGTAATCCAATGAGACAGGATAAGGCGTAACCACATCACCGAAGCCAATGTCAACAGATACCTGCTGCACTATAGTGTCCAAGTGGGCCACAACCTTCACACAAGTGCCTGGGTATTTCTTCTCAATGGCTATCGGTTCCAGTTCAAGAGAACCAGCATCAAAACGGACACCATCATCCTCACATTCCACACTGCATACCTTTTGGAACACTTCTTTAAGACTGTCCCTATCATTGCTGATGCGCTCACCGAGCAGGTCAATGTCGATGGTGGGTCGAGCCTTAAAACCATCCAATGCAAACAGCAGGGAACTTCCTTTCAACAAGAAGTGACTTTTATAAGGGCTTGCTGAAATGCGGAACAACAAGCGTTCGTGCAAGTATCTCACAAGCACCTTCATGTAATCCTGCTTCTCCTCTTTTGCCAGGTTTAGCAGACGTGTCTTAATTGACTTTCCAATATTCTTTGTCATAGTCTGGTCTCCAGATATTTAGTCAAGATGTTCTTTACTCTTAGTCTCCCTGCGTATTCATGGAGAAGCGTGATGTTGCGATTCTCATTTTTGAGATAATTGTCAATTACCTCACCGCACACGTCAAGACCTATCTTGTTGCGGTACTTTACGGCATCGCATACAGATCGCTCCATGTCTGTGATAAGAACCTTGTATCCCGAAATCTCCTTTTCCACAACGCCAAACTCAAGGTTCTCCTTCTTCCAATAATATAGATCTATGGGAGGATATTCGGGCAGACGTACCTTTCGCTTGGCATCGATGGCGATACATGTAGCTGCTGGCACATGCGTAGAAAGTCCATAGTGGGCAAATGCACTATAAAGGCAAAGCACCCCGTTAGGTACTATGCGCAGTACATCAATCATATTGTTTGCCAGCGCAGAAGTCTCGGCATAAACACCTTGACGGATTCGCATTAGCGTTCCGTCCACTGTGGCACGGCGCAGGTGTTCGTAATCACCACGGCTTTTCACTTCACCTGTGGTCATGAAACCGCCTTGCTTTTGCAGTGTTTCTATGATGTCTTTTCTATTCATCTCATTCACTGTTTTGGGTGCAAAGTTACAATCATTTATCGAAAATCACGAATGTTATTCGTAAAAAGTTACGGAGAATATAAAAATTCCCCGTAGTTTACTACATTTTATGAGGTGTTCGTATTTATCAGAGTCTCATTTCGATTAAAAGAGAAAATATGGCAGCAGGTTTAAGTTTACATTCATCCATGTATATATACATGACCCTTTCAAACTTGGAAAAATAAACTTGCCTGTTCTCAATTCAAGTTTACCTACCTTATTATATATATAAGCCCATCTAAACTTAAACCTAAACTGCATGGACTGGCAAGCCTTTTCTTTTTACCGAAAGAGAACTGCCCTCTGGAGTATATGATTTGGTGCTTGTTTATCAATAAAACGGCTTATTTTGCATGAAAAACGCGAATAACTTGCAGGAAGTTTGGTGTTCTGTAGATTATTCGTTAATTTTGCAAGCAAAATTTGCAGAACGTGCTAAAAGGCATGTGAAGCGATTAGTATCAACCCTAAAAAATAGAAAGGACAATAGCAAAGAATAGAAATTAATCGATTGGCACATGGAAGCAGAATGTGCAGTACATGCTCTAAATGTTTCCCAAATGTTTCCCAATCCCGATATATGTTGCTGAAAATCAGTACCCGTTAGCAGCGGCGCAGGCTGCCATAGAGGGATAGCGTTAATCCCACTTAATTATTGAATTAGGCTGTAATCTCCTTATAATCGCGGAGCATTACAGCCTAATTTTCAATAGATTATAGATTCTCTTTTTGAATCTGATGCCATAGAACTCATTTACACAGTCCTATTGAATCGTCTACATATATCGTTTGTATGCAGATTTTTTCGTTTTGATTTCGGAATAGTAAATTATCCTACACGGCCAAATTCGTTTATCTTCGTGGTTCTCTCTGTTTTCGCAATGTCAGTCAGCATACGCATGATTTTTAAGTGATGCTGTTTGAAAAAAGAATAAATCTATCGTTGAGCATATGGGTAGTAGCAAGTATATCTTTTCCTGTTATACAGATTTGCAACCCGGAATTTTGGAATAAGTAGTATCGATGACAGTCTACTGATAAACATGTCTTATACTTTTGATCAAAGTCTTGATCTCCCCATGTTTTTTTTCGACAATCCGTTGTCATATTAAAGCGAAAAGACCTAAGTCAATGGCAACGTTGAGCCTCTCACTACCATCTCCGCCTCCAGTATCACCGTCTCATCTGCTACGGAAAAATTTTCTATCTTCTCCATGATCAGTCGTGAGGCTTCCTCTGCCATCAACATGACCGGTTGTTCCACAGTAGTGACGGAAGGATGCACCAACATGCATAATTCTGTACCGGATATGCAGCAGATTGCCACTTCTTCCGGTATGTGATAATTGTATCGTTGCAAACAACTCTTGGCACCCAATGCCGACATTTCTGTAAAGCAGAATATGGCATCGAAAGGAATGCCTTTTTTAATAAGTGCTTCCACCGCTTGCTTACCATCGGTGAAGTTGACGCCTGCATCGACGATATATTCCGCTGGACAAGGCAAGCGAAACTTTTCCAGCGCATCCTTATAGCCTTTTTTTCGTTCCTTTGCATTCTGAATGTACGAAGGACCTGCGAGGTGAATAATATGTTTCTTGCCGTTACGGATAAGATGTTCTACCATAAAGAATGCCTTGATATAATCATTTATCTTTACCTTAGGAGCAGAAATATCCTCCACTGTACGATCGAAAAACACCAATGGAATGCCTTTGTCCAAAAAATTTTGGTAGAATTCACGGTTCTTTTTGTCGTGACAAACGCTGATGAGAATACCTTCTACCCGATAATCCTCCATCATCTGCAAATTCAGTCGTTCAGCCTCAGGGTCTTCGTGTGATTGTGCCAAGGTGACCCGATAACCGGCTTTGTTTAGTATTTCCTGAGCATGGGTGATGAATTTCATGTAGAACGGGGTAATCATTTCGGGCACTACAATACCAATGGTGCGGGTACTTTGCATACGTAGGTTGACTGCAAGTTCGTTACGCTTGTAGCCTAAGCGGTTAGCAGTTTCCAATATCTTCTGCCTAGTTTCTTTACTGACATTATAATCATCCCCGCGTAAAGCGCGTGATACAGTAGACTTGGAGATCCCTAATTCTTTGGCTATGTCTATAATAGTAGTGTATTTCATGTCATTCTTACGGTTAATAGACTTCTTTTTTGCAAAGATACGATATTCTCTTTATTATTTCGGGATCGGTTGCGAAAAATGGGAACGGTTTCGGGAACGGTTGTGATTTTTTTCTTTTAAAATAATTGTTTTTACTGCATTTTATAGATTTATTTTTGCAGCAGAAAACATTAAAGAAAAATATTATGAAAAGCGAATTAAATTCATCAAAAGTACCTTTCATCAGCAAACTTGCTTATGGAATGGGTGATGTTGGCTGCAACTTCAGTTGGATGTTTGTTGGAAATTTCCTGATGATATTCTATACAGATGTATTCGGGATCAGCATGAGTGCCGTAGCTACCTTGATGTTGCTTTCCCGCTTTTGGGATGCCATCAACGATCCGATTATCGGTAGCCTGAGTGACAAAACCCGTACACGTTGGGGACGCTATCGCCCGTGGCTGCTAGTAGGTGCACCTCTGACAGCTTTTGTCTTGGTATTGACTTTTTGGGCACATCCTCAGTGGAGTGAAACCAACAAGATTATATACATGTCGGTGACCTACTGTATACTCGTGTTGGGATATACGTGTGTCAATATCCCCTACGGTACACTATGCGGCGCCATGACTCAAAACATGGACGAACGGGCTCAACTCAACACCGCCCGCTCTGTCAGTGCTATGGTAGCTATCGGTATTATCAATATTATCACTATTCCATTAATTGAGCTTTTCGGTAATGGTGATATGAAACAGGGATATTTGTGGATTGCTATTCTGTATGGAGCGATTTTCGCAGCCTGCCATCTTTTCTGTTTTGCCAAGACCAAGGAAGTGGTGAAAATTCCTCCCGCACAGCAGAAAATACCCTTGAAAGTACAATTGAGAGCCGTATTGAAGAATAGACCTTATCTACTTGCCTTACTCGGACAAATTCTGTTCGGCTTTGTACTCTACGGCAGAAATGCGGATATGCTCTATTATTTTACTTATGTGGAAGGTAGTGCTTCGCTCTTCTCTCTCTACTCGCTGGCCATCATTGTGCCTTCCATCATCGGAGCAGGTTGTTTCCCGCTGATGTTCAGATGGACGTCTAATAAAGGTTGGTCGGCATCGGTTTTTGCTTTGGGCACAGGTGCAACGATGATGGCACTCTACTTTTTCAGTCCTAACAGTTCGCCTATACCGTTTTACGTCTTTGCGGCATTGTCTCAATTCTTCTTCTCCGGTTTCAATACGGCTATTTATGCCATTATCCCTGACTGCGTGGAGTACGGAGAGTGGCGCACAGGGATTCGTAACGACGGATTTCAGTACGCATTCATTTCGTTAGGTAATAAAATAGGTATGGCATTAGGCACTTCGCTTCTGGCATTGGTGTTAGGAGCGGCAGGATATGTATCGAATGCGGTACAAAACGAAGAGGTCATTTCTATTATGCGGCATTCTTTCAGCACCATTCCCGGAGCACTTTGGGTGCTGACAGGTATCATCCTGTTTTTCTATCCGATGAATAAGAAGATATACAATCGTATTATAAAAGTAATAGCTCACAACAAGAGCAAAGGTAATAAAGAAGTTTAACTTAAAATAAAAGTATTATGAAAGGAACAATGAAAGTAGCAGTCATGAACGGTATCGGGCAAATGGGTTTTATAGAACGTCCCATCCCTCAACCGGCAGATAACGAAGTATTGGTGAAATTAGAGTATGTAGGCATCTGTGGCTCAGACATGCACTACTATGAAACGGGACGCATCGGTGACTACATTGTGAAGCCCCCCTTTGTATTAGGACATGAACCCGGAGGTACAGTGGTGGAAGTTGGCAAAGGTGTGAAACACCTTAAAGTTGGAGACCGTGTGGCACTGGAACCGGGAAAGACTTGTGGACACTGCGAGTTTTGTCGTGAAGGGAAATATAATCTCTGTTCGGATGTGATATTTTTTGCCACTCCTCCCGTAGACGGTGTGTTTCAGGAATATGTGGCCCACGAAGCCGATCTTTGCTTCAAATTACCCGACAATGTAGATACTATGGAAGGTGCGCTGATAGAGCCGCTTGCAGTAGGCTTCCATGCTGCCAACCAGGGAGACGCACATGCCGGACAAACGGCTGTGGTATTTGGCGCAGGTTGCATCGGGCTGGTTTCGATGATGGCATTAAAAGCCGAAGGGATTTCTAAAGTCTATGTCGTGGATATTATGCAGAAGCGCCTGGATAAGGCATTAGAGCTGGGTGCTACCGGTGTTATCAACTCCAAAGAGGAGGATATACAGGAGGCTGTCGCCCGTCTGACCGAGGGAAAAGGGGTGGACCTCGTTATCGAAACGGCAGGTATGGAGATTACCACCCGTCAAGCCATTCATATAACCAAGAAGGGCGGTACTATTGTTCTCGTAGGTTACTCCAAAACTGGGGAAATGACTCTTCCACTGAGTCTTGCGCTCGACAAAGAACTGACGTTTAAGACCGTGTTCCGCTATCGTCACATCTATCCGATGGCCATCGAAGCTGTGGCATCGGGCAAGGTCAATCTGAAAGGTATCGTAACGAATATCTTCGAGCTTAATGATATCCAAAATGCAATGGATAGTAGCGTGCGTGACAAGGCCAATATCGTGAAGTCGGTAGTCAGAATATCATAATAAACTTTCCAAATATAGAGAGTTATGGATAATATAGTAGTAGGTATCGGCGAAGCCCTTTGGGATGTGCTTCCCGACGGAAAGAAACTGGGCGGTGCTCCTGCTAACTTTGCCTATCATGTGTCGCAGTTTGGCTTGGAGAGCTGTGCAGTCAGTGCGGTAGGCGAAGATGAGTTGGGAGAAGAATTCATAGAAAGCCTTAATGCCAAACGGTTAAAACACATTCTTCCTAAAGTCGCTTATCCGACAGGTACGGTACAGGTAACGCTCGATGCTGGTGGTGTACCCCAGTATGAAATAAAGGAAGAAGTAGCATGGGATAATATTCCGTTCACAGATGAACTGCGGGAACTTGCCCTTCATACTCGTGCCGTATGCTTCGGATCATTGGCACAACGAAGTGAGGTCAGCAGAAACACCATCAACAGCTTCCTGGACATGATGCCTCGAACAGGTCAGGAATTGAAGATATTCGACATCAACCTCCGTCAAGGATTCTATACCAAAGAAATACTCTGTCAATCCATGCAGAAGTGCAATATATTGAAAATTAATGACGAAGAGTTAGTGGCTATCAGTCGTATGTTCGGTTATCCGGGCATTGATCTGCAGGACAAGTGTTGGATATTGTTGGGAAAGTATAACCTGAAGATGCTGATACTGACTTGTGGAATCAATGGCAGCTACGTGTTTACTCCCGGTCATATATCGTTTGTAGAAACACCCAAAGTAGTAGTTGCGGACACAGTGGGAGCAGGAGATTCGTTCACCGCTACTTTCATCGCTGCCTTGCTGCGAGGGAAGAATGTGCGTCAAGCACACGAATTGGCAGTACAAGTATCGGCATATGTATGTACGCAAAATGGTGCCATGCCTTTGCTGCCCGAAACTTTTTTATCTGAAAGTGTATGATAAGAAAATTCTTTTTCCTCTTAGCCTTTTGTTGTGCCTGCCAAGCGCAGGCACAACTCCATTTCAGTGCAGATGTGAAGAACAATCACCTGTGGAGAGGTATCGAAGTGGCAGATGGGCTGGTGCTAACGGCAGACGTCAACTGCACCTTGTTAGACGGATTGGTTAACTTCGGTTTGTGGGGCGGTACTAACACCACCGGCACCTACAAGGAGTTCAACAATCATCTTTCCTTTCGCTATCGGGGTCTTTCCCTTAGCTTCTGGGATATATATAATTTCTCACCCGGTGCAACTTACAATAATCGTCAGTTCTTCAACTACCGGGCACGCGAAACCGGGCGTTTCCTTGATGCTATAGTTGACTATCGCTTCGATGAGAAGTTTCCGCTCTTGCTGAGTTGGAGCACCGTTATCTTCGGTCGCGATCGTAATGCGCAGAATACGGAAAACAAATATTCTACCTTCTGTTACGCTGAATACCCTATCTATCAAAAAGAGAGCTGGCAAGTGGATATGGGCATCGGTGGCGCATTCGCACTGAACCGTTCGGGCGACTCCTCGCATTTCTATGGCAACAAGGCGGGCATCGTACATGTCATGTTGAAGGTGACACATCGTATAAACATCGGTAAGTGGGAAATGCCGCTATATGCGTGTGCTATGTGGAATCCACAGGGAGATAGAGCTTTTCTGCAAATCGGCGCACAAGTCTTTTCATTCTAAATGATAAAAATGTTACTATGGATATAAAAGACTTTTGTCGGGAGTCCAACACATAGGCATTCCCACTAACGATATTCAGGCTACTATTGCGTTCTACAAACGTTTAGGCTTCGATGTAGCATTGTCGACTCAAAACAACGATGAAAAGGTAGCGTTTCTGCAGCTTCATAATCTCATTATCGAGACATACGAAAATCACTCTGCTACGCTACAAACCGGAGCGATAGACCATATCTCCATTAATGTAAATTCATTCAAAAAGGTTGTTTAATGCAGCATCTCCTTTGTCCGATTCCAAACAAATCAACTTATTTTGTTGTTGTTTTCGATAAATGTGCATACTTTTGTCGCTTGTAAAATGAAATATAGCCGGATGTGATACATCCGTATTGTTTAACTAAAACTGAAAATGTATGAAAAAGATTCTAATTTTATTCTTTATGGTTGCTGCTGCCTTATCGGTAAAAGCACAGGTCTATGTCGGCGGAACGACTTCGTTGTGGCACAATGACGATGCCGATGAAACGTATTATGCGATTGCTCCCGAAATCGGTTACAACCTGAACAAGGAATGGACTGTGGGCGCGGCGTTCGGTTTTGCGCGTCGCAGTTGGGATAAAGACGATTTTTCGCTCTATCGGAAGACTGCGTTCTTTGCTCCTTACGTCCGTTATTCTTTCTATGAAAATAAGGTAGTTCGCCTTTTTGTAGATGGAACGATCGGTCTGTCGTCGACAAAAGTGAAACATCATGATTCCGAAGGTGGTTTCGAAATAGGTTTCAAACCCGGAATTGCCGTCAACCTGAACAAGCGTTTCAGCTTGGTTGCCAAATTCGGCTTCCTGGGATATAGAGACGATTACGCCTACGGTATGGACGGCTATGGGTTCTCGTTGAGCGGTGAAGATTTGGCGTTCGGCGTTTACTACACATTCTAGCCGGAGAGCGATACATATAATTATAGATCAGTCAAGGGAATTTCTTAAAATAGGGAATTCCCTTTTTTTATGTACAATTCCTATTTCTTAAAGATTTCTTGATGAAAAATTTGTTCCGTTCGGAGAACGATGATACATTTGCACGGTAAAATTAAAACTTAAAAAATATGAAGAAGAGTATTTTGTTTGTTCTGTTTGCAATGGTTTCGGTTATGGGTTTCTCGCAATTTAACGGTTGGAATGCCAAAGTTGGCATGAATCTGAGCAGTTGGTCTGAGGACGAGGTGGACACCAAGCTTGGTTTCAGAGCCGGTGTGGGAACAGAATATATGTTCAGCAATATTTTGTCATTGCAGCCTTCTTTGTTCTTTTCGCTTAAAGGATGTAAGGCGGATAGCGAAGGTGAACTGGAGGATGTACGGGGGAAAGCTAAGGTGACAGTCAATCAGATGTATCTGGAACTGCCCGTGATGCTGGCAGCCCGTTTCAATGTAGCCAATAAAACCAATCTGGTTGTTACGGCAGGTCCTTATGCCGGATACGGTATTGGCGGGAAAACGAAAGTTGATTTGAGAATGAATGATGAAAAATTGAAAATGAAATTCAACTCTTTCGGCAAGGTTGATAAAGTGACCATCGAGCAAGGCGGAAAGACCCAAGATGTGCCTTTGAGCGAGCTTGTCGGCAATTTTGGCGATATCGAATTCGAAAATAACGATAATAAGTTCTTAAACCGTTTCGATTTTGGTTTGGGAGTCGGCCTTGCACTGGAGTTCAATCGTTTCATTGTCGGATTAGACGGACAATTCGGATTGACGGAACTGGCTGATAAAGGACCTAAGAATCTGAATTATGCGGTTAGCGTAGGATATAAATTCTAAATAGAAAATTTCGGCAGGACTGATGCGGCGAGGCAAGTGTCTTAAAGCGTTTTTTGATGATTGAAATTCTTGCCGATTGAAAGTTATTTAATATAAATCCCCTTATTCCGGCTTTGCATCGTTGCAAACGAGAGTCGGAACAAGGGGATTCCTGTTTTTCAACCGGCAAAGTATAAGTAAGTTCTTTTGGTTTTTCTGTTCTCTATCCGGTTTTTCCTCTGCTTTTGGTTTTATTTTACAAAGCGGGATTTTTTCCGGAGAGGGAGGTTCCTGAAGAGATACAAGTTTCACAGCGATTGTAAAAGTTGTTTTCCCTTTATAACCCAAGCATGGCCTGGGTAAGTAAAGAGTAACAGCGGATTGCCGCTGGATGTTGTCTTCGTTATAGCACAAGAGGGTGGTCTGGGTAAGTAAAGAGTAACGGCGGACTTCCGTTGGATGTTGTCTTCGTTATAGCACAAGGGTGGTCTGGGTAAGTAAAGAGTGGCGGCGGACTGCTGATTAACGTTTCGTGCGTTATAAGATAAGGTGGGACGGAGCAACCGAAGTTTAAAGTTGAGAAAGATGATGGCTCCGCCATGCAGTAATGCTCCCGAATGCAAGTTCATTTGAAAGACGCTTCGCAAAATGTCGATGGCTCCGCCATGCAATAATGCCTCCGATGATAAGTGCGTTTGAAAGACGCTTCGTAAAATGCAGATAGTTCCGTCATGTGATAAGGGAGCGCGATGAGAGGAGCTTACAAATCTTGCGACTGCCGAATTTCTTTCGCATTTACTGTCGGATGTCTTCTTTCAATAGAGGCTTGCAGAGCTGATCTTCCACTTAGTCCGCCAAGTCTCTGAGCCTTTTGAAATGACGGATTATGGAGATATAATCGCGGTCGGTGCAAGGGTCGAATTTAGTCCAAAGATCGCCCAGAACCACCGCTCCTCCGAATCCGAAATCTTTTATCTCCAGCAAATTGTCGGCAGTGATGCCTCCCAATGCCATTACTTTCGGGTCGATAATCCTTTCCCGTTGCGCCTTACGCAATTCTTCGGCAGTATACGCCGAATAGTAATTCTCTTTGGAGATGCTATTGTAGATGGGGCTCATGAATACGTAGTCGTAGAAATGCTTCTTGTTTTTCACCTCTTCTATGGAGTGGCACGAACAACTGACATGTCCGTCGTAATCGTGAGGCTCGCTTGGATTGCGTTTATTCAGGTGAATACCCATCAGTCCGAACTCCTCTTTGAGGTAAAAATGCTCGTGCGTCACGATGCGCTTGCGGTATTTTTCGGGAATCAGTGTCAGCAAACGTTCCGAATACATGGCGGGAGTTTCGGGTTTCCGCAGGTGGAGAATGTCCAGCCCCTCTTCGAAAAGGGCGGTAAGAATCTGATCTTCTTCTACAAAGAAAGCCGGAGGAGTGACTACGATTAGTTTCATCTTTTCGGGTTGAATGATACTGTTTAGCAAAATTAATAATAAACTGCTTCGAAGACGAGGGTTTATAGTGAAAATTTGTTAGTTTCCAACGTGCGCAGGTCGATGGTCCATAACTTGCCCGCCAGCACTTCTCCGAATCCGCAAATAATCTTCAGCGTTTCGTTTGCTTCAATGCTTCCTATTACGGCAGGAGTGACTCCCATCACCCCTTTGAATGAAGTAGGCATGCGTCTCATCTCTTCTTCATCGGGGTAGAGATCGCGATAGCTCTTTTTTCTCTCTCCGTAATGAAATACCGAAACCTGCCCTTCGAACCCGCAAATGGCTCCGTACACGTACGGTTTCCCTTGTTTTTTGCAAACATCGTCTATAAGGTAGCGGGTGGCGAAGTTATCGCATCCGTCTACCACGATGTCATACGGGCGGATCATCTCTTCGGCATTTTCTTGTGTGAGCCGCACGGGGTGCGGACGGAAAACCGATTCGCTGTTCAGCCGCGACAGCCGTTCCGCCGCACAGATCGCTTTCGGTTTTTCCAAATCGTCTTCCGTATAAAGAATCTGGCGTTGCAGATTGCTGATGCCGACTGTGTCGTCGTCTGCCAGTCCGATGGTTCCTACGCCCGCTCCCGCAAGATATAATGAGACGGGAGAACCCAATCCTCCCACACCTACGATGAGCACTTTCGCTTTTCCGATTTTTTCTTGCCCCGTTTTTCCTATTTCGGGGAGTATGGTTTGCCTGTCGTATCGCATAATCGTTCTGCTTTCCGGAGAGTTTTCCGCTTTTTCTGTCGCCCTCCTGTCCGGTGCGCAAATATAAGGAAATATACGGTTTGTTTCGCAAATGAAACATTGTTTTAAAGCCGATTCTTTGATTCAATCCGTGTGGACAACGAGGTTACGTTAATCGGCTAAATAAATGAATGAGGAAATAACTGAATCCGTGCACTTACATGGGAACCTTTTGCTTCGATGAAATAGAGCTTTCGTTTGCGGGAAATAGAACCTTTACTTCGCCGAAATAGAGCTTTCGTTTGCGGGAAATAGAACCTTTACTTCGCCGAAATAGAGCTTTCGTTTGGTACGAATAGAATCTTTATTTCGGCGAAATGAAACTTTTGTTCTGCAAGCATGGAATAAAGCGTGTGCGGAGAGTCTGTTGTGTTATACGTTGTGTGTTAGCGCTTGGAGTTGACTTTTCTCTGTTTTGTTTGCGAGTAGGGGCGACTTCGGTTCCTATTCTTTTTGTTTGAGGTCGGCACCCTTTTCTTTTATTTGCTTTAAATTTGTGAAAACGGCTGCTCCCCGGTTCCATAGGTATGGAGTTTTACCGAAAAAGTTCTATCTTTACTCCGAAAACTGTATATATTATGAAAAAGCTCTTCGGAATCATGTCGAAAACACTGTTTGGTCTCTTTTGTTGTACGATGATGCATGCGCAAAGCCGTGATGTTTCTGATGTCGTGCTTCTGAACACCGGCTGGGAGTTTTGCCGGTCGGGCACGGAGCAGTGGCGGCCCGCCGAAGTGCCGGGTACCGTTCATCAGGATTTGCTGCGCCACGGCTTGATCCCGAACCCGTTTTACGGTACCAACGAAGAGAAGATTCAGTGGGTGGAGAACGAAGACTGGGAGTACCGAACCGTGTTTGCCGTCAGCGGTGAGCAACTGGAGCGCGACGACGCCCGCTTGATTTTCGAAGGGTTGGACACGTATGCCGACGTATACCTCAACGGTTCGCTCGTCTTGCGGGCCGACAATATGTTCACCGCCTATTCCGCGGCGGTAAAGCCCGTACTTCGCGCCGGCGAGAACCGCCTTCACATCTGTTTCCGTTCGCCCATCCGCCAGACGTTGCCGCAGTATGAGTCCAACGGATTCAATTACCCCGCCGACAACGATCATCACGAGAAACACCTGAGCGTGTTTTCGCGAAAAGCTCCGTACAGCTACGGTTGGGACTGGGGCATCCGCATGGTCACCAGCGGCGTATGGCGTCCCGTTGCGCTCCGTTTCTACGATGTGGCCTCCATCAACGACTATCACGTGAAGCAACTTTCGCTGACAGACGAAAGGGCGGAACTATCCAATGAACTGGAAGTGGAAAACATTCTTCCCCATGCGGAGGATGCCATCGTGGAGATTCGCTGTGCCTTGAACGGAGAAGAGATACGGGAAATACGCCGGGAGGTGAAGCTGCTTCCCGGAACCAATCGCATTGAAGTGCCTCTGGAAATCCTTTCACCGGCGCGTTGGATGCCCAACGGTTGGGGCGATCCCATTCTGTACGACTTTTCCGCCACGGTATCGTGCGGCGGAAAGGAAGTAGCCCGGCAGTCGCGCCGCATCGGGCTCCGTACCCTGCGGCTGGTCAACGAGAAAGACAAGCACGGAGAATCTTTCTATTTCGAAGTCAACGGCATCCCGATGTTCGCCAAAGGGGCGAACTACATTCCGCAGGACGCCATGCTTCCCGCCGTTACCGCCGAACGCTACCGCAACCTTTTCCGCGACATGAAGGAAGCCAACATGAATATGGTTCGCGTGTGGGGAGGAGGCGTGTATGAGGACGACCGCTTCTACGACCTGGCTGACGAGAACGGAATCCTCGTTTGGCAGGATTTCATGTTCGCCTGCACACCTTATCCTTCCGACCCGGCATTCCTGCAACGGGTGGAGGCGGAAGCCGAATACAACATACGCCGTTTGCGGAATCACCCGTCGCTGGCCATGTGGTGCGGCAACAATGAAATACTCGAAGCCTTGAAGTACTGGGGCTTTCAAAAGAAATATTCTCCGGAAACATACAAACTGATGTGGGACGGATACGATAAATTTTTCCGGGAACTGCTGCCCGAAAAAGTGAAGCAGCTCGATGCAGGGCGGTTTTATCTGCACAGCTCTCCCTATGCGGCCAACTGGGGACGCCCCGAATCGTGGGGAACAGGCGACAGTCACAATTGGGGCGTGTGGTACGGCAGGAAAGCTTTCGAATCGCTCGACACCGATTTGCCGCGCTTCATGAGCGAATTCGGCTTTCAATCGTTTCCCGAGATGAAAACCATCGCCGCTTTCGCTTCGCCCGACGACTACCATATCGAATCGGAGGTGATGAACGCCCATCAGAAAAGCAGCATCGGCAACGCGCTGATCCGTACCTATATGGAACGCGACTATGCGGTTCCGCATAAGTTCGAGGATTTTGTGTACGTGGGGCTGGTGTTGCAGGGCAGAGGCATCCGTCGCGGACTCGAAGCCCACCGCCGCAACCGTCCCTACTGCATGGGAACGCTGTATTGGCAACTCAACGACAGTTGGCCTGTCGTGTCGTGGTCGGGCATCGACTACTACGGTAATTGGAAAGCTTTGCACTATCAGGCGAAGCGGGCGTTCGAACCGGTGCTGGTGAATGCGCTCCAACAGAACGACAGCCTTTGCGTTTATCTCATATCCGACCGCTTGGAAAGCCTGACGAACCTGACGCTGGAAATGGAAACCAAATCGTTCGGAGGAAAGACTGTGGGCAGGAAAACAACGCTTCGCGCTTTGCAGCTTCCCGCCAATACTTCCTTATGCGTGCACCGCACGAAACTTTCGGAACTGCTTCGCACTGAAGAGACGGCTTCTTCCTTCCTGCACATCCGCCTGAAGGATGCGGCGGGCAGGCAGCTTGCCGAAACGGTTCACTTCTTCCGGAAACCGAAAGAGCTGCAACTCCCTGCGGTAACGATCGACGTGCGGAGCAGCCGGACCGACGGGCAGTGCGAGCTCATCTTGTCGGCTTCCGAACTGGCAAAAGATGTGTTTATAGAAGTGCCCATACAGGGAGCCCGCTTCAGCGACAACTTCTTCGACCTCTTGCCGGGCGAGCGGAAAAAAGTAATCATCACTTCGCCCCGGATCAAGAAAGGAGAGAAGCTGCCCTTCGGCATCAGGCATCTTCGTCAAACGATGGATTGAAGTCCCGGCAGGGGAAGCCTTATTGAAAAGAAAAAATGAAATACTTATATTTATTAACCACTAATTTTTATTTTATGAAACAACTCCTTAGACTAACCGGTTGCTTGGCCATTGCAGGTTTGGCAGTGTCTTGCCAGTCGGTACAAAAAGAGGCGGACTACCGCATCATTCCTTTGCCGCAAGAGATTGCGACCGCGCAGGGAAATCCGTTCGTGCTGAAAAGCGGCGTGAAGATTCTTTATCCCGAAGGGAACGAAAAGATGCAACGCAATGCGGAGTTTCTGGCGGGTTACCTGAAAGAAGCCACAGGCAAGAGCTTTTCGATGGAAGCCGGAACGGAAGGAAAGCATGCAATCGTCCTGACTCTGGGCTTGGATGCGGAGAATCCCGAAGCCTACCGGCTGAGCGTGGCGGAAAGCGGTATCACTGTGGCAGCTCCTACCGAAGCCGGAGTGTTCTATGGCATCCAGTCGTTGCGCAAGTCGTTGCCTGTGGCGATGAATGCCGAAATCTCTTTGCCGGCGGCGGAAATCAACGACTATCCCCGTTTCAGCTATCGCGGGGCGCACTTCGATGTGGCGCGCCACTTCTTTACACTCGACGAGGTGAAGACGTATATCGACATGATGGTGCTGCACAACATGAACCGCCTACACTGGCATCTCACCGAAGATCAGGGATGGCGTCTGGAAATCAAGAAATATCCCAAGCTGACGGAGATAGGCTCGGTTCGTAAAGAAACGATGGTGGGCAAGAACTTCGACAAATTCGACGGCAAGCCTCACGGCGGTTTTTATACGCAGGAAGAAGCGAAAGAAATCGTGAAGTATGCGGCCGAACGCTACATCACCGTTATTCCCGAAATCGACCTTCCGGGTCACATGCAGGCGGCACTGGCGGCTTATCCCGAATTAGGCTGTACCGGTGGTCCGTACGAAGTGTGGACGAAGTGGGGAGTATCCGACAATGTGCTTTGTGCGGGCAACGACCGTACGCTGGAGTTTATCGACGATGTGCTGACCGAGGTGATGGAGATTTTCCCTTCGGAATACATTCATGTGGGCGGCGACGAATGTCCGAAGACTCAATGGGAGAAATGCCCCAAATGCCAGGCGCGTATCAAAGCCCTCGGTTTGAAGTCGGATAAAGAGCATACGAAGGAAGAGCGTCTGCAAAGTTTCGTTATCAATCACGCCGAAAAGTTCCTGAACGAGCACGGACGCCAGATTATAGGCTGGGACGAGATACTCGAAGGCGGGCTGGCTCCCAACGCCACGGTGATGTCATGGCGCGGAGAGGCAGGCGGTATCGAAGCTGCGAAGCAGAACCACGATGTCATCATGACGCCCAACACCTATTTGTATTTCGATTATTACCAGAGCAAAGACACTAAGAACGAGCCGTTGGCTATCGGCGGTTATCTGCCTGTGGAAAGAGTGTACGGCTATGAACCGATGCCTTCTTCGCTCACTCCGGAACAGCAGAAATACATCAAAGGCGTGCAGGCTAACCTATGGACAGAGTACATTCCTACTTTCGAACAGGCTCAATATATGGTATTGCCCCGTTGGGCGGCTTTGGCGGAGGTGCAGTGGACAATGCCCGATAAGAAGAATTACGAGGACTTCCTGTCACGTTTGCCCCGTCTGATCGAATGGTACGATGCGGAAGAATACAACTATGCCAAACATGTGTTCGATGTAAAGGCGGAGTTTACTCCGAATACCGAAGACGGAACCCTCGACGTGACATTGGTTACGGTCGATAACGCGCCCATCCATTATACGCTCGACGGCAGCGAACCCACCGCTTCTTCTCCCAAATACGAGGGAGTGCTGAAGTTGAAAGAAGACACCCGGCTGATGGCGGTTGCCATCCGTCCGACAGGCAACAGCCGTGTGGTTTCCGAAGAGTTTCATTTCAACAAAGCTTCGATGAAACCGATTGTAGCCAATCAGCCTGTCAACAGGCAGTATATGTTCAAAGGCGCTCCTTCGCTGGTCGACGGTTTGAGAGGCGGCGACAACTACAATACGGGACGCTGGATCGCTTTCCGCAACAACGATATGGACATGACTATCGACTTGCGTCAGCCCACAGAAATCTCAAGTGTTTCGATCGCTGCCTTTGCGGCGAAAGGCGACTGGGTGTTCGATGCCAGAGGACTTGCGGTGGAAGTTTCCGACGATGGTAAGAGTTTTACGAAGGTGGCCTCCGAAGAGTATCCCGCGATGAAGCAATCGGACAACGACGGCATATGCGAACATAAGCTGGCCTTTACGCCTGTCAAAACCCGGTTCGTGCGGGTGGTTGCCTTGTCCGAAAAGGCGATACCTTCCTGGCACGGCGGAAAAGGTAAGCCGGGATTCTTGTTTGTAGACGAAATCGTGATTGATTGATGGAAATAAAGAACAGATACGTTCAGGTTTATCTTTTCTTGTGGATAATGGGGATGTGCATGTATGCACATCCCTTAAAGTGTCAGTCTGTCATTCCCGCTCCTTTGAAGATGGAGCGGGGGATAGGCTCCTTTCCGCTTTCGGGCGGCGTAAGGCTTTACACCGGATTTGCGGAGGAAGATGCGGCATTGTTGAGAAACAGTCTGAAGGCATTGCCTGTGGACTGGAAGCAAGCGAGGAAGAACGGCGGACGGAATATCGTGTCGATTGAACCGGCGGAAGGAGATCCGTCGCTATCCTCGTCCGAGAGTTATACGCTTTCGGTTTCTCCGGAGCGGATAAAGATACGGGCGGCATCGGGAGCCGGCGCGTTCTATGCCGTTCAAACTCTTCTGCAACTGGCACAGCCTCTGCCGGAAGGCGGATACGCTGTCCCGTCGGTCGAAATAGAAGATGCTCCCCGCTTCGCTTACCGCGGATTTATGCTCGACGTGTCCCGCCACTTCTTCACGAAAGAGTTTGTGAAGAAGCAGATAGACGCTTTGGCGTTCTATAAGATCAACCGCCTGCATCTGCATCTGACGGATGCGGCAGGGTGGCGCATCGAAATAAAGAAGTATCCTTTGCTTACGGAACGGGCGGCCTGGCGCACGGAGGCTAACTGGAAAAAATGGTGGAACGGAGACCGAAGGTATGCCCGCTTCGACGATCCCGGAGCTTACGGAGGCTTTTACACGCAGGAGGATATCCGTGAGATTGTGGAGTATGCGCGCCGTCATCACGTCACGGTGATTCCCGAAATAGAGATGCCGGGACATTCGGAAGAAGTGCTGGCTGTCTATCCGCAACTCTCCTGTGCGGGAAAACCTTATAAGAATGCCGACTTCTGTGTGGGCAATGAAGAGACTTTCACCTTTTTGGAGGATGTGCTGAAGGAGGTCATAGAGCTTTTCCCATCCGAGTATATCCATGTCGGAGGTGATGAAGCGGGTAAGGCGGCATGGCGCACTTGTCCGAAATGCAGCCGGAGGATGGAGGAGGAGCACCTTTCGCATGTGGACGAATTACAGAGCTATCTGATTCGGCGGATAGAGAATTTTCTGCATGCCAACGGACGCAAACTGCTGGGATGGGATGAGATTCTGGAAGGAGGGCCGGCTCCCCGCTCCACTGTGATGTCGTGGCGCGGAGAGAAAGGAGGCTTGGAGGCGGTTCGTGCGGGGCACGACGCTGTGATGATTCCCGGTGCTTATTGCTACTTCGATAGTTATCAGGACGCCCCATACTCGCAGCCTGAAGCTATCGGCGGGTATCTTCCGTTGAAGAAGGTGTATGCCTACCGTCCCGTTCCCGATGACTTGCCTGCCGGACAGGCGCAGCGGATCAGGGGGGTGCAGGCTAACCTCTGGACGGAGTACATCGCTACGCCCGAACATGCCGAGTATATGATTTATCCGCGCATACTGGCATTGTCGGAGGTGGCATGGTCGGCTCCGGAGAACAGGGCGTGGGAAGATTTCCATAAGCGTGTCCCGAAGGCGGTGGCGCATCTGAAGTCGAAAGGGTATCATCCTTTCGATCCGGCGGGTGAGGTCGGCAGCCGCCCGGAATCCGGAGAAGCGGTCGATCATCTGGCGCTTGGAAAGAAAGTGACTTACCATGCGCCTTACAGCACGGCGTATCCCGCACAGGGAGAGAGTGCCCTGACGGATGGCATTCGCGGCGATTGGACGTATGGAGACGGAGCGTGGCAGGGATTCATCTCACGCCACGGATTGGATGTGACCGTTGATCTGGGGAAGGAAACGGAGGTGCGCTCCATATCCGCCGACTTTATGCAGGTGGCCGGAGCGGAAGTGTTCCTGCCCGGGGAGGTTTCTGTCTCCATCTCTTCGGATGGTTCGGTCTTCGTTCCGTTGCACGTGCAAAGGGATGAAACGGACAAGGAAAAAGCGATCGGGTTTCGTACCGTCGGATGGGAAGGAACCGCCAAAGGAAGGTATGTGCGCTATACGGCGCGCCCCGGAAAGAAGTACGGCGGTTGGGTTTTTACGGATGAAATAGTAATCAAATAAGAAATACGGATGATATGAATACTTTAAGAATCAGGAATCTGATAGGATGTATCGCGCTCTCTTCTCTTTCTGTGCTTTCTGCGCAGGTGCGCACATCCTATACATTGGAGAAGGGATGGAGGTTTACGCGCGAGGACAACCGGGACTTTGTGAAGCCCGGTTACGACGATGCGCGCTGGCAACCGGTGAGCGTTCCTCACGATTGGGCTATTTACGGGCCGTTCGGTGTGAACAACGATAAGCAGAATGTGGCCATCGTTCAGGACGGTCAGAAGGAGGCGATGGAGCATGCCGGGCGTACGGGCGGACTGCCTTTCGTGGGCGTGGGCTGGTATCGTCTGGCGTTCGAGGCTCCCGCTTTCGCGGAAGGAAAGAGGGCGGTGCTGATGTTCGACGGCGCCATGAGTCATGCGCGCGTATATGTGAACGGGCAGGAGGCGGGCTACTGGCCGTATGGCTACAACTCGTTCTGGCTGGATGTGACGCCTTACCTGAAAGAAGGAGCGGTGAACTCTTTGGCAGTGCGTCTGGAGAATCAGCCCGAATCTTCGCGCTGGTATCCCGGAGCGGGCCTGTACCGGAACGTTCGCCTGCTGGTGACGGAAGACGCGCATGTGCCCGTGTGGGGAACGCAGCTGACGACTCCCGTGGTAAATGAACGGTTTGCCAAGGTAAATCTGCGTACGAAATTGAATCTGCCTGAAGGCAAGGAAATATCTGCTTACCGCATTGTGACGGAACTGCGCGACAAGGCGGGGAAGACGGTGGCGACGGACGAGAAGCGGGGCAACCGGTTCGACGGCGCTCTCTTTGTTCAGGATTTTACGGTGGAGAACCCCGTGTTGTGGAGCCCCGATACGCCGGCGCTTTATACGGCGGTTTCGAAAGTCTACGAGGGGAATGTGCAGAAAGACGAATACACCACGGTGTTCGGCATCCGTTCCATCGAGATTGTTCCCGGAAAAGGTTTCTTCCTGAACGGGAAGAAAACGGTGTTCAAAGGCGTGTGCAACCATCACGACCTCGGTCCGTTGGGAGCTGCCGTGAACGATGCGGCCATCCGCCGGCAGGTTCGCATATTGAAAGACATGGGCTGCAATGCCATTCGCACGTCTCACAATATGCCTGCGCCGGAATTGGTAAAGGCATGCGATGAAATGGGAATGATGCTCATGCCGGAATCTTTCGACGAATGGAAAGCCAGAAAAGTGGAGAACGGCTATCATAAGATTTTCGACGAGTGGGCGGAAAAGGATTTGGTGAATCTGTTGCATCATTATCGCAACAATCCGAGCGTGGTGATGTGGTGTATCGGCAACGAAGTGCCCGATCAGTGGAATGGCGAGCGTGGTCCCAAACTTTCGCGCTTCCTGCAGGATATCTGCCACCGGGAAGATCCCACGCGCCCTGTGACACAAGGCATGGACGCTCCCGATGCCGTGGTCAACAATAATATGGCGGCGGTGATGGATGTGGCAGGGTTCAACTATCGCCCGCACAAGTATCGTGAAAACTACCGCAAACTCCCGCAGCAAATCATTTTGGGCAGCGAAACGGCTTCGACGGTAAGTTCGCGCGGAGTATATAAATTCCCCGTCGCCCGCCGGTGGATGAAGAAATACGACGATCATCAGTCTTCTTCTTACGATGTGGAACATTGCTCATGGTCTAATCTTCCGGAAGACGACTTCATGCAACACGAGGATCTGCCGTATTGCATCGGTGAGTTCGTGTGGACGGGCTTCGACTATCTGGGAGAGCCTACCCCTTACTACAGCGACTGGCCCAGCCATTCGTCGCTCTTCGGTATCATCGACCTTGCAGGCTTGCCGAAGGACCGCTACTACCTCTACCGCAGCCATTGGAACAAAGAGAAGGAGACTTTGCACATTCTGCCTCACTGGAACTGGGAGGGGCGCGAAGGAGAGGTGACGCCTGTGTTTGTCTACACCAACTATCCTTCGGCAGAGCTGTTTATCAACGGAAAGAGCCAAGGCAAGCGTACCAAAGACCTGACGGTGACGCTTGAAAACAGCGCCGACTCGGTGTCGATGATGAATCTCAAGCGGCAAACGCGCTACCGGTTGATGTGGATGGATACGAAATACGAACCGGGAACCGTAAAGGTGGTGGCATACGACGGGCAGGGAAAAGCAGTGGCGGAGAAAGAACTTCGTACGGCAGGCAGGCCCCATCGTATCGAACTGACCGCCGACCGTTCGGTCATCAAAGCGGACGGTAAAGACCTTTCGTTCGTTACGGTGAAGGTGGTGGATAAAGACGGAAATCTCTGCCCGACGGCATCGCATTCCATCAGCTTTAAAGTGAAAGGAGCCGGCAGTTACCGTGCCGGGGCCAATGGCGACCCCACCTCTTTGGAGTCGTTCCAGCAACCGAGGATGAAGGTTTTCAACGGAATGATGACCGCCGTGGTTTCTTCCTCCGAGAAGGAAGGCGAGATAATATTGGAAGCCGCAGGAAAGGGACTGAAGAAAGGAACGGTGACCATCACCTCCCGCTCGGAAACTGCGGAATAATATCCCTCATGTGGTCGAACAACCCCAACCGGACCATTCTCTCCATACGGGGTAATCTCGAATAATGTCCCTCATGTTGCCGGACAACCTCGATTGAGAGTGTAACGATAGGTTTATGAAAGCGGTGTGACGGCTCCTTTCGTGGGACCTCCCGAAGCCGCGACTATAAACAAAACAATAGGGAAAAGCCGCTTCAGCGAGCAAATATCGGCTGAAGCGGCTTTTCGTTTCACATAGAAAAGAATGATGTGCTGCGGATCATTACTCTTTTTGCTTTAGGATTTCATATTTGGTTATCGCTCTTTTTTATAGATTGAGGCCTTTAAAAAAAGGCGGTGCGTGATTGAAATCAAACACTGTGATGTTTTTTTCAAAGGCGGTGCGTGATTGAAATCAAACACTGTGATGTTTTTTTCAAAGGCGCTGCGTGAATGAAATCAAACACTGTGATGTTTTTTTCAAAGGCCGTGCGTGATTGAAATCAAACACTGTGATGTTTTTTTCAAAGGCGGTGCGTGAATGAAATCAAACAATGCGATATCTTTTTCAATAAAGAAAATGAATGAAAAAACTTCTTCTGTATTCTTTGAAAGGAAACCAAAGCTTTCCGCTCCCGTTGTGAATAATTAAAGCGAATGCTTTGTTTTTCCATCCTATCATGCCAACAGACAACCGGCTTTTATTCCTTGATTTTAATACAGCAATTCGATAAATCTTCGATGATAGCCAGACTTTCTACACGTACGCCCTGCTCTTCCAGAATCCTTCGTCCGTCTTGGAAAGATTTCTCAATGATGAACCCCATTCCGACAAGATTGGCGCCCGCCTGTTTCACTAAATCGATGACTCCTAAGGCGGCATTGCCATAAGCCAGAAAATCGTCTACGAAAAGAATGTTGTCGTCGGGAGTCAAAAAGTCGGCGCTGATAACGACTTCATAATCTCTGTCCTTCGTGAAAGAGTGTACAGTCGTACTCAGTACATTCTGTATTGTTTTAGGAGATTTCTTTTTCGCAAAAACAACCGGCAGGTCCATCAAATAGCCCGTCATGATAGCCGGAGCGATTCCACTCGCTTCGATAGTCATAATCTTGTTGACATTGGTTGCCGCAAAACGGCGGACAAACTCTACACCTATCGATTTCATCAAGACCGGATCCATCTGGTGATTAATAAAACTGTCCACTTTCAGGATTCCTCCTTCGTAGCATTTCCCGTCTTGCAGAATTCTCTTTTTCAATAATTGCATCTTATATGTTATTTATTTGTGGTTATTGATTGTTCCTTATGTCTTTTACTCGCACGGCTTTTCCTTCGCTCTGCGGTAAAGAGCCTTTCTTTACCAGTTTTACTTTGGGAGTAACGAGGATTTCATCTTTCAACCGGCGGGCGATTTCTTTGCGTGTTTTTTCCAACTCTATATAATTGTCGGTACAAAGGTCGCTCAACTCCACTTCCACCACCATTTCGTCTTGATGGTTCACCGTTTGCAACGTGATAAGGTAGTTGCTCCCCAATGCGGGGAAACGTACCAGAATTTTCTCTACCTGCATGGGGAAGATGTTCACTCCTTTAATGATAAACATATCATCGCTCCGTCCCTTGATGCGGTCGATGCGGAGATGCGTACGCCCACACGGACATTTGCCGGGGAGAATACGGGTCAAGTCGCGGGTGCGATATCGGATAAGCGGCATCATTTCGCGATTGAGCGTAGTCAGTACCAGTTCCCCTATTTCTCCTTCGGGAACGGGGTCTCCGGTTTCGGGATCGATAATTTCCACCAGATAACAGTCTTCCCAGAAATGCATTCCGTTTTGCTCCTGACATTCGAAGGCTACACCCGGTCCGTTCATCTCTGTCATTCCGAAGCTATTGTATGCTTTCACACCGAGTATTTGTTCTATTTTGCGGCGTTGCTCGTTTGTATGCGGTTCCGCGCCGATTACCAACGTTTTAAGACTGCTCTTTCTAGGATCTATGCCCTCTTCCTGAAAGACTTCGGCGAGACGGATGGCGTAGCTGGGGATGGCATGTAAAACAGTGGTATGGAAATCGTTGATGAATTTAATCTGCCGTTTACTGTTCCCCGCTGCTGCCGGAACCGTCAGACATCCGAGACGTTCCGCGCCGTACTGAAATCCGAGTCCTCCCGTAAACATTCCGTAGCCGGAGCTGTTTTGGAAAACATCGGTTTTGCGTATGCCTACCATATATAAACAACGGGCAACCAAATTTGCCCATGAATCGAGATCATGTTGCGAATGAACGATCACTGTCGGGTTGCCGGTTGTTCCGCTGGAGGAATGAATGCGTACACCGTCTTCTTCCATATTGCCAGCCACCAGCCCGAAAGGATAATGGTCACGCATGTCCGCTTTGGTAGTAAAAGGGAGTTTGCGAATATCTTCCGGCGACTGTATGCTGTCGGCGGTAATTCCGTGTTGAAGGAATACTTTCTTATAATAAGGCGCGTTCGACGCGATGAGAATCGTTTTCTTGAGCCGTTGCAGTTGCAGCTCGTGCAACTTTTCACGGCTCATTGTTTCTATTTCTTCTTCCCAGTATTTTCTATCCATCGTTGTTGTTTATTACATCAGCTTTTCCGCCATTTCTTTACCGGCAGCCAATGCTTTCAGGTTCATTTCAACGATTTCTTCCCCTTTCCGTTGGAAGATTTCACGAATACTTTCTTGCACTTTCCGGTAGTCGATGCCGAGGAAAGGAATGGTGGCTCCCAACAATACGATGTTCGCCACTCGTGCAGAACCGGTTTCCTTGGCTATTTTGTCTACATTCAGCACAATTTTATGCGGAAGCTTATCGATTTCCGCCATCAACACATGCTCTTCGGGATAGTGGGGGATGTTGATAAACGGAGTATCGTTGGTCACCAGCCATCCTTCGGGACTGAGATAAGGGAGGTAGCGCAAGCCCTCCATCGGTTCCAGCGAGATAATGATATCACATTTGCCTGAAGGAATCAAATCGGAGGCAATGGGGCGGTCGCTGATGCGAAGATTCGACTGAACATCTCCGCCACGCTGGCTCATGCCATGCACTTCCGCCTGTTTCATATACAGACCTTCTTTCAGCGCTGCTTTGCCGATCACTGTGGCGATGGACAAAATTCCTTGTCCGCCGACTCCTGCCAATATAATGTCTTTCTTCATGATTTATTTGCTCCTTTTTTTACGTGATAATGTTTGGATACATTCTCTGCGGGGGATGATGACAGATACGCCGCGGTATTCGATTTCTTCGCGTATGACCTGCTTCATTTCTTCGTAATTCTTTTTCAGCGGAACCACTACGCGAATGTGTGAAGGAGATACTCCCAAGCCTTCGCAGATAGCTTCTATGCGCCCCGTCCCGGCAGAGTCTTGTCCGCCGGTCATCGCTGTCGTTTCGTTATCGGATATAACGATGGTTACATTCGCGTTCGCGTTCACACAGTCGAGCAAGCCGGTCATTCCGGAATGGGTAAAAGTGGAATCTCCAATCACGGCTACCGCCGGATGAAGTCCTCCATCGGCTGCTCCCTTCGCCATGGTGATAGACGCTCCCATGTCCACACATGAGTCGATGGCATTGAAAGGAGCGTTGGAACCCAATGTATAGCATCCGATATCACTGAATACTTTGTGGGTAGGATACTCTTCTCTGAGCACTTCGGTCAGAGTGGTATACATGTCGCGATGGCCGCATCCCTGACAGAGAGCGGGCGGACGCATTTCGACAATGGCAGGCACGCCGAACATCGACTTGTTTTCTTTGCCTACGGCACGCGCAACAGAATCCGGATTCAATTCTCCGTCCTGTGAAAGAGTTCCGTCTAAACGTCCTTTTACGTTGATGCCCAGTCCTAAATAACCTTTCAGCTGCTTTTCTACAAAGGGTTGTCCGTCTTCCAGCACCAGTATCTCTTCGCAAGATTCTACCAACCGGAGAAGTTGTTTCTTGGGCAACGGATACTGTCCGATCTTAAGTACCGGATATTCACATCCGTCGGGGAAATTCTCCATCAGGTAGTTGTAGCCGATGCCGCAAGCAATAATGCCCATCTTTTTATTAGGACCGTCGATGTATTTATTGTAAGGTGACTCCTCGGAAGCTTTGATGAAATCTTCCTGACGGGCAAGCAACGCTTTGTAGCGCTTGCGCGCAATACCCGGAAGCAAGATAAACTGTCGGGGATCGTCACTGAAAGAAAGTTCATTCTGAGGTTTTTGCTCTTTGGGTTCCACTCCCGAACGGGAATGTGCCAGACGTGTTACGATACGTAGCAATAAGGGTTCTCCTGTCTTTTCGGAAAATTCGAATCCATGGTATACCATGTCGTAAGCTTCCTGTTGGCTGCTCGGTTCATACATCGGAACGAGTGAAAAGTCTCCGTAGAACCGGCTGTCTTGTTCGTTTTGCGAAGAGTGCATGCTGGGATCATCGGCTGCTACTACGATCAATCCTCCTTTTATTCCCGTAACGGCCGAGTTGACGAAACAGTCGGCTGCTACGTTCATGCCTACATGTTTCATGCACACCAAAGCTCTTTTGCCGACAAACGACATTCCGAGCGCAGCTTCCATTGCCGTCTTCTCATTCGTACACCAACGACTGTGTATCTGTCGTTCGGCAGTGATGGGAGCCGCCTGAATATACTCTGTAATTTCTGTAGAAGGGGTTCCGGGATAAGCATATACACCCGAAAGTCCGGCATCTAATGCCGCCTGTGCAATGGCTTCATCGCCAAGTAAGAGTTGTTTGCTCATTTCTTCTAAGGTTTTTTAGTGTTATTCACAGTTCACTGTTTAATCCCACAAAGATAAAGTTTTCTGTTTTCTTTATTATAAGGTTATTTGAAAATCTTTCTTTCGTTCAACGCTTTCCAATATTTCCTTGCATTTATCATGTGGTCGGCATAATTGGAAGCGAAATTGTGTGTTCCCGAAAAATCTTCTTTAGCGCACATATAAATATAATCATGCTTTGTATAGTTGAGCACACTTTCAATTCCTTTCTTGGTAGCAATACGGATCGGTCCGGGTGGAAGCCCCGTGTTTATATAAGTGTTGTATGGGGAGTCTATCTGAAGATTTTCATTACTGATACGCCGCAAAGCAAAGTCCTGCAAAGCGAATTTGACAGTCGGATCGGCTTGTAACGGCATATTCATATGCAGACGGTTCATATACAGTCCTGCTACCATCGTTTTCTCTTCGTTATTATTTGTTTCTTCTTCAACAATCGAGGCCAATGTACAGATTTCTATGGGGGCCATTCCAAGAGCGGAAGCCTGAGCCAATCGTTTGTCATTCCAAAAGCGTTCATGCTCTTTTTGCATGCGCTTGAAGAACTCCTCTACGCTCATGTTCCAATATACTTGATAGGTGTCAGGAATAAAAAGACAAGGCAAAGTTGCGTTGGTATATCCTATTTGAATGAGAAAAGTGGGATCGAACATTTGCCTGGCAATTTCCGCAGAGTCTATCATTAGTTGCTTGCCTACGCTTCCGGCTAATCTGTCCAACGTTCTGACACTTCCGATTGTCAGATTCACAGGTTCCTGATAGCCTCGATATAAGCGGCTGAAAACATGATATGCATTGTCTTTCGGACGAATCGCATAGCGTCCGGTATGAATTTCGAAGGCAGGTTTTTTGTATCGGCTCAACCATTTGAATCCTATAAGGTTGCCCGCATACCCAATTTTTTTCACCTTATTATATATGGAGTCCGCTGTGTCATCTCGGTCTACATATATATATACAGTTTTAGGCGGATGAAATTGGGGGTAGAATAAATAATAATATGCTATTCCCCCACTTATAATGCTAAGTAAAATGATTCCCGTCAAAATCCGGAATATAATTTTCTTTTTTTTCATAACAGATTGGTTCATCTTTTATTCGGTTCAAAGATAGAAAGAAATTAAATAGAATGGTTTGTGAAAAGTGATTTTTGTTATTTCGTATTTTTTTTCATATCTTTGTCTCACGATAAATAACTGGAGATGGCTTCTCGGTTGTTTTGATTGTCTTTTTATTTGATTATATAAAGTTGATCAGTTAATTGAATAATCATTGAAAGTGATGAGAGCCACTTTTCTAAAGATTAGTTATTCTTGATTTGTTTATCAACCTCTTGCCTTAACAATAAAGTGAATAAAATTATGATGGAGCTTTCTTTGGCTTTTAAAAATATGATTCCTATAGTTAAATTTATAATTTCCCCCATCGGTTTTCTTCAATCGGTAAATCTTGTAATATGGTGCAGGATATGATTCTGTGTAATCGTGATTTTTAAGATGTAACTTATACGGATACGGTTTGGATTCGGGAACAATACGAAAAACGGCCCACTATCTTCACAGACTGTATGGCCGTATGAAAAGTTTAAGTTCTTCTTTTAAAACATTTATTTATATGGAATGTTCGCTTTTTCTTTTCGCTTAAATGTAATATAACAGAACTTTTTTTTAATTTGATTGTTGAATATATTGTAACTTTTAAAAAAAGTATTTTTATGAAGAAGATTTTTATTTTCGCTATGTTTGGCTTAGTCGCTTTATCTGCTTCAAGCCAGAATTTATTGCAAGGCAGTAAAGTTTTTGATAATTGGTCTGTAGGCTTGAATGCCGGTGGGGTAACTCCTCTTACTCACAGCGCGTTTTTTAAAAACATGCGTCCTGCAGTAGGTGTTGAAATCGGTAAGCAATTGACTCCGATTGTTGGATTTACCATCGAAGGTATGGGGTATATCAATACTACAGAAAGTCGCACAGCATTTGACAATTCAAATGTAAGTTTATTGGGTAGGGTGAACTTGAATAACTTGTTTGGTGCATATCAAGGCGCTCCTCGTTGTTTTGAAATGGAAGCTGTTGCCGGTGCCGGTTGGTTGCGTTTTTATGGAGATGTTTTAGAAAGCCGCAACTTCTTGACTTCTAAATTAGGTTTGAATTTCAACTTTAATTTGGGTGAAAGAAAAGCTTGGACATTGGCTTTGAAACCTGCATTGGTCTATGCTTTGGGGGGTAATCACATGATGCCTGCATTAAAGTATAATGCTAATAATGCAACAGTCGAAATTTTGGCGGGTTTGGTTTATCATTTCAAGGGAAGCAATGGCGAACATCACATGTCATTCGGAAGGGCTTACGATCAAGCTGAAGTAGACGGATTGAACGCAAGAGTGAATGAATTGCGTGGTCAGGCTCAAGACGCGGAAGCTTCGTTGGTAGAAGCCAATCGCAGAGTGGGTGAATTGCAGCAGCAATTAGAAGAATGTCGCAATAAAAAGCCGATCGTTCAGACTGTTACTGAGAAATCTCACATGTTGGAGTCTGTTGTTACGTTCCGTCAGGGCAGAACTACGATTGACGCTTCTCAGCTTCCTAATGTAGAGCGTATTGCTGTATATTTGAATAAATATCCCGAATCTAAAGTAGTTATCAAGGGATATGCATCTCCAGAAGGTAGCCAGGAGGTAAATGACAGAATTGCTAGACAACGTGCCGAAGTTGTTAAGAATACTTTGATAAAGAGATATAAGATTTCTGCTGATCGTATCACCGCTGAAGGACAAGGTGTGGGTGATATGTTCTCTGAACCAGATTGGAATCGCGTAAGTATTTGTACTATCAAGGAAGCTCAAAAATAAATAGTTTTGTAAGCAATAAAATCATCTTTCTTTGTATTTAAGAAGTTTGATTGATGATAAAAAGGAGCTGTGCCAAAATGATGGCACGGCTCTTTTCTTATATGGTATTACACTAATCCTAAAAATGTCCTTTCGCACGTTCGGACTCTGATTTTGGATGCATTGTGCATTACGATATTTTTGTATTGTTTGAATGGCTTTCGACTTGCTTCTATAAAAAAAGAGATAAGAAAGATGGTTGTGTAACCTTTGTTTCTTATCTCTTTTTTATGGAGCCGATAACCAGACTTGAACTGGTGACCTACGCGTTACGAATGCGTTGCTCTACCAACTGAGCTATATCGGCGTTTCCTTTCGTTTACGGCGTGCAAAATTACAGATTTATTTGAAAAAACAAAAGGATTTTGAATCTTTTTGCATGCAAAGTTTAAAATAATAGGCCTCGGAGGTTTTTCCGCCCTCCTTTGTCATAAACCGCTTTGTTTATTGCTTGTCTTTTCGACTTCTTTCAGTTTTCAAACATTCTGCTACGCGCTAACATACACGCCCCTATGATGCCTGCTCTGTCTTTTAGTTTAGAAGTAAGGATGACTGAGTCTTTGTTGACTAAATTGAGAGAATATTTGCGGACTGCTGTTTTGATAGGCTGGGTTAAATAATCTCCTGTCATGGAAAGTGTTCCTCCGATTATCACCAATTCGGGGTTGAATATATTGATAAGTCCCGCAATCTGTTTACCTAATTTTTGTCCAATTTCTTCTATTATTTCGATACAGAGCACATCCTCTTTGTTTACTGCCGAGATAATCTCGTCGAGAGTCAGCGGATTGTCTTTCATCGTAATCCGTTTGGATAGGATGGAATTTTCACCTTTTTGAACGCGCTCTATCAATATGCGGTGTAAAGCGGAGCCGGAAGTCTCTGTTTCCAAGCATCCCTTTTTCCCGCAATGACAGATAATCTCATTGTCGAACACATTGGTATGTCCGAATTCTCCTGAGAATCCCGATTTTCCGGTGTATATTTTACCATCGATAATAATGCCGATCCCAAGTCCCCAGCTTACATTGACGAATATGATATCTTTTTCTCCTTTTACACATCCTTTTAGAAATTCTCCGTATGTCATGGCTCGTGTGTCGTTATCGATACTTACGTTATACCCTATTTTTTCAGTAAGGATCTCTGCTAATGGTCGTTCCTCAAAATTGAACAGGCTGAAGCTATATCCCGACTCGGGGTTTACTCTTCCGGATATATTTATATTAATGTTGAGTATCTTTTCCGGATTGATGTTGATTTTTTCTATGAAAGAGATTATGTGTTTACAAAGCGCATCAAGAGCATCCGGTGTGTTTTCAAACTTATGAGGAATATTCATTTCAAGTTCTACCATATCTCCTTTGAAGTTCATCAATCCGATATTAATGGAGAATTGTTTGATATCCACGCCTACGAAATAACCTGACTCCGGATTGAGACCATATAAGCTTGGATGTCTGCCTCCGCTTGTTTCTAATTTCCCATAATCGTTAATATAACCCTCTTCGCACATTTCGCTGATGAATTTGGTAACCGTCGGAACACTTAAATCCATTTCCCGCGCCAAGTCTGTAAGGGTAGAACTTCCGTTGTATATATAATGCTTGATAATCTTTTTCTTTTGGAGGGCGTTTTTGGTGCCAAGTTCTATTTCTTTTAGCAGATGCAGTTTCATATTCTGAGTAATTCTTATATTAATAAACGCAAATATACTAATTTTATAATCGATTTTACTGTAAATAAAATAAGATAATTTTCTATTTTCGGCTTTTTCTTGAATTTACTTATGTTTTATAGCGGGTGTTTTTGTGCTCAATGGAGATATTATATTGAATAAGGTATTATATTTCATACTGACAGTTTTTACTATCTTTTGCAGCCTTGCTCTATTCGCTTTGGATTATCATTCTTCTTCTTTTTAATTAAATGAGGTGCTAATAGGTAAATATTTTATTAAACTCTTGTGCGTAGATGAAAAAAGTTCTATGTTTGCAAGACTTTTAGTTGCATAATATAAAATTATCTTTTTTATGAAAAACAAAAATATTTATCCTTGGATAGTAGTTGGTTTGTTATGGGGAGTGGCATTACTTAATTATATGGATCGTCAGATGCTTTCTACCATGCAGGAGGCTATGAAGGCTGATATTGTTGAATTAAATAAAGCTGAGGCTTTTGGAGCCTTAATGGCTGTTTTTCTATGGATTTATGGGTTTATGAGTCCTGTTGCAGGAATGATTGCCGATCGGGTCAGTCGTAAATGGCTGGTAATAGGAAGTTTGTTTGTGTGGTCGGCTGTTACTTTTTTAATGGGATATGCCGAAAGTTTCCGGGAGTTGTATTGGCTTCGTGCCATAATGGGGATAAGTGAAGCATTATATATTCCGGCAGGTTTGTCGTTAATTGCGGATTGGCACCAAGGAAAGTCTCGCTCTTTGGCCGTAGGAGTGCATATGACAGGGCTTTATGCCGGACAAGCCATCGGAGGTTTTGGAGCAACGGCCGCCGCTGCTTTTTCGTGGCAGGCTACTTTTCATTGGTTTGGTGTAGTAGGAGTTTTTTATTCTCTTGTTTTGATATTCTTTCTACATGAGAACCGGATACATAATACGGCCCAAAAGCAGTCTGATATACCGGGTAAGAAAAAAGCTTCTTTATTCGGAGGGCTGTCTCTTCTCTTCTCTAATTGGGCATTCTGGATCATTCTGTTTTATTTTGCAGCTCCGAGTCTGCCGGGATGGGCTACTAAAAACTGGCTTCCTACTTTATTCTCCAGCAGTTTGGGAATCCCGATGTCTGAGGCCGGACCTATCTCTACGATTACCATCGCACTTTCTTGTTTTATCGGTGTGATATCAGGAGGTATTCTTTCCGACCGCTGGGTGCAAAGAAATATTCGTGGACGTGTTTATACCGGCGCTATCGGCTTGGGTATGACGATACCGGCTTTACTCCTACTTGGTTTTGGGCATAGTTTTGTCAGTGTGATCGGTGCAGGTTTGCTCTTTGGCATTGGATTTGGTATTTTTGATGCTAACAATATGCCTATTCTTTGTCAGTTTGTATCGACCAAGCATCGGGCAACCGCTTATGGAATTATGAATATGACGGGAGTCTTTGCCGGAGCTGCGGTGACAGAAGTATTGGGCAAATGGACAGATGGAGGTAACTTAGGTTTGGGATTTGCCCTGTTGAGTGTAGTGGTAGCTGTAGCTTTGGCATTGCAAATTTATTTTTTACGTCCCACTACGGATAATATGGAAGATTGAATACTTATAATAACGTTAAAAAAATAGTATGGTTATGGAACGAATTATTGGACTTATCGATGCACCGTTCACTCCTTTTTACGAGAATGGTGAAGTGAATCTTGAACCGATTGAAAGATATGCTAAAATGTTAGTAAAGAACGGACTGCAAGGAGTTTTCATCAATGGTTCGTCGGGTGAAGGGTATATGTTGACCGAAGAAGAGAGAATGAAGTTGGCCGAACGCTGGATCTCTGTTGCTCCCGAAGGTTTTAAAGTAATAGTGCATGTGGGAAGCTGTTGTGTGAAAGCAAGTCGGATGTTGGCGGAACACGCGCAAAAAATCGGCGCTTGGGGCATTGGCGCCATGGCTCCTCCATTCCCTAAAATCGGACGTGTTGAAGAGCTGGTGAAATATATTGAAGAAATAGCTTCGGGTGCTCCGAATCTTCCTTTTTATTATTATCATATACCGGCTTTCAACGGCGCTTTCTTGCCGATGGTGAAATTGCTTGAAGCGGTAGACGGGCGTGTGCCGAATTTTGCAGGAATTAAATACACATTCGAAAGCATGTATGAGTATAATCAGTGCCGTTTGTATAAGGATGGAAAATATGATATGCTGCACGGGCAGGACGAAACAATTCTTCCATGTCTCGCTATGGGTGGAGCTCGTGGAGGCATCGGCGGAACAACCAATTACAATGGTCGCGAGTTGGTAGGCATTATCGAAGCGTGGGAGAAGGGCGATCTGGAATTGGCCCGCGAACGTCAGAACTTCTCTCAGAAAGTGATTAATGTGATCTGCCATTTCCGGGGAAATATTGTGGGCGGAAAACGCATTATGAAATTAATAGGTTTGGATTTGGGAAAAAACCGTACTCCTTTCCAGAATATGACCGACGAAGAAGAGCGACAAATGAAATTGGAGTTGGAGGCTATCGGATTTTTCGACCGATGCAATAAATTTTAAGTATCAAGTGTATGAACGTGACTGAATACTTGACATCATGGTCTGCATCTTATAAAGATGACTTGGTAAATAACATTATGCCGTTCTGGCTTAAGAACGGTCTCGACCGTAAGCATGGCGGTGTGTATACTTGTGTCGATAGAGACGGAACTTTGATGGATACTACCAAATCTGTATGGTTCCAAGGCCGTTTCGGCTTTATATCGGCTTATGCTTACAATCATATTGAGAAGAACCCCGAATGGTTGGAGGCGTCGAAGAGTTGCATCGACTTTCTTGAAACCCATTGTTTTGACAAAGACGGGCATATGTTTTTCGAAGTGACCGAAGACGGGCGCCCGTTACGTAAACGCCGCTATGTCTTTTCCGAAGGATTTGCCGCCATTGCCCTGGCAGAATACGCTGCGGCGACGGGAGAGAAAATATATGCGGAGAGAGCTTTGGAAATATTTAAGCGTACACAATACTTTCTGAATACTCCGGGACTTCTGGAACCTAAATATCTTCCGGCATTAGAGGCTCGCGGACATTCTATTACCATGATTCTGATTAATACGGCTGCCCGCATTCGTGAGGTTATTAGCGACCCGGTGTTGGACAGGCAGATTGATGAATCGATTGCGGCATTGAGGAAATATTTCATTCATCCGGAGTTTAAAGCCTTACTTGAGATGGTCGGACCGCAGGGCGAACTTATCGATACTTGCAACGGACGTGTGATCAATCCGGGACACTGCATTGAAACAGCATGGTTTATTATGGAAGAAGCGCGTTATCGGAACGATGACAACGAGCTTATGCAGTTGGCTCTCCAAATTCTCGACTGGTCATGGGAGTGGGGATGGGACAAAGAGTTTGGCGGAATCATCAATTTCCGCGATTGCCGCAACTTTCCTCCGCAAGACTATTCGCAGGATATGAAATTTTGGTGGCCGCAAACCGAAGCTATCATCGCTACTCTTTACGCCTATAAAATGACCTGCGATGAGAAGTACCTTGAAATGCATAAACAAATTAGTGAATGGACTTATGCGCATTTCCCCGATAAGGAATATGGAGAGTGGTATGGATATCTTCATCGCGACGGTTCGGTAGCGCAACCTGCTAAAGGGAATATTTTCAAAGGGCCTTTTCACATTCCTCGAATGATGATTCGCAGTCACTTGCTTTGTGAGGAGATTCTTAAAAGCAGGTAATAGCGAATTCTATCCATCCATTCTTAAACTTTCTTCTTTTTCATCTTTCCGGGAAAAAGAAGAAAGTTTTTTTATTTTGTTTCCTCACACCGCAAGATAATATTTTTAGATATTTGCCGAAACAGAGAGAATAGGAGAGAAGAAGATTCTTCTCATAGTGTACATATATTACCGACATGATGGCTATATATTGCCAGCATGATAGCCATATATTGCCAGCGTGGTAGCCATATATTGCCAGCGTGGTAACCATATATATACACCGTGGTGACTATATATGGAATAGAAGTTCGAGACCTCTGCAAAACCTTACCCCATTCTCTATCATTCTTGTTTTTGAGCACTATTGGCTCACCTTCAGTCTATATTTTTGATTTTTAGGCTGTATATGCTCTATTTCATCTCATACTCTCCCCTTATTTGAGAGAATTAGACACAATTATCCCCGGAGTTCGATATAAATTGTAGGCAATAGCCTCCATGATGTGTTGTGCGTGAGTCTTAGCTAAACCTACATATCTGGCTATCCCACCATGAAACCATCTGTGAATAGATCCAAAGGTACGTTCCACTTTGTACCGTGTCTTGCTGATGGCTACATTAACACGCTGCTCTCTTTCCGTTAGCTTACGTCCCCTTACTCCTTTGTGCATGATACGACTCTTGAGCTTCATACGTTTAAGTACATCCTTGTTTGCTGTGGAATCATAACCCTTGTCGGCATAAACAGGTGTACCTTGTGGAAGTTTAGCTTTTTCTAATGGCTTTTCCAAATGTTTGATGTCACTTTCGTTAGCCGGTGTGGTTTCCTCGGCTATCACCAAACCGTTCTC
>NZ_KE386624.1:135327-192826 GCF_000428105.1 Bacteroides pyogenes DSM 20611 = JCM 6294 | reverse complement strand
GTTTAGTGATTTATTGACTATTTAAAACAGTTTCCCAAGCTGGGGGTCGCGAGTTCGAGCCTCGTTTACCGCTCTTTTTGAAAATCAGGCAGTTATCTATGCGATGCTGCCTTTTTTTATGTTCGGAATATCCCATTTGAGACAGCGTAATCGAAGCCTCTTTTTGTTTGCTTATGGTTGTTTATTCGAATTCGAATTAAAGTAGTAAAACGCTTCTCATTAAGCTTAATTTATGCTTTTGTATATGTATCTAAAGCAAATTAAACTTATATTTGCATTAACAGTAAAAACATGCTGGCGAAAAGATTACTTTTCTTTTTGATTTTAAATTCCGGACAGATAGAAATTTGGCGATACATCTGATTCGATGGAATATGTGATGGATTTGGAATTTATAAACAAGCATTCGTTATATTCAATCCAACAAGGAGGGAGGTGTTTTATGATGAAAAAAGAATATCGTATAAATCTTTATCAGGCTCTATTTATTTTGTTGGTGAGTTGGTTGTATACACTTTTAACCTACTACATACCATTTGAAATAAATAGGTATTCTTTATGTGAAATTTACACATTTCAAGGAGTACCGTTTGGGCTTTTATTGGGAGTAGTTCTACATTATTATGATAAACGTAAAAAATGACACTGTGAAAATTAAGAATATCAATTGCATTG
Organism: Bacteroides pyogenes DSM 20611 = JCM 6294; assembly: GCF_000428105.1. Taxonomy (GTDB): domain Bacteria; phylum Bacteroidota; class Bacteroidia; order Bacteroidales; family Bacteroidaceae; genus Bacteroides; species Bacteroides pyogenes. The sequence continues at coordinate 192,151 of NZ_KE386624.1, read as the reverse complement.
TTCTGTCTTCTTGCCACAGTTTCCTGTAGTGTTGAAAGCGAGATAATTATGCCGAAGAGTGAATCTTTATCTGCTATGCAGGTCTCATGCAAACAGAGTAAAGAACTAACGTTTGTTCATAACAGAATGCCGGATTCTTTCTATAAATAAGCATTGTCGGATAAAATCAGGTTTGGTAAACCTTTATCATCAGATATATAATAAAAATATGACATCAGATTGATTATAACTGAAAGTTATATTGCATAAATAGAAACGATTGGTATGCTTAGGGCGTTTGTTGTATCTTTGCGCTTCGGAAATAATAAAAAAAATATCCTTATGATTTCAACCGTAACAAAAACGCTGCAAGCAAACAACAAAGCGATTTACGTCGCTCTTCTTTCCTCATTGAGTTTCTTTCTGTTTTTAGATTATATTCCCGGCATGCAGGCATGGTCTGCATGGGTGACACCTCCGGTAGCCCTGTTTCTCGGACTGGTTTTCGCATTAGTTTGCGGCCGGGCGCACCCGAAGTTTAATAAGAAAACCTCTAAATATCTGCTGCAATATTCCGTTGTCGGACTGGGCTTCGGCATGAACCTCCACGATGCTTTGGCTTCGGGCAGGGAAGGGATGGAGTTTACCATCCTCTCTGTAGCGGGCACGCTGCTGATCGGTTGGTTTATCGGGCGGAAAATCTTCAAAGTCGACCGTAACACTTCTTATCTTATCAGTTCCGGAACCGCCATTTGCGGCGGTAGTGCCATTGCGGCGGTAGGGCCTGTGTTGAAAGCGAAAGACAGTGAAATGTCCGTCGCGTTGGGAACGGTTTTCATTCTCAATGCCATTGCCCTGTTTATCTTTCCTCTGATAGGACATGCCCTGAATATGACTCAACATGAGTTCGGTACATGGGCGGCAATTGCCATTCACGACACCAGTTCGGTGGTAGGAGCGGGAGCCGCCTATGGCGAAGAAGCGCTAAAGGTAGCCACAACCATAAAATTGACTCGTGCTCTTTGGATTATTCCCGTAGCGTTTGCCACGTCTTTCATCTTTAAGAGCAAAGGACAAAAGGTAAGTATCCCTTGGTTTATTTTCTTTTTCGTTCTGGCGATGGTTGCGAATACGTATCTGCTGGCACATGTTCCTGCGCTGGGAGAGGCTATTAATAGATTTGCACGAAAGACGCTTACCATTACGATGTTCTTCATCGGAGCTTCGCTTTCCGTCGATGTGCTTAGGTCTGTAGGAGTGAGACCGCTCGTTCAGGGTGTGTTGCTCTGGATTGTCATCAGCCTGAGTACGTTGGCTTATATTTACTTTTTTGTATAAGCCGGATCTTACTTTTTAACTTTTCGGTATTTGCAGCCATCCGCATTTTGACACAGAGGCGCGCGGTTGTAATATAAAAATTGGGTGAAGCGGACTTGTTGCACCGACCGCTTCACCCAACTTGATAAAACACTAATTCCGACAGGCGTTCTGTTTTCAGACAAAAACCGTTCCGTTTTCGCAGATTACTTTTGTTGTTCGAACTTGGCGATATACAGGAAACGTGTGGGTTATTCCGTTCTCGCGGATCACTTTCTTTGCCTGAGGGCACTCCGTCCTTTTTTTTATTTTCCCGAAAAAGGGGACCGGATCGAAATGCACGGTATATGAGGTCTTCTCTATTCATGATAAAGAAAACGATTTCAATTTTCGATTGTGCGTGATCCGGTTTTCTTGTATGAACCGTCCGGCTTTTCAGACTGACTTCGGAAAAGCCGGAAACAACTGCCGGATTTCCGTAATGCGGTTTTTATTTCTTCTTCAGTTCCTCGAAGATCAACCCTTCCAATTCTTCTGAGAGCTCCGGATTGTCGGCGATACATTGTTTGGCGGCATCGCGTCCCTGTCCCAGTTTCGTGTCGTTGTAGCTGTACCACGAACCGCTCTTTTTAATGATACCCATGTCCGTACCCAAGTCGATGATTTCTCCGGAGTGGGAGATCCCCTCGCCGAACATGATGTCGAATTCCGCCTTGCGGAAAGGAGGAGCCACTTTGTTCTTCACCACTTTTACTTTCGTCAGCTTTCCAAGCACCTCTTCTCCATCTTTGATAGGACTTCCCGGACGGATATCCAAGCGAACCGAAGCATAGAACTTCAGCGCGTTACCTCCGGTTGTCGTTTCCGGATTGCCGAACATGACACCGATTTTCTCGCGAAGCTGGTTGATGAAGATACAAGTCGTACGTGTCTTGCTGACGGTTGCAGTCAGTTTGCGCAAAGCCTGAGACATCAAGCGTGCCTGGAGTCCGACTTTGTTTTCGCCCATATCGCCTTCGATCTCCGATTTCGGAGTCAATGCGGCAACAGAGTCGATAACGATAATGTCGATAGCCGACGAGCGAATCAACTGCTCGGCAATTTCCAACGCTTGTTCTCCGTTGTCGGGTTGAGATATCCATAAATTGTCGATATCCACGCCGAGCTTGGCTGCGTAAAAGCGGTCGAACGCGTGCTCCGCATCGATGAAAGCAGCGATCCCTCCGGCTTTTTGCGCTTCGGCGATGGCATGAATGGCGAGTGTCGTTTTACCCGAAGACTCCGGTCCGTATATCTCGATGATTCTGCCACGGGGATATCCGCCTACGCCTAATGCCACATTCAAGCCGATAGACCCGGTAGGTATCACCTCTACTTGTTCCACACTTTCGTCTCCCATTTTCATGATAGAGCCTTTGCCGAAATTCTTTTCTATTTTTTCCATTGCAGCCTGCAAGGCTTTGAGCTTTTCGCTCGAGCCTTTTTTGTTGTCTGCTTCAAAGTTCAGTTCGTCTTTTTTTGCCATCTGTTCTTTTGTTTTTAAGTTCTTGGTCGGGGCAGTTTCTTTTTTGCAAAACTATCCCAATATCTGTGAAGCGTGTTCTTTGGTCTTCACCTCTTTAGGAGTAATGATTCGTTCCACAACCCCTTCTTCATCGATAACGAAAGTGGTGCGGAAAGTTCCCATGTAAGTGCGTCCGTACATTTTCTTTTCTCCCCATACTCCAAACTGTTCCACCAGTTTCTTATCGGTATCGGCTATAAGTGTAAAGGGAAGGTTGTTCTTCTCTATGAATTTCCGGTGCGACTTTTCGTCGTCTACGCTTACGCCGATCACTTCATAGCCTGCTTTGCGAAGCTCGGCATAATTGTCGCGCAGATTGCAAGCTTGTGCGGTGCAACCCGATGTGCTGTCTTTGGGATAAAAATACAATACTACCTTCTTTCCTTTGTATGCGCTCAGACAAATCTCTTTGCCGTTTTCGTCGATGCCTAAGATTTCGGGCGCTTTATCTCCTACATTCATCATGACTTCTTTTTTAATGGTTATATAAATACCGATGCATCCACGGAGAATGTAGCACATATATTCCGTCTCCTGGGTGCATCGGCCGGTTTGTTTATTTATGCGGGCTGTTACAGTTCAAGATCCTTGTCGAATTCTTCGTGCCAGGGCAATCCTTGCTTGTTGAGCTGCTCCATAAACGGATCGGGGTTGAACTCTTCCACATTGTTCACGCCCGAGCGTTTCCATTCGCCTTTGAAGAACATCATGGCTCCGATCATGGCAGGAACACCTGTCGTATAGCTTACTCCCTGCATGCCTGTTTCCTTGTATGCCTCCTGATGGCTGCAATTATTGTACACGTAATACGTGCGTTCTTTGCCGTCTTTGATTCCGCGGATACGGCAGCCGATGGAAGTCTCTCCTTCATAGTTTTCACCTAAGTCTTGCGGATTGGGCAATACGGCTTTCAGGAATTGCAACGGAACGATCTTCATGCCATTGTAGTCTACTTCGTCGATACGCGCCATGCCGATGTTCTGTATGACACGAAGGTGAGTCAGGTACTCCTGTCCGAAAGTCATCCAGAAACGGGCGCGCTTGATGGTCGGGAAGTTTTTTACCAACGATTCCAGTTCTTCGTGATAAAGCAGGTATGAGTCGCGCGGTCCGATATTCGGATATGTGAGGTCTTTATGAATCTCCAACGGTTTGGTGGTCACCCATTTGCCGTTTTCATAGTAACGACCGTTCTGAGTGATTTCACGAATATTGATCTCGGGATTGAAATTGGTGGCGAATGCCTTGTGATGGTTTCCCGCATTGCAGTCCACAATATCCAGATAGTGAATTTCGTCGAAATAATGCTTGGCGGCATAGGCTGTGAATATTCCGCTTACACCCGGGTCGAAGCCGCATCCTAATATCGCAGTCAGTCCGGCTTCTTTGAAACGCTCGTGATAAGCCCATTGCCAACTGTATTCGAAATGAGCTTCGTCTTTCGGCTCGTAATTGGCGGTATCGAGATAGTTGACTCCGGCTTTCAGGCAAGCTTCCATGATTGTAAGGTCCTGATAAGGGAGCGCTACGTTGATCACCATCTCCGGTTTGAAGTCGTTGAACAACGCTACCAGTTCGTCTACATTGTCGGCATCTACCTTGGCGGTTTTGATGTTCGGATTCCCTATTGCTTCGACAATCTTGTCGCACTTTTCTTTCGTACGGCTGGCAATCATGATGTCTGTGAATACATCGGCATTTTGTGCCACTTTGTGTGCAACGACAGTACCCACACCGCCTGCACCGATAATAAGAACTCTACCCATTTTTATTTTTATGAATTATGATTTATAGTTTGTTTTTTTATGATTTTCGAGCTGGGCAGCCATGTGTGTAACCGATGTGACTCATAGTCGGCTGTTTACAACTTTCAAATCATTGCAAATATACATTTTTATTTTTAGATAGCTGCGGCGGGCTCTCCTTTTTTATCCTTTATTGTGCGCAATGATCCAAACGATGACGGGCGCTCCGAATAATGCTGTGACCGCATTGATGGGCAGCGTGCCTTGCATGCCCGGAAGTTGCGAGATGATGTCGCATATCAATAGTGTGACAGAACCGCAAAGAAGTGAAGCGGGAAGGATGACGCGGTGGTTTAATGTGTGGAACAATCCCCTTGCGATATGTGGCATGGTGATACCGATGAAAGCGATCGGTCCGGTAAAGGCAGTGGATGTGCCTGCCAATATGGCTGTTGCGAGAATGATCCATAGCCGCAGGCGGGGGACCGAAATGCCTAATCCGCCGGCATAATTTTTACCCAGCAGCAAGATATTGAGAGGCTTTTGTAAGAATAAGGCGACCATTGTTCCGATGATGATTACGGGCGCCATGATTCCCATTTGTTGCCATCCCACCGCCGAAAGACTGCCGAATGTCCAGGAAATGAAAAGTTTCAAGGCGTCGGGATTGCTTACGCTTTGTAAGATACTTACAATGGCTCCGGTGAAATAGCCGAACATCATGCCTACGATGAGCAGTGAAACTGTCTGCCGGATTTTGACGGATGCGATGATGATGAGCAGCAGTACGCCGATAGCGCCCATGAATGCGGCTGTGACCTGTCCCCATCCGCTGATGAACCATGCAGGAAGAGCAGATGTACCCAAGGTGAGCAACGCCACTCCGAGACTCGAACCGGAAGTGACGCCTAATACGTCGGGGCCTGCCAGCGGATTGCTGAACAAAGTTTGCATCAGTACTCCCGCAATAGATAAAGCCGCACCGGTGAGAATTGCGGTGAGTGCTTTGGGAAGCCTGTGGTTGAAAATGATTTCCCTGTAAATGAGGTTGTCGCTTGTTCCCGTGAGCGTTTTCCACACTTCGCCGACCGGAAGATTTACACTGCCGAAGGCGATGTCGGCAAGGAAAGCCGCTATGAGGGCCATGAAAAGCAGTAAGAATAGATGTACCCGACTCATGAAAATGTTTACTTTAATTGTTCGAAGTATGTCGACTCATATTCTTCCGTCTGTTGCGGATGGCAGATTTTGATCATATCTTTCAAGAGCAGGTCGGGTCGGGCCACTCCGCTTTCCCAATAATCGTTTCCTCCGGTTGCATTCATACGTTTGCCCATGTTGTATACCTGTCCTGTTTTGAAAGCTTTGAACAGTTTGTATTTACTGTTTGTCTTTTTGAGTTCGTCCAGCGAACGGGCTTTGACTCCTACCCAGATGTCTGCTTCACTGAAGTCGATAAGCGCTTTTTCGATGTTCAGCGGGATACTGGCGGAAACACTGTCGCGGCTATATAGGTACGTGGCGCCTGCGTCTCTGAACAATTGAGCGAGATAGCTTTTCCCTCCGGGCATACTCCACGTTCCCCGGTAATCTTCTCCGGAGAAGATGGCGGGTTCTCCGGAGAATGCCGCGGCTTTCTCTTTCAGCCGGTTATACTTTTCCGTTACCTCTTCGAAAATGCTGTCGGCTTCCGCTTCCTTATCGAAAAAAGCGGCTACGTATTTTATCCATTCCGCCCTTCCGAGTATTGACGGTTCCTGCCATTCTATATTATACAGGATGGGTATGCCGGTTTGCTTCATTTTCCGGCTGTTCTCATCATCGGCGTTGTATGCTGATGTCATGACCGCCTGCGGACGCAGGAGCAACAGGTTTTCGATGTCGAGGTTGAAAGCGTCTCCGAGATCTTTAACACGTCCTTCCTTGACTCCTTGCAAGATGGAGGGATTGTAAATGTATTGCGTACTACAGATGCCGGTCACTTTATCCAGTTCGTCCAGTAACTCGAGAAATCCCAAGTGTGTCGCCGAGTTGGCCATAAGGGTTTTAAGCGGAACGACAATTTTTTGCCCGTCTGCCGGAACATCGATCTCCTGCTTTTTTACCAGATAATATTTGTCGTATATCGCCCCATTCTTCCAAGGATTGTAAACGGTGACTGCGGTATACATTTCCGTATGTGCAATATCGAATCCTTTGGCATACGAAAGGCTGACTTTTGTTTCATTCGCTTTGTTTTTCGCTGCATCCGGCTTTCTGTGGCATCCCGCCAATAAAAGAATAAGCAATGTGAGAGATAGCAATCGTTTCATCATCGGTGGTTATTTAGTTTTCATTTCCTGCAAAGATAAAAAAAGATTTGCATTTGGAGGCATAAGAATACATTGGTTGCGATAATGAACGCATATCGAAATTGGGGCCAAATTATTCCGGTAAATGTTTGTTTCGCCCCGACATTGCTTTACGCGAAAGAGTGTCTTTTCTTTAGGCAGAGACGTTTTGTCCGAACGAGATTTTGTCGTTCTTTTGAGACCGATCATCGGGAGAATCATTGTTAAGATCTTATGGGGCACTGTTGCAAAGTCTTTTGCATTTCCGGAAGGCTGGCTTAAAATAAGATTGTGTGAATCACACTGACTTGGATTAATGGAACGTGAGGTGGAACAGAAGCGAACCTTAGCACTCGAAAGTAGACAGCTTAATGGAAGCGAGGGGAGGAGTAGAAGTAAACTCCAGAACTTTTCGATTATAGGTAGGATAATGTTCTTGTCCGGTGGAAGTGTTTTTATAGATTCTGTCTTTTTGGCAGATTTCGTGTCAGTCTTCTGTGTTCTCTCTTTTTTGGCACATCGTTTGTTTTTAAATGGTCGAATGATTTTGGACTTAATTTAAAACAACTTGAATAATAACAATAAATAAAATAACAATCATGGGAAAAATTATTGGAATTGATTTAGGAACTACAAATTCTTGCGTTTCCGTATTTGAAGGAAACGAACCTGTAGTAATCACAAATGCTGAAGGAAAGCGTACCACACCTTCTATTGTGGCATTTGTAGATGGCGGCGAACGTAAAGTCGGTGATCCGGCAAAACGGCAGGCCATCACGAATCCGCAACGTACAGTCTTCTCTATCAAACGTTTCATGGGTGAGAACTGGGATCAAGTGCAAAAAGAAATTTCGCGCGTACCATATAAAGTAGTAAAAGGCGATAATAACATGCCGCGTGTGGATATAGACGGACGTCTGTATACTCCGCAAGAAATTTCAGCAATGATTCTTCAGAAAATGAAGAAAACAGCCGAAGACTATTTGGGGCAGGAAGTTACTGAAGCGGTAATCACTGTTCCTGCATACTTCTCCGACTCTCAGCGTCAGGCAACGAAAGAAGCCGGACAGATTGCCGGACTCGAAGTGAAGCGTATCGTGAACGAGCCGACAGCCGCAGCGCTTGCTTATGGTCTTGACAAGGCTCATAAAGACATGAAGATCGCCGTATTCGACTTGGGTGGAGGTACATTCGATATTTCTATTCTTGAATTTGGGGGCGGTGTGTTTGAAGTACTTTCTACCAATGGCGACACTCACCTCGGTGGTGACGACTTCGACCAAGTGATTATCAATTGGCTGGTGGAAGAATTCAAGAATGACGAAGGCGCCGACTTGACACAAGATCCGATGGCTTTGCAACGTTTGAAAGAAGCTGCCGAGAAAGCCAAAATTGAATTGTCTTCTTCTACAACCACCGAAATTAACTTACCTTATATTATGCCAGTAGGTGGTGTGCCCAAACACTTGGTTAAGACGCTGACACGTGCTAAATTCGAATCTTTGGCACATAGCCTCATTCAGGCTTGTCTCGAACCTTGCAAGAAAGCGATGAGTGATGCCGGATTGTCTAATTCGGATATCGATGAAGTAATCCTTGTAGGTGGTTCTTCACGTATTCCGGCAGTTCAGAAGTTGGTAGAGGACTTTTTCGGTAAGGTTCCTTCGAAAGGAGTGAATCCGGATGAAGTGGTAGCCGTGGGTGCTGCTGTGCAAGGTGCGGTGTTGACCGATGAAATCAAGGGTGTGGTATTGCTCGACGTTACCCCTTTGTCGATGGGTATCGAAACGTTGGGTGGCGTAATGACTAAACTGATCGACGCCAATACGACAATCCCATGCAAGAAGAGCGAAACTTTCTCAACGGCTGCCGACAACCAGACAGAAGTGACTATCCATGTATTGCAAGGTGAGCGTCCAATGGCCGCACAGAATAAGTCTATCGGTCAGTTCAACCTGACAGGTATCGCTCCTGCACGTCGTGGAGTTCCTCAGATTGAAGTGACATTCGATATCGATGCCAATGGTATTCTGAAAGTATCTGCTAAGGATAAAGCAACGGGTAAGGAACAGGCTATCCGCATCGAAGCATCGAGCGGTTTGAGCAAGGAGGAAATCGAACGTATGAAAGCCGAAGCCGAGGCCAATGCCGAAGCCGACAAGAAAGAACGTGAAAAGATCGATAAGTTGAATCAGGCTGACAGCTTAATCTTCTCTACCGAGAATCAGTTGAAAGAATTGGGTGATAAGTTGCCTGCTGACAAGAAAGCTCCGATCGAAACCGCTTTACAAAAGTTGAAAGATGCTCATAAAGCGCAGGATTTGTCAGCTATCGACACGGCTATGGCAGAAATCAATACAGCCTTTCAAGCTGCAAGTGCAGAGATGTACGCTCAAAGTGGCGCACAAGCCGATCCGAATATGAACGGCGCTCAAGGTAATGCTGAAGGAGCGGATAGTAAGCATGGAGATAATGTACAAGATGCTGACTTTGAGGAGGTGAAATAGGCTTTAAGAAATAACCATAAATAAATATATAAAAAACGGTGTAATTCGTTGAGTTACATCGTTTTTTTTGCTCTTGCGTTATCTATTTATTATGCTACAATAGTACCCTATATTTGGACGTTGCTATGATATTGGGGATATGGAGCAGATGTTTTCTTGAATGATTATCACAGCAGAAATGCTAGTAATAATATCCCCGAAAGTTTTTCAAGCTTTCGGGGGGTATTATATTATCACACATTCTCTTAATTTATTCTATTTTCGGAATATTATTCCTAATTAGCTTTCTATGAATGGTCTGCAGGTAATTAAACATTTTTGTTTATGCATGTTTACATTAAGAATCCAAGTAAGATACCTGCTGCAACAGCAGAGCCGATTACTCCTGATACGTTTGGTCCCATTGCGTGCATGAGTAAATAATTCGTAGAGTCGTATTCCAACCCTACTACTTGTGAGATACGTGCAGAGTCCGGCACCGCAGATACGCCGGAATTTCCAATCAGAGGATTAATCTTATTATCTTTCTTCAAGAATAGGTTGAATATCTTTACGAATATTACACCTGATGCTGTAGCAATAACAAATGACAAAGCACCTAGAGCAAATATCTTGATAGAGTCGAATGTTAAGAATTCTGATGCTTGAGTAGAAGCACCTACGGTTAAGCCTAATAAGATAGTGATTGTATCAATGAGCGGTCCGCTTGCCGTATTGGCGAGACGCCGTGTTACACCGCTTTCTTTCAGCAGGTTGCCAAAGAATAACATTCCCAATAACGGTAGACCTGAGGGTACCAGAAAAGTGGTCAGCAACAAACCGATGATCGGGAAAATCACTTTCTCTGTATGAGATACGGCGCGTGGGGGTCTCATGCGAATCAGGCGTTCGTGTTTTGTAGTAAGCACGCGCATGATGGGGGGTTGTATCACAGGAACCAGAGCCATATAGGAGTAGGCCGATACAGCAATGGCTCCCATCAAATTAGGTGCCAGTTTAGATGAAAGGAAAATAGCTGTCGGGCCGTCCGCTCCTCCAATAATACCGATAGCACCGGCTTGCATAGGATCGAAGCCCATTGCCAATGCAATCATGTATGCTCCAAAAATACCAAATTGAGCGGCAGCACCGATCAACATCAGTTTCGGATTGGAAATCAGCGCTGAAAAATCAGTCATTGCTCCAATACCGAGGAAGATAAGCGGCGGATACCATCCCGAGGTTACTCCTTGATATAATATATTCAAAACAGAACCTTCTTCGTAAATGCCGACTTTCAGTCCGGCTTCCATGTTGAAAGGAATGTTACCGATCAGGATACCGAATCCGATAGGAATCAGCAACATCGGTTCAAACTCTTTGGCTACAGCCAAATAGATGAACACCAAGCCGATAATAATCATGGTAATATGTCCCGCAGTTGCGTTATAAAATCCTGTGTAGGTCCAAAAATCGGCAAGGTTGTTTCCTAAAAAGTCTATAAAGTCTCCCATACTATTCAATAATTACGAGGTCAGTACCTTCAAGAACAGAATCTCCCTTGCTCACATTGATGGCAGTGATCTTCCCATCCTTATCCGCATTGATATTGTTTTCCATTTTCATTGCTTCGAGGATGATAATGGTCTGTCCTTTCTTTACAATTTCACCCACATTTACTTTGATATCGAGAATTACGCCGGGTAGTGGAGATTTGACACCCGATTTGCCGGTAGATGGTGTTGTCGGTTTCACTACCGGTGTAGTCGGAGCTGTCGGAGCGGTAGCTGCTGGGCGTACAACCGGTTTGACAACGGCTTTCGGTTGCTTTTCCATTTCTACTTGATAAGGCGTACCGTTCACTTCTACGTGGGCAACGTTGTCTTCAATGTCTCCAATGGTTACTTGATACAAGTTACCGTTGATTTTATATTTATATTCTTTCATTGTTTTATCTTTTTATGAAATAACTTACTTTTTATGGGGAGTTTCACGTAAAGTATAGATTTTCGAACTCCATGGTGAATAACTACGTTTTATCGGAGTCATTGTCAATATTGTCTCTTCGATGTCGTGCACTTCATTTTGCATTTCGTGCAGTGCCATAGCAATAGCCGCATAAACTTCACCCGGAGCTTCTGTCAGTTCTTTTGCCTCGCGCTTGTCAATTCCCTTTGCTTTCATGGCATTCCGTTTGCTAAGGTTTACAGCAATTCGTCCGACAATTTTAAAAGAAATAAACAAAAGAATCAATCCGACGAACACCACACTCATTGCTGAGATCGACATACCGATACCACTGGCGTCGTGCTCTCTGAACTTTTCCATTTTTGCATTTCCGCTGATGGTTTTGTTATTCGTGCTTGGAGTTACATATTTGTCTCCACTTCCGCCTTTTACTTCCCATTCGTCTGCCCCGTCACTGATGCGTGCATACGATTGATTTGCATCTAATGTTCTTGCCGGTATGGTGATTTGATCGATCAATTTGCGACCGGAATCATATAACCCAATCCAATTAGTGGTTTCAGTACTCAATTTGAAATTTGTGTGAAAATTTCCTCGATTAGGTTCTCCGTCAGCCCAAAATAAAGCATGTTGACGAGGTTTTACCAAAGTGAGTACATCTCCTTTCGGAATAAAATAGGTAGCTGTATCACCTGGCTGGCTACTTGCTCTTAGCAAATAACCCGCCAAATCTGCGCTACCGTATGATTTGTTGAATATTTCAATCCATGCACTGTGTAGTCCGTAGTCGTCTTGAAAGTTTTTTTGATTATCAATCAAAACTTCATTCAGTATCAACTTATTGTTAGGTTTCTCTTCTTCACAAGAAGATAAACCGACCAACAGCAATAAAGAAAGGAATATTCCGATTTTGCTTTTATTCATAATCGTTCTTGTTTTAATGTGAAAGTTTGATTACAATGGAATATTGCCATGCTTTTTGGCGGGGTTGGTAAGTTTTTTCGTTTGTAATTGCTGCAAAGCCCGAATAATGCGGAAACGAGTATTTCGTGGTTCAATCACATCATCTATATAACCATATTTCGCAGCGTTATAAGGGTTGGCAAACAGCTTGGTGTATTCGGCTTCTTTTTCCGTCATGAATCCAACCGGGTCTGCTGCTTCTTTTGCTTCACGTGCATATAATACTTCCACGGCTCCGGCACCACCCATTACGGCAATTTCTGCTGTGGGCCATGCATAGTTCATATCACCACGAAGTTGTTTGCAACTCATCACAATGTGGGAGCCACCGTAAGATTTTCGTAAAGTGATTGTAACTTTGGGAACAGTGGCTTCACCGTAAGCATACAGTAATTTGGCACCGTGGAGAATCACACCGTTGTATTCCTGTCCTGTCCCCGGGAGGAATCCTGGGACGTCTACTAATGAAACGATAGGAATATTGAATGCGTCGCAGAACCGTACGAAACGCGCGCCTTTACGAGAAGCATTACTGTCGAGTACACCTGCCAAATATTTCGGCTGGTTGGCGACGATGCCCACTGACTGTCCGTTAAAACGGGCGAAACCGATAATAATGTTTTTGGCATAATCTCTTTGGATCTCAAGGAATTCTCCATTGTCTACAATAGCTCCGATCACTTCGTACATATCGTATGGTTTGTTCGGGCTATCGGGAATGATGTCGTTCAATGAATCCTCCAAACGATCAACAGGGTCGGTGCAATCTGTATATGGAGCTTCTTCAAGATTGTTTTGAGGAATGTAGCTTAACAGTTTCCGAATCAGAGCCAAGCCTTCTTCTTCTGTTTTAGCTGTAAAATGAGTAACACCCGATTTTGTAGAGTGAACGCTTGCTCCACCTAGGTTTTCCTGAGTCACATCTTCGCCGGTCACAGTTTTTACTACCTTGGGCCCTGTAAGGAACATATACGAAGTTCCTTCCATCATGAGCGTAAAATCGGTCAATGCCGGAGAATAAACCGCTCCTCCTGCGCAAGGTCCAAAAATTCCCGATATCTGAGGGATTACTCCCGAAGCCAGGATATTGCGTTGGAAGATTTCGGCATATCCCGCCAAAGCGTTGATGCCTTCCTGAATACGTGCGCCACCCGAGTCGTTGATACCGATACATGGAGCACCCATTTTCATTGCCTGATCCATAATCTTGCAAATCTTCAAAGACATAGTTTCCGACAAAGAACCGGCAGAAACTGTAAAGTCTTGTGCAAATATATATACCAGCCGTCCTTCGATGGTACCGCATCCGGTAACCACTCCATCGCCCGGATAGTGTTTTTTCTCCATTCCGAAGTTTGTACATCTATGTTCCACAAACATATCCATTTCTTCGAAGCTACCTTCGTCCAGCAGCATTGCTATACGTTCGCGTGCTGTATACTTGCCTTTGTCATGCTGCTTCGCGATTGCTTTTTCTCCACCTCCGATGCGTGCAACGGCACGGCGTTCGATAAGCTCTTTAATTTTTTCAAGTTGATTACTCATGTTGTTTACAATTTGACTGTATTACAATTCACTGTTTTTAAATTTGCCATTTGTTGTTCGCTATCTATCTTCTACTAAACTACATTTATTTGCGATTTACCTTTTTCGCTTTAATTAGAGCAAAATAAAATAGTCGGTGTACTACCTGTAAAATAGAAAAAGAAAATAAGTTTAATCAGTGTTCGCAAAGTTCTGTCAACACCCCCATTGTGGACTTGGGATGAAGGAATGCGATGTTTAAGCTTTCGGCACCTTTGCGAGGAGCTTTGTCGATAATGCGGATTTCTTTCGCTTCTGCTTCTGCCAAAGCATTGGCTACTCCATCTTCTACGGCAAATGCTATGTGATGTACCCCTACGCCCTTGTTCTCAATAAATTTAGCAATGGTGCTTTCGGGACATGTCGGTTCCAACAATTCGATTTTCGTATCGCCTACTTTCAAAAAGGCGGTTCTTACTTTCTGGTCTTCTACAGTTTCAATGTTGTAGCATTTCAAACCTAACACGTTTTCGTAGTAGGGAAGGGCTTCTTCAATACTTTTTACTGCAATGCCCAAATGCTCAATGTGTGAAATTTTCATAACAATATTTTTAATTGGGTTATTAATCTGTTTTTGCATAGTACAAAACATCCACAAAGAAAATCAATTATTACATAATAATGAAATATTTCTCGATTTAATTGTGGGGGTAAAAAAGAGAAAAAGCAGGTGAGAAGCACATAGTAAAAGAGTTTTGCAATGTCAGCATTGCATTTATGCGTATATTTTGATCAATAGATTGTTCAACCACCTCCAACGGACACGTATCCAACGACGGGTACTGCTTTGTTTTCCTCCGAAGCGGAGAACGAAGTCACGATAACCATGCTTGCGGAAAGGCAGACCTACGTCCATGAACTCCATGTGACGGAATCCTTGTTTGTGCGCATCGTCTAATGCTTTCCATACTGCCAGGATTCCAGGGCATTGCAAGGCATAAGTCTTACGCATGCCTCCGGAAAACCAGAGGTGTGCGTTTTGTCCTGAGTAAATACAGACTGATCCACCTATGATCTTCTCTTTATATTTTACCACAAATATTTTGGCTTTCTTTTTTTTAATCAGTAAGCGGTCCATGTGCCGGAAAAAGTCATTTCCGGGAAAGTAACGTCTAATACGGGAAGAGTACACATTGTGGAGCATGCGTGAAAAAGCTTTTATCTCTTCTTTTGTATGTGCCTCTTCTACTTTAGCTCCGTTTCTTATTCCTTTTTTTATCTGGCGAATACGAGACGGGCTGAAACGCTCTTCTACCCGATATACACTGTGAAGCGAGTTCCTTACACGCAGCCAGTTGACAGGAAAAAAGAAATTTGTTCGAAAGAATTTATAGCCAAACATGGGATTGCTCAGGTTACGGAACTCAATAAGAAAGCAAGAACGAGATGCTTCCTGAACTAAGTGTTCTAATATTTCCCCGAATACTTCTTCTGTTTTTTCTTTGTCTGCAAGAATGGTTTCATCAAGAATTTCACCGGTATCGTATACGATGCATTGTCTGGCGATGAATCCCGGCAACCATCTTTTACCTTTATGCATAGCTGCCAATAGGCGGGCAGCAAATTGCCCTTTTTCGGTTGCTATAATTAGCAAAGGTGTATATCCGGGAGTTACTTCGTAGATTTGAAACAGCTCTTTGGAATGAAAGGTATTATTCCCAGGTAATTCGGGGATATCTTTCCCTTGATAATATGTGGTTAATTTGAGTGGCATGTAAGAACAAAGTTACATTTTGTTTCTTATTTGAACAAGAAATCCGAGAATTTCCTTCTCGGATTTCTTGCTTTTATTTTCTTGTTTTTCTTTCAATCGGTAATCCCAGATGAATAAAATGATTGCTATTTCATAAGAAAACAGGCTCATATTCTAAACCGAACACGTCTGCTACGGCTTTATACGTAACTTTACCTTCCACAATATTTAATCCCGGTTGCAGGGACGGAATTTCTTTGCAAGCTTTTTCCCAACCCTTGTTAGCCAAAGCGATGACGTACGGAAGTGTGGCGTTGGTCAATGCCAGAGTGGAAGTGTAAGGTACGGCTCCGGGAATATTGGCAACCGCATAATGCACGATTCCGTCTACGACATAAGTCGGTTCGCTGTGTGTGGTAGGGTGGGAGGTTTCGAAGCATCCTCCCTGATCGATGGCCACGTCAACAAGCACTGTGCCGGGTTGCAGCATAGATAACATCGGTTTGGTAATTAGATGAGGAGCCTTGTCTCCGGGAATCAGGACGGAACCGATAATCAGATCGATATCCGGTAATTCTTTCTTAATTCTTAATTCAGAAGAATATAAAGTTTTTACGTTCTTAGGCAATACTTCGCTCAGGTAGCGCAGGCGTGCCAGGTTCACATCGGCAATGGTCACATCGGCGCCCATTCCTGCTGCCATTTGCGCCGCATTGGTTCCTACCACACCTCCGCCGAGGATAAGTACTTTCGCAGGTTTCACTCCGGGCACTCCGCCCAATAGAATTCCTTTTCCGCCTTGGGGCTTTTCCAGAAAACGTGCGCCTTCCTGTACTGACATCCGTCCGGCTACTTCGCTCATCGGAATCAGCAAAGGCAGCGAACGGTCCGGATTTTCCACCGTTTCGTATGCTAAGCAAATAGATTTGTTGGCAATCATCGCCAATGTCAGTTCTTTATCGGAAGCGAAATGAAAATACGTGAACAGTAGTTGCCCTTTTCTAATCAGGTTGTACTCGGGTGCGATAGGTTCTTTTACTTTTACAATCATGTCTGCGGAGGCGTATACATCTTCTATGGTCGGTAAAATTTTAGCACCCACGGCCTCGTACGCTTCATCCGGGAAACCACTATTGATTCCTGCAGTGTGCTGGATGTAAACCTGATGTCCTCTTTTCACTAACTCTGCTGTTCCGGAAGGTGTCATGCCCACCCGATTCTCATTGTTCTTAATCTCTTTAGGTACTCCGATAATCATAATGCCACATTTTAAGGTTAAACATGCCCGAAAATACAAAGAATCCCCTTACGTTGTTGCTCGTAAGGGGATGTTTAACAACAGAATGTTGTTTTTTATGGCTGTCTTTCCCGGAAATCAGTTCAGCAATCCCGGATTGGCTTCGGTTGCCGACACAGGAAGACGTAGCGTGTAGCGCGGATCGTCTTGTTGTAATACAAACTTCTTGTTCTCCAGCGTTTTTTCCATCTTGGGGCGGGTGGTGCGGCGTAAGTCGAACCATCGGTGTCCTTCGAAGGCCAATTCTCGGGCACGCTCGTCCAGGATTTCTTTTATCAGCTCGTCTCGTTGCATTCCATCCAAAGCTTTCTTTTTCTGTGCATATCCTTCCGGCGTATAACGCTTCTCCATCAGTTGCAACAACCGCTTGCGGGCTTCCGGCAGTTTGTTCAACCGGGCCGCTGCTTCGGCTGCGTTCAGGTAAACCTCTCCGGTGCGGAAGGAACAACGGTATTTGGAACTTCCATCTGCTTTGGCGATGGAGTATTTCCCGTCTTTGTTCGGTTCTCCGAAGTATTTTTTCAGCCGTAAGTCATTGGCGGTGTCGTATGTTTTACGCAGTTCTTCCCCTGCCCAGCAGGCTCTTTGTGTAGAAGAAGACTGAATTTGTTCGTATGCGTTGATGATTTCGACCGACTGGTACTCGTTAGGCATTTTACTGTCGGCTTCGTTCAAGTTTTCCAGAGACGATTTCTTTGCCAAAGCATTTTCCGCCTCCGCATATGCCTCTTCCCACTTTCCCATGTATAAATGCACGCGTGAAGCAAAAGCATCTGCAGCTATGACAGAGAAGCGGTAGAGATATCTTTCTTCCCACGTCTCTTTATTTATCAAAGTACGGGCTTTTGCAATATCATCCAAAATAGCTGTGTAGATTTCCTCTACCGTGTTTCGTGTGGGAATGGCTTCCAAATCTAAGTCCAGCTTTAGAGGAATGGCTTTTTTTTGAGGGGCCCCTTTTTTACCATACGGTTCTCCGTAGAGATTCACCAATATAAAATGAATATAGCCTCTTAAGAAATAAGCTTCTCCCACGAGCTGATCTATTTCCTCCCGGCTGCCTTCTTTAATTTTGCTTTTATTGTCGATGATGGCGTTGGCGTAATATATAATGGAGTAATAAACCTCCCAGTTGAAAGAATAAGTGGATGTTTTGAACGATCCGTCATTCCATCTTTCGATTTCGCCATAAACGCCTTGCTCGTGGTTGTCGTCTTTTATAATCACATCGTTCGTGCGCATATCGCATATGGCTCTGTCATTGAAGGGTTGCTGATAGGCTTTAGTTAGCAGAGACCGGTATTCGGACAACGTATTCGGAATTACTTTTCCTACGGGTTGAATGTCCAGAAAGCTGTCGCAAGACGAAAGCAGAAGACATCCTGCCATCGTAAAGGCGAGTGTGGTATATTTAGTTACTTTCATGATGTTTGTTGTTTAGAAATTCAAATTTAGATTGAATGTGAATGAACGCGGTATAGGCGTCGCATAAATATTGCTCATCGATTCGGGATCGAGGTAATTCTTATAGCTCGAACCGAACACACATACGTTACGGGCTTCCAATCCTACGGTAGCTCCGTTCAGACGAATGTAACGAAGCCATTCGGCCGGCAAGCGATAAGCCAAACGTATGTTTTGCAATCGTACATAGCTGAGTGGTTTTACCCAAATATCCAATGCTCTTGCTACTTGCGGCCGGTCATTCAATAATGAGTAATCGGCAGGGAAGTTATTACGTGTGATGAGAGCGGGAAAGCTTCCCTCTTTATTCTCAGGTGTCCATCTGTTCAGGATATCTCGATTCGTATTCCGCCCCGGATCATAATCGGTCAAACTATATGTGGGCGCAGTTTTTACATGTGCTCCCAAATTGTATGCGAAGTTTACATTCAGCTCCCAGTTACGATAACTGAAAGTATTCATAAATCCTCCCGAGTAGGGGGCATCGGATGTTCCCATGTAGCTGTAAAATTCTCTTTCCTCTTTAGGAGTTACATTCGGTCCCCAAAGGCCTATCCCTGATTCATCTGTCATTTTATACAATGCTTCCAGCGTTGTTTCTTTACCGTCTTTTCCTATAATCCTGATGCGTCCGTTTTCAGGATCGATACCTTTTGTCTTCAATGCGAATATGGCTCCTACCGGATAGCCTTCCAAGCCGGGCGTTGTCTGGTTGTCCGGAGTCATTACCTTCAATACTTTATTTTGATTGTAGGCAAAGTTGAAATTAGTGTACCAGGAAAAGTGCTTGGTAGTGATGTTCCGCGTCTGAAGGTTAATTTCGATTCCTTTATTCTCCATGCTCGCCCAATTGATGTTCATGCTGTTGAATCCGTTTTCCAAAGGAAGCATCCTGATGCCGATCAAATCTGTTCCTTTTCGATAATAATAATCGACGCTGATATTCGCAGCTTGGTTCAATACGGCAAAGTCTAACCCGATATTGTATGTGGCGGTTTTTTCCCAACGCAGTTTACTGTTAGGAGCAGAATTGATACGAATGATATCTTCGACATATCCGGGCATGATACTTGCCTTTTCGTATACTCCGACTAAAAAGGGTGAAGTACTTTTATCTATGTTTCCTTGCAATCCGTATGAGAAGCGAAGCGCCAGATTGTCCACCCATTTTATCGGTTGCATAAAGCTTTCGTTGGATGCTCTCCATAGTCCGCTGAACGAATAGATGGGCAAGTAGCGGTATTTCTTGTCGACACCGAAAAGGTCTGAGCCGTCCATACGCACGCTGGCGCCGAGGGTGTACCGGTTCATCAAAGAGTAAGATCCGTTGGCATAGAAAGAGGCGAATGCGTTTTCCACATAATTTTTAGTATGTAGCTTTACTCCTTGAGCTTTACTTTCATTCTCGAAAACAATATTGATGTTGGTAAGTGTTTTTGGGTCGTATCCATAAGCGGTGGATGAGTGGGTGTCGAACCAATTCTTACGTATTTCCGAACCTGCCATTACTTGCACGTCATGAATATCTTTGAATGTATTTTTATATTCTCCTTGCAATTTCCACGTTATTTGGGAAGTTGAGGAATGAGAGTAGGAGTGCATTCCTCCTTCGGGATGTAAATATTTCCCACCGCCATATTTCCCGTTCTCACGCGTGTTACGCATGTTAAATGTGTTTGCTCCCACATATTTTTCTTGCGCTGATTGGTCCCATTGCAAGCCTATTTGTGATGTAAGTTTCCATTGGTCGTTGAAACGAAGTTCGGCATCGAATATGGAATTGATTGCAGTTACGGTTGTTTCGTTACTTGTATTGTCACGTTCTTCAAATATATTGAAGCCTCTCTTTTCATCCGCTTTATCACTAGATGCTATATCGTAATCGTAAACATAATGATGATTCTCATCATAGGGGCTTAGATAAGGATTGGCGGTGCGTGAGTAAAAAATAGGATTTGCCAGTCCTTTCGAGTCTGTGACAAAGTTTTGGTTTTTCCGGCGGTTGGCAAATATCGAAAGACCGAATTTAAGCAATTTGTTTATCTGGTAAGATGTTTTGCTGGTCAGGTTGAAACGTGTCATGTTTACACCCGGCACATTACCGTTTTCGTTGGAGTATCCCAAAGAATTATAGTAGGTTACTTTTTCACTGCCGCCCGATAAGCTCAGGTTGTATTCTTGGGTAAAAGCATCGCGGAAAAGAATATCGTTCCAATCAGTGTTGATCGTTTTCAACCGGTTGATAGCATCCTGAACATCGGAAGGAAGTTCATTCCAACCGTTGGTCCGATAATCATTCATTAAGTCATGTTTATTTAGTATGGCGGCTACTCCCCCTTTTTCCTTGTAAGCAGGATGTGTTCCGAAAAAGGAATAAGTTTCTTTCAGCAATTCAAGTTCTAAATTTACTTTCTCTTCGGCATTCAGCAGGTTGAGTCGCGAAATGCTCGGATTCGGCGAATAAGTCAGTTTCGTGTTGAAATGTATCACCGGTTTTCCTGCTTTACCTCTTTTGGTGGTTACCACAATAACTCCGTTCGCTGCACGCGCTCCATAGATAGCCGTTGCTGCGGCATCTTTCAGAATAGTAATACTTTCGATATCGTTCGGACTAAGCCCGGCGATGGACGACTGGCTGATGTTGTTGATGTCATTGTCTTCGCCATTGATTCTGTCAAGCTTCGGAATGTCTGTTCCTTCCAATGGGATGCCGTCCAGTACCCACAGCGGATCTTGAGTGCCGTTCAAAGAAGCAGTTCCCCGAATACGGATACGTGCGGGCGCGCCCGGCGCACCGGAAGTATTGGTCACCGCCACTCCGGCAATTTGTCCCGTCAATGCCTGGTCGATGCTTTTCGTTGCCCCTAGCATAGCATCCGAAAGCTCCACTTTGGAGATTGCGGCAGTCAGTTTGCGACGCTCCAGCGTCTGGTATCCTGTCACCACTACGTCTGCCAGCGTATGCGATGAGGGCTGGAGTATGATGTGATAGTTTTTCTTATTGCCTTGTATGTTGACAGCTTGTTCCTGATAACCGATATAACTACAGAAGAACCGGGTAATTTGTTCGGGAACAGGTAGCGAGAACTTGCCGTCGATGTCGGTAATGGTTCCTAAGGATGTCTGAGAGATTCCCGCCTTTTTCAAATCATCGGCGCGGACGTACACAGACGCTCCGATAAGAGGCTCGTTATCTTCGCCCGAAACCACAATTCCCGTAATGATACGATTGCCTGCTTTTGCCATTGCCAACGCATTGGCAAGCAGGCATATTAAAATGAATAAATGTTTTTTTCTCATTGATGAATAAACTAATGTAAATTAAATTGATTTATTATTTCGTTCCTAAAGCTGTATTGATGCGTAAAATCATGTCTTCGTAATGATATCGGGTAGCGGTATCGGAAGTCGCGATACGGTTTTGCAGCAATTTCTTAATCCGTAATAATTCACCTCGCTTCACAGAGATTGCATCGGAGATACGGTTGAGCTGGGTGCCGTAAAAGTTCAATGTACGCGGCGCTCCCATTCTGTCGGGATTGTGAAGACTGCGCTGTTCGGCCGCATGGCAACTGCAGAAGCCGTTCGAGTGATCGATTAAAAAATGCTCTTCCGCCAATTTTTTATTAATCTTCACTGCTTCGGGTTCGGCGGCGGCAGTCAGTAGCGCGTCCAGAAAGTTTTTCTGCAGCGAACGTTCCAAGACATTCGGGCGTCCGCCACGCTCGGTGATTCCGAAGATGTGTTTGTGGAGCTCGTCCATCAGTTCTACCACGGTGAATGCTTTCTTTCCGTTTTTCGATTCGTTTTCGATCATACGCATTAGGCGGTTGTTTCCTAAAAGATCCCAAAGAATATATGCCTGAGCGTTTTTTAAAACCTGTGTCGGCGCATTTTCCTGCACTCCTACGGGGGTGTTCCGCAAGAGATAAGTGTATGTTCCGACTTCGGCGTCGAACAACCATTTCGGATAGGTCAATACTTCATTCAACAAGAAGTTTAATGCACCTTGCTGCTTCTCTTTTTCGACGAAAGTATACGTCTTCACTCCGTCGCCGACGGTGGTGTTTTCAATATAAATGCCGCCGATGTTTGCCAATACGTGATACAAATAATTGTTCCATTGGTTGATAACGGCATAATATAAGCGTGAAGCCTCTTCGTATGTCTGTCCTTTCTCTCCGGTAGTACTCCATTCCAGAATTTGCGGAACGATGCGCTTCAGATTGGCGATGCCCAAAAGAGACGAACGAACCGGGTCGTCGCCCAAATCTTCGTTTTGCGCGCGTGGGTCTACTGCGTCGCGTATGTCTTGTGCTTCGCTGTATTTATACAGACGGTCGGTGTGCCGGCTCAGAAACTCGAATAAATCGTCTTTTTCTTCTTCCGGACTGTTTTTGCCATACCAGCGATAGCCGTATTCAATGGCAAATTTGTCGTAAGGACCGATATGGGGGGAGAGAACCTTGACTCCATCACCCGGTTGAGCGATATAATTGAAACGGGCATAGTCCATGATGGAAGAGGAGGTCGAGTTCATCCGTGAAGTGAAACTTTCGGAACGGAGAGAGTCTGTGGGGAAAGCCCACGATCCCATCATGTTGTGGCGCAAACCCAACGAGTGTCCGACTTCATGGCAAGCGACAAACCGTACGGCGTCTCCCATCAATGCGTCGGGCAATTGGGCGCTTCGTGCCAATGGATCGATGGTTCCGGTCTGGACAGTAATCCATTCGCGTACCATCGAAAGCACGTTGTGCCACCACATAATATCAGCTTCGAGAATCTCTCCGGAGCGCGGATCAAGCAATGAAGGCCCCATGGCATTCTTTTTCTCTGAAGCGGCATATGTCAATACCGAGTAATTCACATCGTCCATATCAATATGCATGGTGTCTGTTATCTCTTTAGCAATGATCGCATTCTTGAATCCTGCCTTTTCGAAGGCCGACTGCCAGTCTTCAATACCTTTCTTGATATACGACCGCCACTGATAAGGCGTGGAGTTGTCGATATAGAAAACAATTGGTTTGGCGGGTTCTACCAACTCACCTTTCAAGTATTTCTTCCTGTCCTCCGGCTTGGGTTCCATGCGCCACCGAGTGATAAACTGTGCTTTATCGCTTCTCTGCTGATCGTCGCTGAAGCTAAGCAACGGATTGGTGAAATATCCTACCTTTTGATTGTCGAAACGTCCCATCATCGGTTTTTCGGGCAATAGCAAGATAGAAGAACTGGCTTCCACCGTAACGTGAACGGTTGTCGTTCCTTCCGTTACTTTGGTAGTCAATTCCGACGTGGCAATCACATTGTTCGGAAAAGCTTTTACCGATAAAATGCGTGAGAGATTCTTTATGGCGGATGTTCCGAGGTTGATATTGGTAAATACATTGTTGATACTCGTCTCCGTTCCGTCGTATATATCGTTTATTTTAATGACCAGCGTCGTCGAGTCGCTGTTTATGGCTTCAATCTTAAAGGCGGCGATGAGCGGAGATATGAAATTGTCCCGTACGGAACGATAGATCGCATCTTCTTTGGGTGTCAAAGGAAGCGGGCGTTGCTGGCGGAACATCAGTTTTCCGGCGCTTTTGTCCCATTCCATACGAATCATCTGATTTTCGTAGTTTACACCGCGATTTACTCCGGCTTCGTTGAGTTCTGAGGGGACACGCTGCAACTTGTTTACAATCAGCAAGTCGCGTCCTAATAGAGAGGTGGGAATTTCGAAATAGTACTCATTTTTTTTCTGTAAGACATTGAACATACCTTTGTTCACCTTACTGCCTTCCATTAATTTCTCGTAATCGCTTTTACTTTTTTCTTCCTTTTCGGCTTTCTTCTTTTTCTTTTTGTTGAACCAGCCCGGATGATGAGTTTCGGGAGTAGTTGCGGATGTTGAAATAGGGTTTACGTTTGTTAATACACAAGCAATGGTTATTGCCATCACATTGATAGATATTCTCATTGATTTAGAACTTAAATTTTGGATGTTATTAAAATAGCTTGCAAAAGTACAAAATTCCATTAGTAAGTTGTGCAATATGTGAGGGGAATATGGATAATAAAAGATTTATTAACTACTTTCTTATTTTGTTATTTGGTTGTTTTCTGCATTACCAGACGAGAAATCTTTGATATTTCCATCTCTATTATTTCATATTCTACTTTGAATGGTTTACTTTTGCGAAAATGAAAAAAGAATGTGAACCATGAAATTATATATAGCTGCTCTAATGCTGGCTTTTTGTATCGGAGGATACGCACAGAAGAAACAAGCAAGCTTTGTACCGCCTTTCGACTTTCCGCTTACCTTGAGCGGTAATTTCGGAGAAATCCGTTCGAACCATTTCCACGGCGGGTTGGATTTTAAAACCGGGGGCGTTGTAGGTAAACCCGTACGGGCATTGGCCGACGGATACATTTCGCGTATTCGTGTTACCAACGGCTCGGGTTATGTGCTCGATGTGCGTTATCATAACGGATATACGACTATCAACCGTCATTTGAACGGTTTCCTTTCTCCCATTGCCCAAAGGGTGGAAAAACTTCAATATGAAAAAGAAAGCTGGGAAGTGGAAATTATTCCGGCTCCCGACGAGTATCCGGTAAAAGCCGGTCAGCAAATTGCTTGGAGCGGCAACACGGGTTATTCGTTCGGACCGCACCTGCACTTGGATGTATTCGAAACGGAAACGGGAGATTACGTAGATCCCATGCCTTTCTTCCGGACTAAAATAAAAGATACTCGACCACCTAAAGCCGATGGGATAATGCTTTTCCCAAAACCGGGGATGGGAGTGGTAGAAGGCCTACAGGAAAACAAAGTGATTCTTCCCGATGGAAAAGATACGCGCCCCATAGAGGCTTGGGGCATGATAGGGGCGGGTATCAAAGCGTACGACTATATGGATGGAGCCAACAATCATTACGGAGTTTATTCAGTGGTTCTGACGGTCGATGGCAAGGAAATGTTCCGCAGTACGGTCGATCGCTTCGCATACGAAGAGAATCCGCAGATAAATTCGTGGACTTACGGTGGATATATGAAATCGTTTATCGATCCGGGCAATACTTTGCGGATGTTGAATGCGCCGCAGGGAAATCGAGGATGGGTGACTATCGACGAAGAGCGGGAGTATAAGTTTGTTTACACTTTGAGTGATGTTTTCGGCAATACCTCCCGTTACTTGTTTACCGTAATTGGGAAAGAACAACCTATCGAACCTTTGCAGTATCGTGAAAAATATTTTTTCGACTGGAATAAAACGAACTTTCTACAGGAACCGGGCATGACACTGGTCGTCCCCAAAGGGGCTTTGTATGACGATGTTCTTCTTTCTTACCGCGTGAAAGCAGATAGCGGAGCGGTGGCTTTTACTTATCAACTGCATGAGGAACCGCTTTCGCTTCATACCTCCGCCGAACTTCGCATAGGCTTGCGCAGAAAACCGGTAGCGGATACCACGAAATATTATGTGGCCCGCATTACTCCTAAAGGTAAAACGCATAGTGTGGGCGGTATTTATGAAGATGGATTTATGAAAACATCGGTCCGTGAACTGGGCACTTATACGGTAGCAATGGATACCGTCCCGCCGGAAATAACACCGGTAGGCAAAAAACTTTGGGTTAAAAACGAAAAAATCGTTTATCGGATTGAGGACAAGGAGACAGGTATCCGCTCATTCCGGGGAACAATTGATGGGAAGTACGCTCTTTTCGGACGCCCCAATATGGTAAAGCCTTATTGGGAGTGCAAGCTGAATCCGAAGTATATGAAGAAAGGCGGAAAGCATGTAGTGGAAATAACTGTAACCGACGGTTGCGGTAACCGTTCGGTTGCTCGAGATAGTTTTGTATGGTAATTAATTAATAATATAGTTGACGTATGAAGAAAAGAATCCTTTTATCTGCTGTAATGCTTTTGGCAGCTTTGGCGAACACTTTCGCCTGTACGAATCTCATTGTCGGTAAAAACGCTTCTGCCGACGGTTCGACCATTGTTTCCTATTCCGCCGACTCTTACGGATTGTTCGGGGAGCTTTACCATTATCCCGCCGCCACTTATCCTGAAGGCACGATGATGAAAGTACACGAATGGGATACGGGTAAGTATTTGGGGGAGATCGAGCAGGCACGCCGGACGTATAATGTGATTGGCAATATGAACGAGTTTCAGCTGACAATCGGGGAAACCACTTTCGGAGGACGTCCCGAACTGACCGATTCTACCGGAATCATCGACTATGGAAGTCTGATTTATATTACGTTGCAGCGCGCGCGTACTGCTCGTGAAGCAATTAAAGTAATGACCGACTTGGTGCAACAATACGGATATTACAGCAGCGGGGAGTCGTTCACCATTGCCGATCCCAACGAGATTTGGATAATGGAAATGATCGGTAAAGGCCCCGGTATCCGCGGTGCCGTATGGGTGGCGGTTCGTGTGCCGGATGATTGTATTTCGGCTCATGCCAACCAAGCCCGTATCCATCGGTTCGATATGAACGATAAAGACAATTGCATATACTCCCCGGATGTTGTTTCATTCGCTCGTGAAAGAGGATATTTCAACGGTGTGAATAAAGAATTCAGCTTTGCTGAGGCTTACGCTCCACTTGATTTTGGTGCCCGCCGTTTCTGCGAAGCACGAGTATGGAGCTATTTCAATCGGTTTACCGACCGCGGCAACGAATTCCTTCCTTATATAGAAGGGGATACCGATGAACCGATGCCGTTGTTTGTACGACCGAACCGGAAAATTTCGGTACAGGATGTGAAGGATATGATGCGCGACCATTACGAAGGCACTCCGCTGGATATTTCGAACGACTTCGGAGCCGGTCCGTATAAAATGCCTTATCGTCTGTCTCCATTAAACTTTAAAGTAGGAGATAAGGAATATTTCAACGAACGCCCCATCTCTACCCAGCAGACCGGTTTTGTGTTTGTGGCGCAGATGCGTGCGGATAAGCCCGATGCCATAGGGGGCGTACTCTGGTTTGGGGTAGATGACGCGAATATGACCGTATTTACGCCTGTATATTGCTGTGCCACAAAGGCTCCCGTTTGCTACACCCGTGTGGACAATGCCGACTATATCACCTTTTCATGGAACTCTTCCTTTTGGATATTCAATTGGGTGTCGAACATGATATATCCTCGTTACGATTTGATGATCGGTGATTTGAGATCCGTCCAGCGTGAATTGGAAGAAACATTCAATCGGATGCAGGAAAAGGTGGAAGAAACTGCTGCCGGTTTGCTGGAGAAAGATAAAAAAGCAGCGGTCGAATTTCTGACCGGCTATACGGACGAAACTGCCCGCAAGACGCTCGATACATGGAAAGAACTGGGAACTTTCCTGATTGTGAAATACAACGACGGGGTGGTGAAACGAATGAAAGACGGAGTGTTCGAACGGAATTCCATCGGTCAGCCTGCCACAGTCATTCGTCCGGGCTATCCGAAAGAATTCCTTGAGGAGTATGTGAAACGAACCGGAGACAGATATTTGGTAAAATAATGTCTTTTTTCCTACGAACCGGTAGGAATTATAAACTTATTATTTTAAATTTGTGTGTTGTAAAAACAACGGATAGGTAAAAGTAATTAATTTATAAAATAATACAATATGGAAAATCAGGAACTTATTAAACAGGTCACTGAGAAAGCCAAGAAGTGGTTGACCCCGGCCTATGATGCCGAAACTCAGGCTGAAGTGAAACGTATGATCGACAGTGAGGACAAAACCGAACTCATAGAAGCTTTTTACAAAGATCTGGAGTTTGGAACCGGCGGTTTGCGCGGAATTATGGGTGTAGGCAGCAATCGTATGAATATCTACACGGTAGGAGCCGCCACACAGGGGCTTTCCAACTATTTGAAGAAGTGCTTCAAGGATCTTCCTCAGATTTCGGTGGTGGTAGGGCACGACTGCCGCAACAACAGCCGCTTGTTTGCGGAAACTTCCGCCAATATATTCTCCGCCAACGGCATTAAAGTATATCTTTTCGAAGATATGCGTCCTACGCCGGAAATGTCTTTCGCCATTCGTCATTTGGGTTGCCAGAGCGGTATTATACTGACGGCTTCGCATAACCCGAAAGAATATAACGGATATAAAGCTTATTGGGACGATGGCGCTCAGGTATTGGCTCCGCACGATAAAGGCATCATCGATGAAGTAAATAAGATTGCCTCAGCCGCCGACATTAAGTTCGAAGGCAATCCGTCGCTCATTCAAATCGTCGGCGAGGAGATAGACAAGATCTTCCTCGACGCGGTGCAGACGGTGTCTCTCGATCCGGGAGCTATTGCCCGTCATAAAGACATGAAGATTGTTTATACGCCGATTCACGGTACGGGCATGACGATGATTCCGCGAGCTCTGAAAATGTGGGGATTCGAAAATGTATCTACCGTGCCCGAACAGATGGTGAAGAGCGGAGATTTCCCGACAGTCGTTTCTCCGAATCCGGAAAACGCCGAAGCATTGACCATGGCTATCGATCTGGCTAAGAAGATCGACGCCGACCTTGTGATGGCTTCCGATCCGGATGCCGACCGTGTGGGTATCGCTTGCAAAAACGATAAAGGCGAATGGGTGCTGATCAACGGTAACCAAACTTGTATGATGTATCTTTACTATATCCTGACCCAATACAGGCAATTGGGCAAGATTAAAGGAAACGAATTCTGTGTAAAGACTATCGTGACCACCGAACTGATCAAGAAAATTGCCGATAAGAACCAAATCGAAATGCTCGATTGCTATACCGGATTTAAATGGATTGCGCGCGAAATACGTATCCGCGAAGGTAAAAAGAAATACATCGGCGGCGGTGAAGAAAGCTACGGGTTCCTTGCCGGCGACTTTGTTCGCGATAAAGACGCGGTTTCTGCCTGCTGCCTCATTGCGGAAATAGCCGCTTGGGCGAAAGACAACGGCAAATCGCTCTATCAGTTGCTGCTCGATATTTATGTTGAATACGGTTTCTCCAAAGAAGTTACGGTTAATGTAGTGAAGCCGGGCAAGAGCGGAGCCGAAGAGATTAAAGCCATGATGGAGAACTTCCGCTCGAATCCTCCGAAAGAACTGGGCGGTTCGAAAGTGGTTTTGCGGAAAGACTATCAGGTATTGGAGCAAACGGATGACAAAGGCAATGTAACGAAACTCGATATGCCCGATACATCGAATGTGCTGCAATACTTCACCGAAGATGGAAGTAAAGTTTCCGTTCGTCCGTCGGGAACCGAGCCGAAGATTAAATTCTATATGGAAGTCACCGGCGATATGGGATGCCGCAACTGTTTCGCCAACGCCGATGCCGA
Source organism: Bacteroides pyogenes DSM 20611 = JCM 6294 (assembly GCF_000428105.1). Lineage (GTDB taxonomy): Bacteria > Bacteroidota > Bacteroidia > Bacteroidales > Bacteroidaceae > Bacteroides > Bacteroides pyogenes. The sequence goes on along the minus strand of NZ_KE386624.1, from coordinate 162,424 downwards.
AGCGACGGAAAAGGTAGAAGCTGTGAAGAAATCGTTGGGCATTTGATTAGCCCCATCATTTCCGGATAAATAGCACGGATGCGTTAAAAGCCGTTTCAGCCTCAGGTTTGTGGGCTGAAACGGCTTTCCTGTTTATACCGATGAGGCTCTTTCAATATTTTGTCATGTGGTTGATAAACCATAGTTTGGTTGTCTTTCTCTGTTTCGGTAGCCATTTTCTTGCGGTATGCCTGTCTTAATCTGCCTGTTCTCTCAAAGAAATTGTAAAAGTTGATACATAGAGTCGAATAAAAATAGTACTTTTGCCTCAACTTTTTTAAAATTACCGGTTATGGATACCATTCAGATAAAAGACAAACAATTTACCGTTTCCATTAAAGCGCACGACATTCAGAGGGAAGTGATTCGCGTGGCAAATGAGATCAATCGCGATCTGGAAGGAAAGAATCCCTTGTTTCTGAGCGTATTGAACGGCTCTTTCATGTTTACTTCCGACTTGATGAAGCATATCACTATCCCCTGCGAAGTGTCTTTCGTAAAGCTGGCTTCTTATCAGGGAGTGGCTTCTACCGGAACCATTAAGGAGGTGATCGGGCTGAACGAGGATATTGCCGGACGCACGGTAGTGATTGTAGAAGACATTGTAGATACGGGGCTGACTATGCAGCGTTTGGTCGAAAGTCTGGGAACCCGGCATCCGGAATCCATCCATATCGCTTCGCTTTTGGTGAAACCCGACAAGCTGAAGGTGGACTTGGATATCCAATACATCGCGATGAATATTCCGAACGACTTTATTGTGGGCTACGGATTGGATTACGACGGATTCGGACGCAATTATCCCGACATCTATACGGTGGTGGAATGAACAAGCCGGCAGGAGCGGGAATCGGATCGAGAAAGAAAGATTGTAAATATTAAAATCATAAATAGAAAATGTTGAATGTTGTAATTTTCGGTGCTCCGGGTTCGGGAAAAGGAACGCAGAGCGAACGTATTGTAGCGAAGTATGGACTCAACCATATCTCTACGGGAGATGTGTTGCGTGCTGAGATTAAAAACGGAACGGAACTGGGTAAGACGGCAAAAGGTTACATCGATCAGGGACAGCTGATTCCGGACGAACTGATGATCGATATTCTGGCAAGCGTATTCGACAGCTTCGGAGAGAGCAAAGGCGTTATCTTCGACGGTTTTCCCAGAACGATCGCCCAGGCGGAGGCGTTGAAAAAAATGTTGTCGGAGCGGGGACAAGAGGTGTCGGTCATGTTGGATCTCGACGTGCCGGAGGATGAATTGATGACGCGCCTGATTAAACGGGGGCAAGATTCCGGTCGTGCCGACGACAATGAAGAAACCATCAAGAAACGCCTGCAGGTGTATCATTCGCAGACAGCTCCGCTGATAGACTGGTATAAGAACGAAAAAAAATACCGCCACATCAAAGGGCTGGGTACGATGGAAGGCATTTTTGCCGATATCTGCGACGCGATAGAGAGCGTTTGATGCCCGGTAGAGTATCCGGTACTCATTTGTTTCTATTTATTTCCCGATTATTCATTCATTAATTATATACTGACGTGGCTGAATCGAATTTTGTTGATTACGTAAAGATATACTGCCGTTCCGGAAAGGGCGGAAGAGGGTCTACGCACATGAGGCGCGAGAAATATTGTCCCAACGGAGGTCCCGACGGGGGCGACGGAGGAAGAGGAGGTCATATCATCTTGCGGGGTAACCGTAACTATTGGACGCTGCTTCACTTGAAGTACGACCGCCATGCGATGGCGGGGCACGGAGAGTCGGGCAGTAAGAACCGAAGTTCGGGTAAAGACGGAGCCGACAAGGTGATTGAGGTGCCGTGCGGAACGGTGGTTTACAATGCCGAAACCGGCGAATACCTCTGCGACGTGACCGACGACGGGCAAGAGGTTATCTTGCTGAAAGGAGGTCGGGGCGGTCAGGGTAACTGGCATTTCAAGACGGCGACGCGCCAGGCGCCTCGTTTTGCGCAACCGGGCGAGCCGATGCAGGAAATGACCGTCATCATGGAGTTGAAGCTGCTGGCGGATGTAGGATTGGTGGGATTCCCCAATGCGGGCAAGTCTACTTTGCTTTCTTCCATTTCGGCGGCGAAACCGAAGATTGCCGATTATCCTTTCACAACGCTCGAACCCAATCTCGGAATCGTTTCATATCGCGACGGAAAGTCGTTTGTCATGGCGGATATTCCGGGTATCATCGAGGGAGCCAGCCAGGGAAAAGGTCTGGGGTTGCGCTTTCTTCGGCACATCGAACGCAATTCTTTGCTGCTTTTCATGGTGCCCGCCGATAGCGACGACATCCGCAAGGAATACGAAATACTGCTCAACGAATTGCGCACTTTCAATCCGGAGATGCTCGACAAGCAAAGGGTATTGGCAATCACCAAGAGCGATATGCTCGATCGGGAACTCATGGATGAGATCGAACCCACTTTGCCCGAAAGCATTCCGCATGTGTTCATCTCGTCCGTTGCCGGCTTGGGAATCGCCGAACTCAAGGATATCTTGTGGGAGGAGCTGAATAAAGAGAGCAACAAGATAGAAACGATTGTGCACCGCCCGAAAGACGTAAGCAAGCTGAAAGAGGAGTTGAAAGATATGGGTGAGGATGAAGACTTTGAATACGAGTACGAGGACGCCGATGAGGATGATTCGGATTTCGACTATGAATATGAAGAGGAAGACTGGGAGGAAGAATGATACCACTCACCAAAGATAAAAGGATGTTGGGGTTCAGGCTGTTGAGTGCCTGCCCCGACATTTCTCATTTTGTGACCACCCGTTACGGCGGATGCGGGGAAGGCGCGTACGGCACGTTCAACTGTTCGCCTTTTTGCGGCGACGATGAAGAAAATGTGCGGAAGAACCAACGGCTTCTTCTCGACGCGTTGCCTGTGCAACCTGCCGAATTGGTTATTCCCCGTCAGGTGCACGGAAGTACCTGTATGGTCATATCCGACCGTTACCACTTTGCTTCTCCCGATGAGAAAAAGGAAATGCTCGAAGGGGTAGACGCGCTTATCACCGTTTTGCCGGGCTATTGCCTCTGTGTTTCGACCGCCGATTGCGTGCCTGTGATGTTGTACCACAAAAAGAAGAATCTGGTGGGAATCATCCATGCCGGATGGCGAGGAACGCTGGAGTCCATCACCTTTTGGACCTTGACCGCCTTGAAGGAGAACTACGATTTATATCCCGAAGACTTTATCGCCTGCATCGGTCCGAGCATCTCTCTCGAATCATATGAGGTGGGAGAGGAGGTGTACGAAGCCTTCCGCAAGAAGAATTTCAACCTCGATTCCATATTCGTTTGGAACAAGCCTACCCGGAAACACCACCTCGACTTGTGGAGAGCCAACGAGCTTCAGCTGCTGGAAGCGGGTGTTCCTATCGCCCAGATAGAGGTTGCGGGCATCTGCACCTACATTCGTCACGAAGAGTTCTTTTCGGCAAGACGGTTGGGCATACAGTCGGGAAGAATCCTGTCGGGCATTATGTTGACGAAAAAAACAACTTATCAAATGCCGCGCTTTATATAGTGCGGGAAACCATCATAAAGCATGTTTGAAATCAAAGTATCCGAAGAAATAAAGAAAGCCTGCCCCGTGTTTGCCGGTGCGGCTGTGTATGCGGAAGTGAGGAATACGCCTTACTGCGAGGGACTGTGGGCGGAAATCGATGAATTTACCGGTTGGCTGACTTCGTCCACACGGATGGAAGACATCAAGAACCAGCCTGTGATTGCCGCTACGCGCGAGGCCTACAAACGCTGCGGGAAAGATCCGGGACGCTACCGTCCCTCTGCCGAGGCGTTGCGGCGCAGACTGATGCGCGGCATTCCGCTGTATCAGATAGACACGCTGGTGGATGCAATCAATCTGGTTTCCCTGCGCACGGGGCACTCCATCGGAGGGTTCGACGCGGACAAGATAGAGGGGGAATTTCTCGAGTTGGGCATCGGCAAAGCCGAAGAACCGTTTGAAGCCATCGGGCGGGGAATGCTCAACATCGAAGGGCTGCCCGTGTACAGGGATGCGGCAGGAGGCATCGGCACACCTACCAGCGACCACGAACGGACGAAAATGAATGTGGAAACGAGGCATATTCTTGCCATCGTGAACGGCTATAACGGTAAAGAAGGATTAGCGGAGGCTGCCGAAATGATCCGTTCGTTGTTGGTACGTTATGCCGGATCGGACGGAGGAACGGTGCTTTACTTCGAGTGACCGCTTTCATCGGCGGTGCGAGGTGAGCATGCCGCCGGTGGGTTGCAAGCCGTTTGTTTGCCGCGCCTCTTTTCGGTGAAGAGGCTACTCGGGGTTCGGGCAGCCGCTTGAATGTCCCAACGGTCGGGACGATTTTGGGAGGAGAAAGCTTTGTATCTGTGAAATGAAAGATCTGTTTCTGTCAAATGCGGATTTTGTTTCTGTGGAATGAAGGCTCTGCTTCTTTCCAATTGAACTTTTGTTCTCATCAAATGCAGCCTCTGTTTTCATCAATCCAAGCCTTCGTTACTGCCAAATGGAGCCTCTGTTTCTGTGGAATGGAGCCTCTGTTTCTGTGGAATAGAACCTCTGTTTCTATCCTCTGAAAGGGTTGTTACCGCTGCAAACAACCGTTATCCCTTACATTCATCCATTCCCAACAAACATTCGGGCGAATCTTTTCTATTTGAACCTCCTTTTTACCCCTCCCACCGGAAACTCCGGTCAAGGCACAAACTTGATGCAAACCGGGCGGTCCACAGGAATATCCTTGTTCGTATTCGTCAGCAGTCCGCTCTCTTCGTCCCGTTCGTACACCTGAATCGCACGGCTGTCTCTGCAAGCCACGAGCACGAACTTTCCGTTGGGGGTGATGGCGAAATTGCGCGGGTGAATCCCTGTGAGCCGGTATCCGGCTTTGGTCAGCCGCCCGTCTTCGGCATTGATTCGGAAGATGGCCATCCCGTCCGCTTTCAGACGGTTGCTTGCGTAGAGGAACCGCCCGTCGGGACTGATGTGTATATCCGCGCTTCCGCGTGCTCCCACCGTATCGGCTGCAATGCTTTGAAGCTCCGTCAGGTTTCCGTCGCGACAACCGAAAACTGTCACCATACCCGAAAGTTCGTTGATGAGATACGCGTATTCGCCTCCGGGAGCGAAAGTCAGGTGACGGGGGCCCGACCCTGCCTCCACACGGAATGCGGCGGGTGTGCCCTCTTTTAAGAAAGGCTTGCCGTTGTTCGCGTCGGCATTTTTGTCCACTTCATACTTATAAATCTTGTCCGTCCCCAAGTCATTGGCAAAAAGAAGGCGTCCGTCCGGAGAGAATTGTACGCAATGCAGGTGCGGCTTCCGCTGCCGTTCCGGGTCGGCGCCCGAACCTTCGAGCTTTAGTACCTCAGCTGCGGGAAGCAACGAGCCGTCTGGCGCGATCGGGAAGACGGAGATGCTTCCCCCGCTGTAATTCGCTGTCACCGCATATTTGCCGTTCGTGATGATGTAGCACGGATCTTCGCCTTGTGTCGGTTGCACATTGAGCGGGCGGAAGCTCCCTTTCTCCTTCTCGAAAGCGAACGCGCACACCGCCGCCCGTTCATCGTTCAGCTCGCTCACGGCATACACCGTATTTCCGTCGGGAGCGACTGCCAGATAAGACGGATTCTCCATCTCCGCTTCGCTCAAGAACGTGGCTGTTCCCTTTTCTTCGTCGAACCGGTACGAATATATCCCCTTGCTTTCGCCCGAAGTATATGTCCCAACCAGCATGGTCAGCTTTCCTTCCTGTTCCTGTAATGCTTGTTCCGCTTTATGCTTTTTCGGCGAACAGCCCCATGCAAGCATGCCGATCGCGCAACCCGTAATCAATGCCTTCTTCATATCGTTTTCGTATTTTCCATGTTTTTCGGTGTGTAAAGATAACGGTTTGATATAATAATTGCTAATGCCGGAACGAAAATCGGAAAATATTGCGTATCTTTGTTCCCTCGGAAAGAGTTCCGTACAGCCACTATCCTGTAAGGACAAATTTGGGGTTGACTGGATTTGACAGCGGGCAGAAATGGTAGGTAAGCATGCAGTGGGTCGGTAATTTCCACTTAAATCTCAGTTATCAAAATTTTATCTGGCGAAACTAATTACGCTCTTGCTGCTTAATCGAAGTATAGTAGATTAGCTTTATCCTGATACAAGGTGTCGGGACGAGACATCACTCGGAAGCTGTTGCTCCGAAGCATTCCGGTAAAGTGGTGCAGTGAAATCGGGGATAGTTCGAAGCGGCCTCGCGTTTCGGATGAAACTTTAGAGGATAAGGCAGGGATTGATGGCTTTGGTTCTGTCCTTGCACGAAAACTTAGGCAAAGATAAGCATGTAGAAAGCTTATGATTTCCTCGTTTGGACGAGGGTTCGATTCCCTCCAGCTCCACAATAAGCACTCATTGATAGTGTTTTATGAAATTTGTACACGAAATAGCCCCTGTTTTAACAATTGGGGCTTTTTTATTGCGATGCACGCAAGCAAACGGTATTGCCCCGATTTTCCCTTCCGATTGTCATGTAGCTTGACGGCTTTCTTTATATCCGTCGCCGATTGGCGCAACGATAAATCTCGCCTTCGTTTCTAAGCGTTAGCTCCGGTCTGGTTCCTGAACTGAACGGCGCTTTGCCCCGTCATGTTCTTGAAGAAACGGCTGAAAGAGGCCTGATCTTCGAATCCCAGCAAGTCGGCTATCTCTTTGGCGCTTTTGTTGCTGTACAGCAGCAAGCGTTTCGCTTCCGCCTCCACCCGTTCGTGAATGATCCGCAACGGAGAGGGAAGTTTGCATGTCGAGAATACATTCGAAAGAGTTTTAGGCGATTTGTGCAAAAGGTCGGCATAGTCCTGCACTTGCTTTTTGGTTTTGAAGTGCTCGTCTACCAGGTTGTAGTATTTACGCACAATTTCGAAACTCGACTCCTTTTCGGCTGTGATATTCAGCCGTTGCCTTGCCACACGCGTGCAAAGAATGATGAAACGCTTCAAGGTGATGCGCAGCATCTCTTCTTGAAGGCTGTCGGCGGTATTGAATTCCTTTTCCATTGCCTGCACCACTTCGGTCAGTTGCCGGTGTTCCTCCTCGTTCAGGGTGAAGCGGATCAGGTGCGATGAGCCGTTGAACAGGAATCCGCTGCACGATACTTCATGGTCGTTGCCGTATATACAGTAGAAGTTTCCGTTGAAGAGCAGCGTAAAGTACTCTCCGTCTATCGATTTGAATTCCAAATGCTGAAGGTTCGTCAGAGAAATCACGTCGTCTTTTGCCAGCAACATTTCCTGATGATCCACTTCCACGGTAATGCTTCCTTTCCGCACCCAGATAAACTTGTAGAGTCCCTTTTCTTTCCGGAGCGCTGTTTCGGTATGATAAGAATCGGTTATTGCGAGCGTTCCTTTCAGTTTGCTGTGATACTGTAGTGTCGTCATGATTTTATCTCCATGGCCGATGCCTCGAACGACAACGGCAATAAGTCGCCGATGGTTTTTATTTCGTATATATGCTTTTTCCCGAACAACAGGATGCGCAACGGTTGTCCGTAGCGCTTTTCGGTTTCGAGTATTACTTGCCGGCAGGCGCCGCAGGGAGGGATGGGATCTTCTAAAAAGTCCTGTTCGGTTCTGGCGGCAACAGCCAGCGCATCCACCGGTTGGTCGGGATATTGGGAGTTGGCATAGAATAGAGTCGTCCGTTCGGCGCATATCCCCGACGGGTAAGCGGCGTTCTCCTGATTGCTTCCGGTGACTATCGTCCCGTTTTTCAGCCGGGCCGCCGCGCCTACCGAGAACCGTGAGTAAGGGGCGTAACTGCCTTTTGTCGCATCCATGGCGGCTTTTACCAACATCCGGTCGGCCTCGTTCAGTTCTTCCAATTGATATGCTTTAATGATAGCGGTAATTGCCAGTTCTTTCATATTAAGTGAGGAGTTGGGGTTTATGTTTAATTTCACAAAGTTAGGAAAGAGATTGATATTCCCAATTATTTTTCGGACTTTTGTTCTCAATAACTCAGATATATGAAGGAATATGAGGAACAAATGGTATAGACTTCCGGGACTGTTGGTCGTTTTGTTTGTAACAATTCATGTACAGGCGCAAAGAAGAAATACGCGTTATTTGGAATATATAGACAAGTATAGCGATTTGGCTGTGGAGCAGATGAAGATCCACAAGATTCCGGCAAGCATCACATTGGCGCAGGGACTGCTCGAAAGCGGCGCGGGATACAGCCAGCTGGCGCGCAAAAGCAATAATCATTTCGGGATAAAATGCGGCGGAAATTGGCGAGGGCGTACGGTGAGACACGATGATGACGCGCGGGGAGAATGTTTCCGTGCGTACAGGCATCCGCGCGAATCGTATGAAGATCATTCCGCTTTCCTTAAGCGGGGAGCCCGTTACGCTTTTCTTTTCAACCTCGATATCACCGATTATAAAGGATGGGCGCGCGGACTGAAAAGGGCGGGTTACGCTACCGACCCGTCGTATGCCAACCGGCTGATTACCATCATCGAAGACTACGACCTTTATAAATACGACCGGAAAGGAGTCTATTCGACCCGGAAGTTGCGGAAAGAACCGTGGCTGATGAACCCTCATCAGGTGTACATCGCCAACGGAATAGCTTATGTGATTGCCCGCAACGGCGATACGTTCGAGGCGATCGGCAAGGAGCTGGGTATCGGATGGCGTAAGTTGGTGAAGTATAACGACCTGCACCGGGATTATACGTTGACCGACGGAGATATTATTTACCTGAAGGGGAAGAAGAAAAAAGCATCGCCTCAGTATACCGTTTATATCGTGAAGGATGGAGATTCGATGCACGCTATCTCCCAGAAGTTCGGTATCCGGTTGAAGAATCTCTATAAGATGAATCGCAAAGAGGGCGATTATGTACCCGAAGTAGGCGACCGCTTGCGCTTGCGTTGACGTGGAAACTGGGTGAACCGAACGATAAATTCGAACAGGGTGTCCGATTTCGGACACCCTGTTTTTTTTGCTTTTTGTTCTTTTTCAGCCTGTTATCTTTTTGGCACAGATTTGGCATATCGGATGAACGAAAATAAACATGTACTTATTAAATACTCGGATATGGACAGAGAAATACCCAAAGAGGTGCGCGATAAAGAGCGCAATAAAAAAATAATTCGTTATTCGTCGATAGGGATTGCCGTTGTGATAGCTGTCAGTGTGCTCATCTCTTTCATGAGGGCGGGGGTGGATAGAAAAACGCTGACTTTTTCCACGCTCGACAAAGGAACGCTCGAGGTAAGTGTGAGCGCGTCGGGAAAAGTGGTTCCGGCTTTCGAAGAAATCATCAATTCGCCTATCAACAGCAGGATTGTCGAAGTCTATAAGAAAGGAGGCGACAGCGTGGATGCGGGTACTCCTATACTGAAACTCGACCTGCAAAGCACGGAGACGGAATACAAGAAGCTGCTGGACGAAGAGCAGATGCGCCGTTACAAACTCGATCAGCTTCGTGTGAACAATCAGACAAAACTTTCGGATATGGCCATGCAGATTAAGGTATCGGCCATGAAGCTCGACCGGATGAAGGTGGAGCTGCGCAACGAACGTTATCTCGACAGTCTGGGGGCGGGAACGACGGACAAAGTCCGTCAGGCGGAGCTTAGCTATCATGTGGCGGCGTTGGAGTACGAACAGTTGAAGCAGCAATATAGCAACGAGCGGGAAATCGCTTCCGCCGAACTGAAAGTGCAGGAACTCGACTTCAACATCTTCCGTAAAAGTCTGGCGGAAATGAAGCGTACTTTTGAGGACGCGCAAATCCGCTCTCCGCGTAAAGCGATTCTGACTTATATCAATAATCAGATCGGAGCGCAAATATCGAAGGGGAGTCAAGTGGCGGTCATCTCGGACTTGAGTCATTTTAAAGTCGAAGGTGAAATCGCCGACACGTATGGCGACCGTGTGGTAGCCGGAGGAAAGGTAATTGTGAAAATCGGCAGTGAAAAACTGGAAGGCGTGGTGAGCAGCGTGACGCCTCTTTCGAAAAACGGGGTTATCTCTTTCACCGTTCAGCTTAACGACGATCACAACCGCCGCCTGCGGTCGGGGCTGAAGACGGATGTGTATGTGATGAATGCGGTGAAAGAAGACGTGATGCGCATCGCCAACGGTTCGTTTTATGTCGGTAGCGGCGAATATGAATTGTTTGTGCGCGCTTCGGAACATGAGCTGGTGAAGCGGAAAGTGCAACTCGGTGAATCGAACTTCGAATATGTGGAGGTGATCGGCGGACTGAAACCGGGCGATGTGGTGGTAGTCAGCGATATGAGTTCATATAAAAACAAGAATAAACTCAAGTTGAGATAGCGGGCATGCCGCCTGTCGCCTTGTGCTGTTATTGTTTGCCGGCATCGAATCAAATTTAAATATCAAACTTAAAACATTATAATTATGATTACATTGACTGCTCTTTCCAAGATATACCGTACGGAAGAGATTGAAACGACGGCTTTGGAAAATGTGAACTTATCGGTGGAACGCGGTGAGTTTCTCAGTATCATGGGGCCTTCGGGCTGTGGGAAATCGACCTTATTGAACATTATGGGGTTGCTCGATACGCCTACTGCGGGTACGGTGGAGATAAACGGCGTATCCACTGCCGGCATGAAAGATAAGGAGCTGGCGGCTTTGCGCAACCGGACTTTGGGGTTTGTTTTTCAGTCTTTTCATCTTATAAATTCGCTGAACGTTCTTGACAACGTAGAGCTGCCCCTGCTTTATCGCGGTGTGAAAGGGAGCGAGCGCAAACGTTTGGCGCAGGAGGTATTGGAGAAAGTCGGCCTGTCTCACCGGATGCGTCATTTTCCCACGCAGCTTTCCGGAGGGCAGTGCCAGCGTGTGGCCATCGCGCGGGCGGTTATCGGCAATCCGGATATTATCCTTGCCGACGAGCCTACCGGCAATCTCGACTCAAGAATGGGGGCGGAGGTGATGGAACTTCTTCATCGTCTGAACAAAGAAGAGGGGCGTACCATTGTTATGGTCACCCACAATGAAGAGCAAGCCGGACAAACCTCGCGTACCGTTCGCTTTTTCGACGGCCGTCAGGTTCAATAATCTTTTAATTTTATCACAACCTTTTAAAACTGTAAGCATATGACTAAGCATATTTTCATAGCCGCTGTTATCGTATCGTTCGGCATGTTTCTTTGTCCGCTTAACACACAACATATAAGTAAAAATGTTCCGGTAAGCGAGTTCTCATCCATTACGCTGGAATCTGTGGGCAATATCGTTTTTACCCAATCTTCCGGTTATGGCTGCCGCATCGAAGGCCCAAAGGAATACGTGGATAAAACCCGGATAACCGTAAAAAAACGAAAATTGACCATCAGCTATAAAAAGAAACATGTGAAGAATGGTAAGAAGCTGATGTTCTACATCACATCCTCCGAACTGACTAAAGTGGAATTGGAAGGCGTGGGCAACTTTTCCGCAGACGGAACGCTGAAACTGAAAAAGGTGGATTTCGAGTTGGATGGCGTGGGCAACTGCACGGTAAAAGCGTAGAAGATGTAACACATATATTTACAATATAAAGATTGACGATAATGCTGAAGATTTACTTTAAACAGGCCTTTTACTTGCTCCGGCAAAACAAGCTGATTTCTTCCATTTCTATCCTTGGTACTGCGATGGCTATTGCTATGATCATGGTAATCGTGATTACTCTCAGAGCTACGGTGGCACCTTTTGCTCCCGAAGTTTATCGGGAACGGACATTGCTGTTCCAGTATGCCGGATTGCAAGAGAAAAACAATGTGAATACACAAGGCAACGGCCCGATATCTTATAAAACGGCTAAAGCCTGCTTTAAGGAGATGACAGTTCCTCAAGAGGTATCTATTGCCAACAGGAGGGAGACCATGCTGGCGAGCCGTTCGGGCGGAGAAGCTGTGAGCAGTAATGTCATGCAATGCGATGATGCGTTCTGGCGGGTGTTTCGTTTCGATTTTCTTGCAGGCAAGCCTTTTGATAAAGCCGACTTCGATGCCGGCGCTACTAAAGCGGTGATTTCGGAAGACATTGCCCGCCAATTGTTCGGTACATCCGATGCGGTAGGCAAGACATTCCTCCTCAATCATTCTCCTTATCAGATAACCGGAGTGGTTCGCCCCGTCTCCGAATTGGCGCAGTTCGCTTATTCGCAGGTGTGGATTCCGATGAGTTCTACAAGCGCTTTTACAATGTCATGGGGACATGACGGGATTATGGGGATTGTCCGTGTTTTTATTCTGGCACGTTCAAAGGCGGATTTCCCTGCCATCCGTGAAGAGGCGGCACGTTTGAGAGACCGCTATATGGCTAACTATCCGGATTTCGAGTTGTTGTATCGCGGGCAACCCGATACGTATTTCGTAGCTGCCCAACGCTACTCCTCCAATAATCCTCCGGCGGTGAAAGAAGCTGTGAGGGAGTATCTGCTGACATTGCTTGTTTTGCTCATTGTGCCTGCAGTCAACCTTTCGGGATTGACGTATTCGCGAATGCGCAAGCGGCTCTCCGAAATAGGAATACGTAAGGCGTTCGGCGCTTCGAGAAAAGGACTGATGATGCAGGTGTTGTCGGAGAACATGCTTTATTCTCTCTTGGGCGGTGTTGTCGGACTGATATTGAGTTACGGGGCAACGATTCTGTTGGGAAGCATGCTTTTCTCTATCGATTTTCTGGGCACAGGCGTCAACGACTGGCGGGCGATGTGTGTCGTCCTGCTGTTCGATCCTGCTGTTTTTCTGCTGGCTTTCTTGTTTTGCTTCCTGCTCAATCTGCTGAGCGCAGGCATTCCCGCATGGAGAGTGACGCGGACGAATATAGTGAACGCCATTAATGAAGGATAATTTATTTACAGGAAATAATTAGTTGAACTGATATGCAATTGTTAAAACAAATGTGGAATGAGCGCCGTTCCAATGCTTGGTTATGGCTGGAACTGCTGATTGTTTTCGTGGTTTTGTGGTATGTAATAGATTGGATGTATATCACTGCGCGTACTTATTACGAACCGGTGGGCTTTGATATTACCGGCACCTATTATCTGGAACTCAGCCAAAAGAACGAAACCGGAGCCTCTTATATTCCTAAGGATCGCAAGAAAACGACATTGGGAGAAGATATTGTAGAGTTGATGAACCGTCTGCGGCAATTGCCGGAAGTGGAGGCGGTGTCCGCATCCCGTAACTCCCGTCCCTACATCGGAAGCAACTCCATGGGGTATATACGCATTGATACCGTGGAGCGCTTTGTGCTCCAACGTTTGGTCACTCCGGAGTTCTTTCAGGTATTCCGTTACCAAAGCACCGATGGGGGCGACTATCATGAGCTGATGAAGGCTTTGCAAGACGGGAATAAAGTGATCGGCGAGAATTTCTGGCCCGCTTCGTATCGCGGCGACCGTAGGCTGAAAGGAAACAATTTCATGTACACCGATGATTCTATCCACAGCTATAAAATAGGAGCGGTTTCTGCCAAGATACGTTACAATGACTTTTGGGCCAATGCCGGAGACAGATATTTGGCGTATCCTGTCACAGAAGCTGATTTGGCGCAATTGGATGCCGACCTTTATCCACGGGAATGGGAAGTCTGTTTACGCGTGAAGCCCGGTACTGCTTCCACATTTGCCAAAGATTTGATGAAGCGTTCCGAAAGAGACCTGAGCGTAGGCAACCTTTTTATTCTGGGAGTGCACGATTACGCTGATGTGCGCAAAAACTTCCAGCAAAGGAGTTACAATCGGGTGAGTATCCGTTTCTGGTTTGTAAGTTTCCTTTTAGCCAATATCTTTCTGGGTGTCGTCGGTACGTTTTGGATACGTACGCAACAACGGCGTTCCGAACTCGGACTTCGCATTGCGGTAGGCTCCAACCGTCGGCAGATATGGTCGAGATTGAACAGGGAAGGCATTGCTTTGCTGACGATGGCAGCCGTACCCGCCGCAGTCATTTGCTATATACTCGTGCATCTGGATTTTACGGAGAAGGCAATGGATGCGGAATTCCTCAGATTCTTTGCGGGAGTGGGCGCCACCTATTTGCTGATGCTTTTGATGATTGTGGCCGGTATCTTATATCCGGCGCGTCAGGCCGTTCGCATCCAACCCGCCGAGGCTTTGCATGAAGAGTAGATTAGAGTTGACAACAAAGAGATATAACGATATGATGAATTTGAAGAAGAACCTGCTCGCTTTGGCGATGGGCTGCCTGCCTTGGATGGCCCCGGCACAAGAGGAGCGGACGATAACATTGAGTGAGGCGATTGCCATGGCGCGCCTCCAATCGGTCGATGCGGCAGTGGCGTTGAATGAACTGAAAACAGCCTATTGGGAGTACCGTACTTTTCGCGCCGATTTACTCCCCGAAATGAGTCTGTCGGGTACTCTGCCCAATTATAATAAATCGTACAGCTCGTACCAAAATCCCGACGGATCGTATAGCTTTGTCCGCAACAATACGTTGGGGCTTTCCGGCAATCTGTCGGTCGATCAGAATATCTGGCTCACCGGCGGTAAACTGTCGCTCAGCTCGTCGCTCGATTACATCAAACAATTGGGTTCGGAGGGTTCCCGGCACTTTATGTCGGTTCCCGTTACGCTGAAGTTCATCCAGCCGGTCTTTGGAGTGAACAAGGTGAAGTGGAACCGCCGCATTGAACCGGTACGTTACGCCGAAGCGAAAGCCGCTTTCATTACGGCAACGGAGGAGGTGACGATGCGTGCCATAACTTATTATTTCAACCTTTTGCTGGCGGAAGAAACGTGGGTCACTGCCACTCAGAACGAGGCCAACGCAGAGCATTTATATAAGGTGGCGATTGCCAAACGAGAAATGGGGCAAATCTCCGAAAACGAGCTGTTGCAGTTGAAGCTTGCCGACCTGAAAGCCAAAGCTGCCGTGACTACGGCAAGCAGCGACCTGAATGCCAAAATGTTTCAGCTCCGCGCTTTTCTGGGGATAGGTGAGGAAGAAAAACTGCGTCCCGTGCTGCCCGATGCGGTGGACGATGTGCTGATGGAGTACAATTTGGTGCTGGATAAAGCGTTGGAGCGGAATGCGTTCGCCCGGAATATCAGGCGCCGGCAATTGGAGGCCGACTACGCCGTAGCTGCGGCGCGCGGCGACTTGCGCAGTATCGATTTGTTTGCCAGTATCGGTTATACGGGAGAACACCGCGACTTTCCGGCTGTTTACAAAAACTTGCAGGATAACCAAATCGTGCAGGTGGGAGTAAAGATTCCTATTCTCGATTGGGGGAAGCGTCGCGGAAAGGTGCGTGTGGCAAAGAGCAACCGCGAAGTGGTGCTTTCGAAAATACGTCAGGAACAGATCAAATTCAATCAAGATGTGTTTCTGCTGGTGGAGCATTTCAATAATCAGGCGCAACAGTTGCGCATTGCCGAAGAGGCGGATAAGATTGCCCGGCAACGCTATAAAACGAGCATCGAGACATTTCTGATAGGGAAAATCAATACGCTCGATCTGAACGATGCCCAGAACTCTAAGGATGAAGCACGCAAGAAACGTATTTCCGAACTTTATTATTATTGGTACTATTTCTATCAGATTCGAAGTCTCACGCTTTGGGACTTCCACACCGGAAAGGAATTGGAAGCCGACTTTGATGACATCGTTCGGAGGTAATCTCTCCCGGACGGGGGGACACCACCTCAAGAAACTTATGGATTTTTGAAACGGAGCAATCCGGCATAAAGTGCTCTTTCTATGGGCGGCACGATGAGCATATATATCCGCCGTGGTATGTATATATGGCTACCGCGGTGAGTATATATGGCTACCATGGTGGGTATATATGTACTGTAAAAAGGTTCGTTTTGAATCCTGTTTTGATAAAAAATCATCGAACGGAAATAAGGCTTTGTACAGAACCGCAAACGTGGATCGTGATTTTTGTTACTCTTGTCCGGGAAAGTGGAATTTTATTGTTATTTTTGTTGTTTGTTATGCCAAATACCATGATTCTAATTATCGATGACGACAGTGCCGTACGCTCCTCGCTCAGTTTCATGCTGAAACGGGCGGGCTATGAGCCGCAAACAGCCTCTAATCCGAAAGAGGCTATGGAGATTGTGCGCTCCGTGGCTCCGTCTCTCATCCTGATGGATATGAACTTCACTCTCTCTACCACAGGCGAAGAGGGGCTGACCCTGCTCCGGCAAGTCAGGATATTCCGTCCGGATGTGCCTGTGATACTGATGACTGCTTGGGGAAGCATACAGCTTGCCGTGCAGGGAATGCAGGCAGGAGCTTTCGACTTCATTACCAAACCTTGGAACAATGCCGCTCTGCTGCAACGCATAGAGACGGCTTTACAGCTTTCGGGCGTTTCGCGTGAGGATGTGCCCGAGACGTCTGTCGCATTCGACCGGGGGCAAATCATCGGACGCAGCAGGGAGTTGACGGAGGTATTGGACACCGTCGCCCGCATTGCCAAAACAAACGCATCGGTACTCATCACCGGTGAAAGCGGAACCGGCAAGGAACTGATAGCCGAAGCGGTGCACCGGAACAGCCTGCGTGCCAAAGGTCCGTTTGTGAAAGTAAATCTGGGAGGTATTTCGCAAAGTCTGTTCGAGAGCGAGATGTTCGGTCATAAAAAAGGAGCTTTCACCGATGCCGTGACCGACCGTGCGGGACGGTTCGAGATGGCTGATAAAGGAACGATCTTCCTCGATGAAATAGGCGATCTGGACTTCTCGTGCCAGGTGAAGCTGTTGAGGGTTCTGCAAGACCAGACATTCGAAGTGCTCGGCGATAGCCGTCCCCGTAAAACCGACGTTCGCGTAGTGTCCGCTACGAATGCCGACCTGCGCAAGATGGTGAGTGAAAGAACTTTCCGTGAAGACTTGTTCTACCGGATCAACCTGATTACCGTGAAACTTCCCGCCTTGCGCGAGCGTCGTGAGGATATTCCCTTGCTGGCAAGATATTTTGCCGACCGGCAAGCCGAACAGAACGCTCTGCCCCGTACGGAGTTCTCTGCAGACGCGCTGCAATTCCTGAGCCGTTTGCCTTATCCGGGCAATATCCGCGAGCTGAAAAATCTCGTGGAACGTACCATATTGGTAACCGGAAAACCGTTGCTAGACGCCGCCGATTTCGATTCACAGTACATTCGTCCCGAACATTCCGGCACAGGTGGAGAGGCGCTTCCCGAAGGACTCACGCTGGATGAGATAGAGCGGCAAACCATACTCCGGGCATTGGAATGCCATAAAGGCAACCTGAGCAAGGTAGCGGCAGCTTTGGGTATAAGCCGCGCCGCGCTTTACCGCCGTCTTGAGAAGTATCACATAGACAGTTGACCTTTATGCGCATCAGGGGATTTTTTTTCATACTCGTCTTTCTGCTTCTGCTACTCTGCGGATTATTCCTTTACTTGACGGATGCAATGCCCCGTGCCTATTTCTATGCAGGCGAGGGACTGATCGTTTTTACTCTGCTGTATCTGATACTCTTTTACCGCAAACTGGTAAAACCGTTGAAGACTATCGGGACGGGAATGGACCTTCTGCGCGAACAGGATTTCAGCAGCCGATTGAGCCCTGTGGGGCAACATGAGGCCGATCACATCGTCAATATCTTCAACCGCATGATGGAGCAACTCAAGAACGAGCGTCTCCGCCTGCGCGAGCAGAATCATTTTCTCGATTTGCTGATCAAGGCTTCGCCTATGGGGGTTGTCATCACGTCTCTCGATTACGAGGTTTCGGAACTGAACCCGATGGCTCTGAAGATGCTGGGCGTGCGGGCGGAAGAAGCGGCGGGCAAGAAACTGAATGAAATCGACTCGCCGTTGGCAGCCGAATTGTTCCGTTTGCCGAAAGGCAATACCGTTACCATTCGTCTCGACAACTCCAATATTTATAAGTGCACCCATTCCTCTTTCATTGACCGGGGTTTTCATCATCCTTTCTATCTCATAGAAAGCCTGACCGACGAGGTGATGAAAGCTGAAAAGAAAGCCTACGGAAAGGTGATCCGTATGATAGCGCATGAGGTGAATAACACTACGGCCGGCATTACTTCCACTTTGGATACGATAGATCAGGAACTTTCTTCGCACGAGGGGATGGAGGACATCTGCGACGTGATGCGGGTGTGTACCGAGCGCTGTTTTTCCATGAGCCGTTTCATTACCCGGTTTGCCGACGTGGTGAAGATTCCCGAGCCTACGCTCTCGCTTGTCAACCCGAACGAACTGGCTTTTGCCTGCAAACGGTTTATGGAAGGCATGTGCGCCGAACGTAACATTGCCATCTGTCTGGATATCGACGAAGGAGTGGCTGACGTGAAAATGGATGCGGCCCTTTTCGAGCAGGTGCTGGTGAACATCATCAAGAACGCCGCCGAAAGCATCGGCAACGGAGGTGAAATCGTGATTCGTACGCTTTCGCCGGCTACGATCGAAGTCGTGGATAACGGCAAGGGAATCGGCAAAGAAGCCGAATCGAAACTTTTCACCCCGTTCTTCTCTACCAAACCCAATGGGCAAGGCATCGGGCTTATCTTTATCCGCGAGGTTCTGGCGAAGCACGGATGCAGTTTCTCTTTACGCACTTATGACGACGGACTGACCAGGTTCCGTATTGCTTTTCCGTAGGCAAGCACTGGATATTGCCATTGGCGAGGGCTGATAATGCCGTGTTGGAATGTTAAATCCTCCTAATTGAAAACTTTATATGGAAATAGACCATCCTTTTTCTGAATAAAGATTAATTTTGCAACTAAATTAGTTTAATCTTAATAGAATAAGTATGAAACAGGGAGTTCAACCTGCTACCGGACGTTTGGGTGTCTTGGTAGCGGGAGTAGGTGGTGCCGTTGCTACCACTATGATTGCGGGAACATTGGCTTCCCGCAAAGGATTGGCTAAGCCGATTGGGTCTATCACGCAATTGGCTACCATGCGTATGCAGAACAATGAAGAAAAACTGATTAAGGATATTGTGCCTTTGACTTGTTTGGACGACGTAGTGTTCGGCGGTTGGGACATTTTTCCCGACAATGCGTATGAAGCCGCCATGTATGCGGAAGTGTTGAAAGAAAAAGATTTGGCAGGCATAAAGGAGGAAATGGAAACCATTAAACCGATGCCGGCGGCTTTCGACCATAACTGGGCCAAACGATTGAACGGTACGCATGTTAAGCAGGCGGCTACCCGTTGGGATATGGTGGAACAACTCCGCCGGGATATCCGCGAATTTAAGGCAGCCAACCATTGCGAGCGCATCGTTGTGCTTTGGGCGGCAAGTACCGAGATTTATATTCCTCTTTCCGACGAACACATGTCGCTGGCCGCTATGGAAAAAGCGATGAAGGAAAACAATACGCAGGTTATATCTCCGAGCATGTGTTACGCATATGCCGCGATTGCCGAAGGCGCTCCGTTCGTGATGGGAGCTCCGAACCTGTGTGTAGACACGCCGGCTATGTGGGAGTTTTCCAAGAAGATGAACGTGCCCATCTCCGGAAAAGATTTCAAGAGCGGACAGACTTTGATGAAAACGGTATTGGCGCCGATGTTCAAAACGCGTATGCTGGGAGTAAGCGGATGGTTCTCTACCAATATTCTGGGCAACAGAGACGGTGAAGTGCTGGATGATCCGGACAACTTCAAAACGAAGGAAGTCAGCAAACTATCTGTTATCGACACCATTTTCGAACCGGAAAAATTCCCCGATTTGTATGGCGATGTCTATCACAAGGTACGCATCAACTACTATCCTCCCCGTAAAGACAATAAAGAGGCGTGGGATAACATCGACATCTTCGGATGGATGGGATATCCGATGGAAATCAAGGTGAACTTCCTTTGCCGCGATTCCATTTTGGCTGCACCTATCGCTCTCGATCTGGTGCTGTTCAGCGATTTGGCCATGCGTGCGGGAATGTGCGGCATCCAGACTTGGCTGTCGTTCTTCTGCAAGAGTCCGATGCACGACTTCGAACATCAACCCGAACACGACTTGTTTGTTCAGTGGAGAATGGTGAAGCAGACTTTGCGTCAAATGATTGGTGAAAAAGAACCGGATTATCTGGCATAAGGCAGCTCCTTTTTTCGTTCTTTGCCTCGAGATGACTCATGGTCGAAACCATTGTCTCAAAGCAAAGAACGAAAAAATATAAAATCATTGGCTATGACTTCTTTGTAGATTATCAATACAATTCATTTCTCCAAGCTTGTTTTCAATGAAACCGCCCTTTCTACCAGTTCTTATAGGTACAGGCTTCGGTGCCGGCTTTTCTCCTGTTGCGCCCGGTACGGCCGGGGCGTTGCTGGCTTCCGTCGTTTGGATAATACTCTATCATTCGCTTGCGTACTCCTTCCTTTGCTGGCTTACCCTTTTTCTTGCCGCAGCATTTACTTTTGCCGGCATTTGGGCGGCAGACAAATTGGAGCCTTATTGGGGCGAAGACCCTTCGCGCGTGGTGGTAGATGAAATGGTCGGCGTATGGATCCCTTTGTTGGCAGTGCCCGATGGCGTCCATTGGTATTGGTATGTGCTCGGGGCGTTTTGCCTGTTTCGTGTCTTTGATATATTCAAGCCTTTGGGCATACGGAAGATGGAGAGCTTTGGCGGAGGAGTGGGAGTGATGATGGATGATATTTTGGCAGGATTATACAGTTTTATCTTGTTGGCAGGGGTAAGATGGGTGATTGGTTGAGGCGGATCGGGCGGACGATTTCGAGTAAGGGCGGGATATTTATGTTTTTACGGGCGCAACTCTCTGCGCAGATGTCTACGGTCGTCGATTTTCTGGTAACGATTCTTCTGGTCAGGCTGTTTGATGTATATTATGTGTATGCCACTCTGGCAGGGGCTATCTATGGAGGAGTACTTAACTGTGTTATCAATTATAAATGGACATTCAAGTCGAAAGGGAAAAAGACGAACGTGGCTGTGAAGTTTATCCTTGTATGGGTTTGCAGCATTCTGCTGAATACATGGGGAACCTATATGCTGACCGAGTCGTTGGAAAAGATTCCGTGGGTGCGCGACAAACTCAGTTTATATTTCAGCGACTTCTTTATTGTCCCTAAACTTGCGGTGGCGGTTTTTGTCGCGCTTATTTGGAATTACAACATGCAGCGGGTTTTCGTATATAGAAGCATCCATACGAAAAGGCTGTTTAAAAGGCGGAATGGAAAATAAACAGAAAATAAAATATGAACTACAGAGACTATTTACAGCAGTTGATTTATAAAATAATCGACCCGGTGATAAAGGGGATGATTAAAATCGGGATTACTCCCAACTTCATTACCACAGCAGGCTTCCTTTTGAATGCCGTGGCAGCCGGTATACTTGTATACGCAAGCATTTATGCCGAACACGGAGATTTCGCATATCTCGGTTGGGCGGGAGGCATTATTCTTTTCGCCGGTCTGTTCGATATGATGGATGGACGCGTGGCCCGGGTAGGAAACATGAGTTCTACGTTCGGCGCTCTGTATGATTCCGTGCTCGACCGTTACAGCGAACTGGTGACTTTCTTCGGCTTGTGTTATTACCTGCTGATGGAGGGGTACTTCTTTTATTCGGTTATCGCGTTTATCGCCCTCATCGGTTCGCTGATGGTGAGCTATGTGCGCGCCCGTGCCGAAGGATTGGGAATCGAATGCAAGGTAGGAGTCATGCAACGCCCCGAACGGGTGGTTCTGACTGCTTTGGGGGCTTTGTGTACAGGCATATTCGCTCATGTCACGGCTTTCGATCCTATTCTTATCTTGGTCGTACCTTTGACTCTGATTGCAGTTCTTGCCAATATGACCGCATTTGTGCGTATCAATCACTGTCGTAAAGTGTTGTTAATAACCGCGCGAAAGAAAGATAACTGAGATGCGGGTTATGATGCTGAACATAAATAAGAGGCCGTCGCGGAAAGAAACGGGAATCGTATTGGTGGGTACAGCTCTTTTCATCCTTCTTACGGCGCTGTTTATCGGGCTTCGTCCGGAGCACGTTTTTATGGCGGGGCTTTACTTGCTGTTGTTTTTCTCGGGTTTGCCTACCCGCAAACTGGCTGTCGCTTTGCTTCCTTTTGCTGTTTTCGGCATTTCGTACGATTGGATGCGGATATGGCCCAATTACGAGGTTAACCCGGTGGATGTGGCCGGATTGTATCATTTGGAGAAGAGCTTGTTCGGCATAACGTATCAGGGCGATCTGCTCATTCCCTGCGAATATTTCGCCATACGCCATTGGACGTTCGCAGACGCTCTGGCAGGAATCTTTTATCTTTGCTGGGTACCTGTTCCCATAGCGTTCGGCATCTGGCTGTATCTCACGAAAGCCCGGAGAACATATCTGAGGTTTTCGATGGTGTTCCTGTTTGTCAACCTTATCGGTTTTGTGGGCTATTATCTGTATCCGGCGGCTCCTCCGTGGTATGCCATCGAATACGGATTCGAACCTGTGCTGAATACTCCGGGTAATGTGGCGGGACTCGGTAGATTCGATTCGCTGGTGGGGATGAATATATTCGGCTCTATTTACGGACGTAACGCAAATGTGTTTGCGGCCGTGCCTTCCCTGCATGCGGCATATATGGTGGTCGCGCTGGTCTATGCCGTTATTCATCGGTGCAGATGGTATGTCATCGCCCTTTTCGCTGTTGTTATGGCGGGTATTTGGGCTACAGCCGTCTATTCCTGCCACCATTATATTATTGATGTCGTGCTTGGAGTGGCCTGCGCACTTTTCGGGATTCTGATTTTTGAAAAAGGGCTGATGAAAAGCAAGAAATTCAAGCGTTTTTTCGATACATACTACAACTACATTCGATGAGATGAAAAATAAATACCGCAATCTGTTTCTGCTCTTTGGGGTGGTGGCTGTTTTGATTATGATCCTCACTTTCGATATGGATTATCGGGAACTCTGGGCTAATCTGAGGCGTGCAGGCGTCTATCTGCCTTTGATTTTCCTTCTGTGGCTGTTCGTCTACCTCATCAATACCTTGTCGTGGCATGTCATTATAGGCAGTGGCGGTAAACCGAAAGTGCCGTTTCTGCGTCTTTTCAAGTATACCGTTACGGGATTCGCTCTGAATTATGTGACTCCCGTCGGGCTGATGGGAGGCGAACCCTACCGGATGATGGAGCTGAAGCCCTATGTCGGGATGGAAAGAGCTACATCGTCTGTGATACTTTACGTAATGACACATATCTTCTCGCATTTCTGCTTTTGGATCAGTTCGGTTTTGCTTTATGTCTGCTTATATCCTGTAGGCCCGGCAATGGGGATCGTGCTTGGAGGCATCACCGTATTTTGTTTGCTGCTCGGTCTGCTCTTGCTCAAAGGCTATCGGCACGGAATGGCGGTCGCCCTCACCCGGTTGGGTGGCCGGATACCTTTCTTGAAAAAGAAAGCGGTTCGCTTTGCCGAGTCGCATCGGGTACAATTGGAAAACATCGACCGCCAGATCGCTCTTTTGCATAAGCAAAACAAACGGAGTTTTTACGGAGCTCTTTTGTTGGAGTATGTGGCGCGTGTGCTGAGTTGCCTGGAGGTTTGGTTGATTTTAAATGTGCTGACTACGAATGTAAGCTTTCTCAATTGCATTCTGATTGCCGCATTCTCTTCGTTGTTGGCGAACCTGTTGTTCTTTTTGCCCATGCAATTGGGCGGACGTGAGGGCGGTTTTGCGCTTGCCGTGAGCGGACTTTCTCTTTCGGGCGCTTACGGAGTGTATGCCGCTTTGATTACCCGGGTGCGGGAATTGTTTTGGATTGTCGTCGGGCTTGCTTTGATGAAGGTAGGGAATAAAGAGGAATAAACCGGGAATCCGGCAAAGAAACATGGATTGCCGGGTTTATGGTGTACTAAGAAGTTTATTATAATCCCTCATCCTTAAATCCGATGAAAAATAATCAAAAGCATTCTTTAAAAAAATGCTGAAAAATACTTATCTTTGCGCCGATTTTTGCGATGATAAATCTCTCTAAATATAAGACGAATGATACTAAACTTCATAAAGCAACCTGCCAAACCGCATTATTGCACCATCTTATTTCTTGCCTTGTTCACTTTGTCTCTATTGTTTACCGGCTGTGAGGGCGAAGAGTACGTTGAGGCTGAAATCGAACAGGAGAAGCCTGAGGAAACCGAGAGGGGGAAAACGGAAGAAAAGGATGGGAAGAAGGATGAAGAGAATAAGCCCGGCAATACCGATGCTGCGGATCGTCGTGTTTTTGCTCAAGGGGTGACGGTGGAACATGGCTGGCATGATGTGGATAAGCTGAAAAAACCGCAGGACATCATGGCCTGTTGGCTTATCACAGCCTCCAATATGCTTCAGTGGTGGCAAGACAGATATACTGAAGGTGGCAATGAATTGCCCGAAGGTACCCCAAACGGCATAGGCAAAGGTCCATACAAGTCGGCTATATTCGATGACGCCATCACCAAATTTATGGCTCCCGAACGCGGAGGGAATATTACTACCGGTCTGATTTGGTACATCGAAGGTGAGAATGCCGCCTTAGCCAACCATTCATATCCCATGCCCGGTACGGGAGGCTACCTTAAAAACATGCAAGGAGAGCCGGTAGAATACAGTAAGAAATACATTCTCTCTTATGATGATTGGGAGAATATGGCTACAGAGGAAGAGGCATTGCAGATTTTCTCCGAAAACTTGCTCAACCGGCTCAAGATGGGGGCGGCTATGGGGCTCGAAATTAAAACGCATGTAGGCTTGGGAGGAGCGTTGCATGCAATCACTCTTTGGGGTGCGGAAGTAAATAGCAAGAATGAGGTGACGAGTGTATATATCACCGATTCGGACGACTACGAACATCAGCTTGTCCGCTGCCCCATAGAGACTTATGATTTTAAAAGTGAGCTTTATAATGCCAAACAGATCGCGATGAAAATACCCGCCGGAGAAGCTTATGAAGAGGGAGGTACTTGGGCTATATTACGTGTTTTCCACATAGCGCCGCCCAAGTCTGTCCGATTTTAAAGGGCCGTATCAAACTCTGTTTTGAGTAATGATACGACCCTTCTTTAGTCTGTTAGGATGTTCAAATTTCAAATTAAAAGTTCATCTTCTTAAAAATTGAGTTTTCACACACCCTCTTTTGCTTTTGCCCGAATGTCGTTTCTTTTTTTGTTTCTGCTTTTACTTCTTGCTGTATGCCGTCAGCATCCAAACCAGTTTTTCCTGTTCTTTCAGGTAGTCGCTCATCAGCGCAACGGTTACTTCATCGCCCGCTTGAGAAGCTACTGAAAGCACTTTGCGCTCTTCGCCGATAAGTAGGCTGATGGACTGAAGTACGTGTTGCAAGGCTTCCGCTCCGTCGGTGACTTTATCCACTTCGTTGATGTTTGCCAGTTTCAGGTAATCGCTGAATTTGCTGGCGGGGGTACCGCCCAGTGTCAGAATGCGTTCGGCAATTTCGTCCACCTTTTCGGCTACGTCGTCGTACATCTTTTCAAACTGGCTGTGGAGAACGAAGAACTCGGGCCCTTGGATGTTCCAGTGGAAACCGCGGAGGTTGGTGTAATAAATCTGGAAGTCGGCCAATAACTGCTGCAAAGAGCTTACTACTTTGTTTGCTTCCGACTCGGTCAATTGGATAAATGCTAATGTTTTCATATTCTTTTGTTTTTAAATGATTTATACTGATTCTTTTTTTATCTTGTTGCAAAGATAGCGGAAATAGTAGTTGGTGTCAAACTGAAAATTTCTATCTTTGCATAGAATATTTCTATGTATAAATAACCTTTTATAGATGACGATACAGCAATTGGAGTATATTTTGGCGGTGGACCGCTTCCGCCATTTTGCGCGTGCCGCCGAGCATTGCCGGGTGACGCAACCCACTTTGAGCGCGATGATTCAGAAGCTTGAAGAAGAATTGGGAGTGAAGTTGTTCGATAGAACGGTTCAGCCTGTTTGCCCCACCGCCGTGGGAGAGAAAGTAATCAGGCAGGCGCGTGTCGTACTGTCTCAGGCGGCGCAGGTAAAGGAGATAATCAGTGAGGAGAAGCAAGCCGTGTCCGGTACTTTCCGTTTGGGAGTGCTGCCTACGATTGCTCCTTATCTGCTTCCTCGCTTTTTCCCTCAGTTGATAGAGAAATATCCGGAGCTGGATATCCGGGTGACGGAAATGAAAACGCACGACATTCTACAGGCGCTTCATGCGGGCGAATTGGATGCGGCGATTGTTGCCAGCAGGTCGGACGACCGCATGCTGAGGGAGGAAACTTTGTTTTACGAGCAGTTCTATGCTTACGTTTCGCGCGGGGAGGCGTTGTTTAAGAAAGAACTCATCCGCACGGCGGACGTGACGGGCGAGCGCCTGTGGCTGCTCGATGAAGGACATTGCTTCCGCGACCAGCTGGTGAAGTTTTGCCGCATGGAGGCAGTGAAGGTCAGCCAGATGGCCTACCGTCTGGGAAGTATGGAAACGTTTATGCGGATGGTGGAGAGCGGCAAGGGAATCACGTTCATCCCCGAATTGGCTTTCCTGCAACTCACCGATGAACAGCGCGAGCTGGTGCGCCCGTTCGCCATTCCCCGTCCTACGCGCGAAATCGTGCTTGTTACCGACAAAGACTTTATTCGTATCAGCTTGCTTGCGGTATTGAAAGAGGAGATACTCGCCGCCGTTCCCAAAGAGATGCTTTCGTTGCAAAGTGCCCAGTATTTGTTGTAATTGAACACGGCAATGAAAAAGCGTTTCGTTTCGGTGAAACAAACTGTTCTTGCCGGTGAAACAAACTGTTCTTGCCGGTGAAACAAACTGTTCTTGCTGATGAAACAAGCTGTTCTTGCTGATGAAACAAAGTGTTCTTGCTGATGAAACAAAGTGTTTCTGCGGGTGAAACCGATTTCTTGTTTCAATGCAATAAAAACTTTATTAAGATGAGCAGAACCTCCATTCGGGAAAAACAGAGCTTCCGTTGGGGAAAAACGGAAACTCTCTTCGTTTGAAACAGAGGCTCTGCTTTTGCATTACACCCATTAAAGCCGTT